>CAZQLZ010000001.1:0-10625 GCA_964594265.1 uncultured bacterium
CCATTCAGCCAGAAGACATCTATCTTCTCATAGTCATGGAGAAGGGTTACGGTAAGAGAGTTATGCTTTCAGAATTTCCTCTCCAGAGGAGAGGAGGTAAAGGGCTTATCGCCGCTAAACTTTCCGAGAGGACTGGAAAGATAGCTGATGCCACAACCCTTAAGGATGGAGAACCGGTCATCTTAGTTTCCCGTCAAGGAAAGATAATCAGAGTAAACAGTGAGGATATTCCTGTTTACGGAAGACACACAAGGGGAGTGAGGATTCAGAGGCTCTCAGAAGACGACCTTGTGGTTTCTGTTTCAAAAGTAAAAAACGGTGAGGAGAGGTAACATGGTATTGGGGAGGCAGAGATGTCCTACACTCTACCGTTAGAAGTCTATAAAGCAATAGAGGAAGCGGTTAAGGACAGGGAAACTGCTGAGAAAGTAGCAAGGAGCGTTGAGAAGGCTTTAGAGACCATAGAAGAAAAGGCTAAGGAACAAAAGACTTTAATTAAAGCAGAGTTAAAGGATGAACTAACTAAAGAGCTTGTTACAAAAGAGGAGTTTAAGGCGGAATTAAAAGCCCTGAGAAACGAGCTTAAGGGGGAAATGAAGGTTTTGAAACTTTTAATATTTTTCACGATGTTCTTAGTGGTTGCTATGAACAAGGGAAGCGTGGAGCTCCTTTTAAAGGCCTTTGGACTTTTAAAGTAAAGGAGGTGAGGCAGTGATTGATATAAAGCTTGTAAGGAAAGAGCCAGAGAGGGTGAAGGAACTCCTTTCCCGAAGAGATAAATCCTACGCTGCAAAGATTGACGAGCTCCTTGCGATTGATAGCGAGAGGAGAGCTCTCATAACCGAAGTTGAAGAACTTAAGTCCAGGAGAAACAAGTATTCTAAGGAAATAGGAAAGCTCTTTAAAGAAGGGAGGAAAGAAGAAGGACTCAAACTGAAAGAAGAAGTAGAAAAAATCTCCGATAGGATTGTCTCCTTAGAAAAGGAGCTTGCAGAGGTGGAGAAGAAGTTTGAAGAACTCCTTTTATCCATTCCAAACCTTCCCCACCCTTCCGTTCCTGTTGGAGAAGACGAAGAAGATAACGTAGTAGTTAGATACTGGGGAGAAAAGCCAGAGTTCCCTTTTGAGCCTCTTCCCCACTGGGATATTGCTAAAGAGCTTGACATCCTTGATTTTGAAAGGGCAACAAAACTTGCTGGTTCTCGCTTCGTTATCTACAAAAAGTGGGGGGCTAAATTAGAGAGAGCTCTCATCAACTTCATGCTTGACCTTCACACAAACGAGCACGGCTACGAGGAGATAATTCCTCCATTCCTCGTAAATACAAAGACAATGACCGGGACTGGACAGCTTCCTAAGTTTGAAGAAGACCTTTACAAGATAAAGGACGAGGACCTATGGCTCATTCCTACAGCTGAAGTTCCCCTTACGAACATTCACGCCGGTGAAATTATCCCTGAAAAGGAGCTCCCCAAGTACTACACAGCCTATACTCCCTGCTTCAGGAAGGAGGCCGGCTCTCACGGTAAAGACGTCAGGGGAATTATGAGACTTCACCAGTTCAATAAGGTAGAGCTTGTAAAAATTGTTCATCCCGATACTTCCTACAAAGAACTTGAAAATCTTGTTAACGAGGCAGAAAAAGTTTTACAGCTCCTTGGGCTTCACTATAGGGTCGTGGAGCTGTGCACCGGAGATCTTGGCTTTTCTGCAGCCAAAACCTACGACATAGAAGTCTGGATTCCTTCACAGAACAGGTATAGGGAAATTTCTTCCTGCTCCAACTGTGAAGACTTTCAGGCAAGGAGGGCAAAGATAAGGTTCAGAGATAAGGATGGTAAAGTAAGATTAGTCCATACTCTAAATGGTTCTGGTCTGGCTGTTGGCAGAACTGTAATTGCTATCTTAGAACAGTACCAGCAAGAAGATGGTTCTGTTATTGTTCCAGAAGTTTTAAGGGAGTACCTTAAGACAGAAAGAATCTTACCGGGGTAGCAGCTTTGAATACCGTTCTTATTGCTGTTTCGCTTTTTCTATTTACTCTTACCCTTACTTTTGCCTATATAGCTTTCAGGGAGAAAGAAAAAAGGAAAAAAACTATTTACTCTTTGAGGCAGGCTCGTCGTAGAAGATCGGATAGAAAAACCGATAGCACAAAACTTCTTTCAAGAGCTCTCAACCTTCTCCGCGAGGGAATTGTTGTTATGGATCCTTACGGAAGGATTATTTTTACGAATCGTTTTGCAAGGGAGCTCCTTGATATCAGTCCTGAAGACAGAGGCAAATTCTTCTATCAGGCTATAAAGGATTTTGACATTGTTTCCATGATAAATGAGAGTTTTAACGAAGAGTATAGAGCTTGGCAGGAAAAGAAGATAAAAGATAAATACATTCAACCAATTTTCGCTTCAGATATGGACGAAAAAGTTCTCCTTCTTATGGATTTAACCGCTATGAAAAAGTATGAAAATCTAAAAAAGGACTTTATAGCGAACGTTTCTCACGAGCTTAAGACTCCTCTGGCGGCTATGAAACTCTCCTTAGAAACTCTTGAGGAGGAATGTAAGGACAAAGCTACTGCCAGTAAATTCTTAAAAAAGGCTATGGAAAGGGTAAGGTATATGAATCAGCTTATAGAAGATCTTATAACCCTTTCTATGCTTGAGAGTGTCAACTTTCAAATGAGGCCGGTTAGGATAGAGCTCCTACCGTTCACAAGAAAAATTGTCTCTGATCTTTCGGAGTTTGCCGAGAAGAAGGGAGTGACTGTTAAGGTAGATATTCCAGAAGACGCCGAACTTTTTGTTGATGAAAAAATGCTTCACGCAATTCTGAAAAACCTTATAGATAACGCTATTAAATACAACAAGGAAAACGGAATTGTTAATGTTTCTTACCGGGAGCTTAAAAATGAAGTAGAGATTTCTGTCTGTGACACGGGAATAGGTATCCCGAAGTCACACATTCCATTTATTTTTGAACGTTTTTACAGGGTAGATCGTTCAAGATCAAGAAAGCTGGGTGGAACAGGACTTGGGCTTTCTATCGTAAAGCTGGCCGTTGAGAAATTGGACGGTAAAGTAGAAGTAGAAAGCAAGGAAGGAGAAGGTACTTGTTTCAGGATATACCTTCCAAAAAATTAAGTTGTGTTATTATTAGCGTGAGCTGTGCTTTAGGGGGAGCGAGTTGAAAAGATTGTTGTTGCTAATTATTGGCTTTTTTGTTGTTGGTTTACTTTCACCTCTTTCCTATGCGGGAGAACAGGTGGTAGAAAAGGTTGAGATAATAGGAAACGAAACTGTTCCAGATAGCACCATTCTTTTTTACATATCTGAGAAGCCGGGAGAAATCTACTCTCCCAAAAGGGTAGCAAAAGATATAAAAACACTGTTCAAGCTTGGTTACTTTGAAAATATTTCGGTTGATGTTAAGGAAGGGAAAAAGGGAGTTATTCTCAGGTATTTCGTAAAGGAAAAACCGATAATAACCGGTATAGTTTTTAAGGGTAATGAGCACATTTCGTCAAAGAAACTAAAGGAAGAACTTGGCCTTGTGGATGAGAATGGAGAGGAGAAAGAATTAAAAGAGCCTCTCAGTTACAAATTTCTTGACAATTTAGTTCACAAGATAGAAAAAATTTACGAGAAAAAGGGATTTCTTGGAACACAAGTTTCCTACACCATAGATAGAACCTCGTCTACAAGGGCAGTCGTCACTTTTGTGATAGAAGAAGGCCATAAGGCAAACGTCTGCACAATAGAGATAAGAGGAAATAGAGCGATTGATTCGGGCGACATAAAGGACGTTTTAGAAACGAAGGAGAAATCCTTACTCCACCTCAGGTTTTCTGTTCCTCTTTTGACAGAAAACTTAGAAAAGGATGTGGAGAGGATAAAGGAGCTCTACCACAGCAGGGGTTATCTTGATGTAGAGGTTGGAGAGCCGGAAGTGGTTAAGGAGAAAGACGACTGCTATAAGGTCATTTACACCATAGAGAAGGAAGGTAAACCTTATAAGTTCGGGAAAATAATCTTTAAAGGAAATACTCTGTTCTCTTCAAAAGAGCTTTTGAAACTCTTTAAGAAGGTTCGTCCCGGTAAGACCTTTAACCAGAAGCTCGTTGAAAAACTTTCTAACCGTATAGTTAGAAAGTATGGAGAGCTTGGCTTTATATTTGCCGTTGCCGTTCCAGAAATCAAAATTCATCCAGAAAAGCACCTGGCAGACGTAACTTTTCATATCCACGAGGGAGAAAGAGCTTACGTTCGCTATATAAACATAACAGGGAACATTTCTACAAGGGACAGAACTATAAGGAGGGAACTTGACCTTTACGAAACCGGTGTGTTTAACACTCGTAGGCTTGAAAGGTCTGTGAGGAGACTTTTCAATACGGGATACTTTGAAAACGTTGACGTTAAACCAAAGATTGTTGAAGGTAACAAGGTTGACGTGAACGTTAACGTTGAAGAAAGGCTTACAGGTATGTTTTCCGTTGGTGCTGGCTACAGTTCCGTTTCAAAACTCGTTGCAATGGTTAGTCTTTCAAAAGGTAATCTCTTTGGAACGGGAGACTCTGGCTCACTTTCTTTGCAGGCAGGATCAAAGATTTTCTACTTTGACCTTAACTATAACCACAGGTGGTGGCTTGATAAACCGCAGACTCTTTCTATAGGACTTTACAACAGGCGTACGGAGTACTTTACCTATACGAGTAGGAGGACCGGTTTTTCCTCTATGGTTTCTCGCAGAATGTGGGAAGACTGGAGGGTGGGTTTAGGTTATCTGATAGAAAGGGACAAGATTACCGACATTAGCGATGACGCACCGGATATTATCAAAGATGAAGAGGGAGTAACGAAAATAGGAATGATAACAACCTTTATCTCAAGAGACCTCAGGGACAACAGGTTTCTTCCTCATAAAGGAAATTACTTTAGGATTACGACACAACTTGCCTCAGATTTCCTCGGGGGTGAAGAGGACTTTTACAAAGTTATTGGCGAATACGCATATTACTTTAACCTAAACGAACTTCCGGTAAGTTTTGAGTTTCCCCTTGTTGCTTCGTTCCACGCCAAAGTTGGTTATGCTTCTTCTTTTGGAGGTACTGCGAGACTTCCGATTGACTACAGATTTTACGTTGGTGGCGATACTACCGTTAGGGGATTTCAATGGGGTGAGGCAGGGCCTCAAGATGAAGACGGAGACCCGGAGGGAGCAAACAGGGAGCTTATCTTTAATTTTGAGGTTGGATATGACATAACGAGGATGCTCAGACTTATAGCCTTTGTAGATATTGGTGGAGGCTGGTGGGATAAGTATGATTTTGGAGATATGAGAAAGTCTGCTGGAGTTGGCTTAAGGGTTCTAACTCCTATGGGACCGATAAGGCTTGACCTTGGATGGAAACTTGATAGGAGAGCTGGAGAGAGCTCTTCTGAGTGGCACTTTGGAATGGGAAGCTACTTCTAAAAGAATACAAGGAGGAAATTGTTATGAAGAAAGCGCTTACTCTACTTGCTACACTTTCCTTGCTAACAGGTGGTAATGTGTTTGCCGCAAAGGGAGAAATTTCCCAAAAAGAGCAAGGGTTTGCTGTTTACTACGTTGATGTCCAAAAGATCTTTAGCGAATCAAACAAGGGTAGGCAGGCAAAATCTATTCTGGAGTCTAAACTTGCTCAGGCGAATGAGAAGATTAAACAGATGGAAGAGGAGATAAACAAGCTAAAGGAAGAACTTAAGAGCCCAGTTCTTAGTCAGCAGGCAAAGACCGAGAAAGAGAATCAGCTTCAGCAAAAAATTCGTGATCTTCAGAGGTTCAAACAGGATGCTCAGCTTGAGATAATGAATTTAGAAAAGAAGTACACGATGGAAATTCTGAGAGAAATTGAAAAGCTCATCAAAGAATACAGGAAGAAAAATAATATTCCTATGATAGTTGAGCTAAGAGGTGCTGGCATAATAGATGCAGACCCCAAGTATGACCTTACCGATGAGATAATAAAACTCTACAACGAGAAAACGGGACAATGAAGTTAGGGGAACTTGCAAGGATACTTGGCTGTAGATTGGTGGGAAATCCGGATATTGAGATCTCCGGGGTATCCGAGATTCAGAATGCCAAGGGAGGAGACCTTACATTTCTTACAAACCCGAAGTATAGGAGGTTTTTAAAGACTACGAAAGCTTCTGCAGTTCTTTTAGAGAAAGAAATACCGGATTTGAAAATCTCCCAACTTGTGTGTTCGGAGCCCTACGTTGCTTTTGCAAAAGCTTTGAGCCTCTTCTATCCTGAAGAGCTTCCTGAACCGGGGATCTCTAAAAAGGCCTCTATTTCACCAACGGCGAAAGTTGGTGAAGATTGTTATATAGGCGATTTTGTCTTCATAGGTGAGAATACAAAAGTGGGAAAAGGAGTGAGGATTTTTCCCGGAGTTTACATTGGGGATAACTGTGAGATTGGAGACTACACGGTTGTGTTTCCGAATGTGACTATTTACAACGGGGTAAGGATAGGAAGGTTTGTCCGTATCCACTCTGGGACGGTGATAGGCTCTGATGGTTTTGGTTATGCCTTTAGCAGGAAGGAAAAGAAAATATACAAAGTTCCCCAAACCGGTGGTGTTGTAATAGAGGATTTTGTTGAGATAGGAGCAAACACTACCATAGATAGGGGAACTATAGGCGATACCGTAATAGGGGAGGGAACGAAAATTGACAATCTGGTTCAGATTGGACACAATGTAAAAATAGGGAGGTACTGTTTTATCGTTTCGCAGGTTGGTATTTCGGGAAGTACTAAAATAGGCGATTTTGTAACCCTTGCGGGTAAAGTAGGAGTTGCGGGTCATATAGAAATAGCAAGCAATGTTACCGTGGCAGCAAAGTCTGGAGTTACGAAGAGTATAAGAAAGGCCGGGACTTACGCTGGTTTTCCAGTGAGACCTTATAAGGAGTGGCGAAAAGTTCAAGTTCTCATAGAAAGACTTCCGGAAATCTACGAGAGAGTAAAGAGGATGTTTAAGAATTGGAGTTAAGAAAGTTTTCAAAGAGCTCCGAAGAGGTATAAATCGTTTTTTCGCCTGAATAGGTAACAAATCCAAAAGGAGTGTTTTTTGGTTTTTTTAAATTTTTTACCCTTGTAAAGTCAACGGGGACTTTCCCTGAGTTTTTTGCCTTGCTGAAAAAAACCGCTGCGGAAGCCGCCAAGAGAATATCTTCTTTGATTGGCTCTTTACCGCTCTCAAGTCTTAAAACTACATGAGAACCGGGAGTATCTTTTACGTGAAACCAAAGGTCATTCTTGTTTGCTAAGCGGAAGGTTATAAATTCGTTTTCCTTACTGTTTCTACCAACTACTATTCTGTTTCCGGATGGAAGTTTGAAGACTTTTAATTTCTTTTTCTCCTTTCTTTCTTCTTTCCTACCATAGAAAAACGCTTCAAGCTCTTCTTTTTGCGTGGCATCCTGAACAATACCCTTTAAAAGAGAAATGGTTTCAAGTTCCTCTTCTATTTCTTTTTTCCTTTTTTTGGAGTGTTCAGCCTTTTTGAGGAGCTTTCTGTACTGTTTAAAGTACTCTTCAACATTCTTCTGAGGAGAAAGAGCAGGATCAAGAGGGACTACGACTTCTTTTCCGTTCATGTAATTGATAACCTTTACCCGTTCCATTCCAGGTTTTAAAAGATGAAGGTTGTATTTTAGGAGCTCTCCCAAAAGTTTTTTCTCCTCTGCTTGCTTTCTTAATTCTTCTGGTGACTTAAGCTCTGAAAGTTCTCTTTTTAGAGCCTTTTCTTTTTCTTCTAAGTTACTCAGCACTCTCTTTTTTAGCCTTTCAAGTTCTTCGGCTTCTATTTTTTCCTTAAAATAAGCTTTCCAGCATTCTGTAAAGGGGAATTCTCCAGAAAACTCCCTCTTTTCAAGCTCTTTTAGTGAAAGATAGGGAAACGTCGTCATGAACTTGGGTTTTCCGTCCTTAAAGTAAAGGCAGGAAGTATGTGAGTTCCTGTGTTTTTCAAAGAAAAGAGCGTATGCTCTTTCAAGACTTTTTGTTTCTTTAAATAGAAGAGCTATCTCTTTGGCGTTTAGGGGTGATATGCCTGCTACAAATTTGTGTAAGTTCTTCTCTATGCCTTCAGGAGTTATCTTCCCAAACTTTATTTCAAAAAATTCCTTCTTATCTAAGGGAGGAAAGGAGTATTCGCTTCCGACTTCTAAAGGTCTTAGAGAGCTCTTAAAAGGTTTTAGCTGGGCGATAATTTTTCTGGTCTTATCCAATAAGAAGATGTTGGCATTTTTTCCCGTAAGCTCTAAAACGAGGTAGTAGGTTTGGAGTTTGCCTGAGAGACTTAAGTTTACGGTTTCTATTTCAACTACTCTGTCTTTGACAGGGAGTTTAACAGATTTTACGTAAGTTCCTTCAAGGGGTTTAAAGTTTTTTAACGGGTTCTGGGAAAGTGGACTCTGAGAAAGGAAAAGGGCGTTAGGTTGACCGGTGTAGACGTTTAGGAAGAATTTACCCGCCTTTATGGAAAAGTTTTTTTGGCTACCGTAAACAGCAGAAATTCTCTCTTTCCTTAGAGTTTTTTCAATTTCGGGTAAACACTTTTCTATGAACAGGTAATCCACTAAACGATGCCCTCCGTTCTTTGATTCTCCGGAAGTTGGCGTAGAGAGCTCTCGCCGCAGTTCCTGCGAACTTTCCTGAGAGTTTAATGAAGGGTTTTTGGAGCTCCGGAGAGGAAAAAGCTCTTACGAAGGTCTCTCTTGTTAACTTTAACTTTTCAAGAACCTCTTCAAACTCTTTCTCTGCTGCCTTTTTGGCTTCAAAGAGCTTCATCTGGATTCTGCTCTTTACGTTTATTTCGCCGTCGCCTGATGTCTCAACAGAGATGAAAATGCTTTCTGGGTAATCAGAGAGAACCTTAGCTTGTGCTCCGTCGCTCTGGGTTGATGGCATACAACCAAAGGGTTTAACAGAAAGAACCATGTGAGCTTTCTTTTCCTTTATGCTGTAGATGTGTTTGGCAACTTCAAGATAACCTTCGCCACCTACAACTAAGGGGTCGTAGTAGTCCTCAGCAAGTTCGGCCAAGTACTTTTGTGGCGGTAGAGCTCTCGGCCTAAAGGAGAGAGTTCCCCGTAAAAGGTTGTAGAGCTTTCTAAGGAGAAAGGAAGTAGTTTTAACTGCAATAAGTCCTTTAATGCGTTTGAAAGAAATCCCTTTAGCTTTTATCTCCAGTAGTAGCTTCTTTTCCTGCATAAAAAGTTGGTAATCTATCCATCCGGCTACGGGTTCCGGTTTAACCTCTGCTCCCTCTTCTTCAAGCCATCTGTGAATCCGGTAGTTGCCGTCTCCTTCTGTGGTGTGAGCCCAAAATTCGCCAATGACGCTGACAACAGGTTTAACCTGTGTGTAGTTGAAACGGAGGTTGTCTAAAGCTTTGCGGAGTTTGATAAGCGTAAAGAGTATTTCTTTAACTTTGCCTCCCTTCTTCATAACAGCGTAAAGTTCGTGAAGGTACTCCGAGATAACTTTGTCAACGGAACCTTTCTCTATCTCGTAAGGTCTTAACTGATAGCCAATATCTCTTACGATATCGGCAGTCCAGACGGCTTTTATGAGCCTCCACGTCAAAGCTGGTGTTAGTTCAACCTCTCCTTCTGAAGTGAGCTCACTTTGATTGAGTATAGAGATGCTGAAGTTTTTAAAACCGGCTTCACAGACAGCGTGTCTGTACTCACATTCGTACATTCCGAACCTACAAGGTCCGCAAGCCCCGATTGTTACAAAGACATACTCTTTTTCTACGTCAATTCCTTCGGCAACTTTCTGTTTTAAAAACTTTATAAGATTGCCTATTGTGTAGTAGGCAGGATTGCACATTCCTCTGTTGCAGAATTCTCTTCCGACAGCGAGGGAAACATTATCGGGAGTAGGCAAAAACTCTGCTTTGTATCCTAAGCTTTCAACGGCTCCTTTCATTAAAAGCTCGTGGGTTGGTGTGAGTCCACCGAAAAGAATGGTTTTCTTAGTCATTGTCTTTCTTTTCTTCCCTGTTTTCTGACTGAAAGAGGTTCTTTACAGGTCTTGCCGGAACTATGGTTGCTATGGAATGCTTATATACGAGCTGCTGTGTTCCGCCGTTTTCAAGCAGAATTGTGAACTGATCAAAGAAAGTGATAACTCCCTGAAGCCTTGTTCCCTTTGCGAGGTATACGCTTACAGGGATTCTTTCTTTCCTAAGCCTGTTAAGGTAGGTATCTTGAAGATTCATGCTCCCTGGTTAACAGAACTGCACATTAGTGAACTTTGCAGTTCTGTTGGTGGGCTATTTCTATTCCGCCTTTTTCAGGATGGTCACACCCACCAGGCGGTTTTTGACCATCCATAGTCCCTCCACCAGGTAGAGGAACTAACCCTTCTGCCTCTTCCTCCCTCAATCCCTCTTCGGGATGGGATTCCTCCCAAGGAGGAAGAAGGCAAGGGCTACTCCAGAAACTCACTGGCTTTTTTGTCTCTCCTTTTGAGAGACCCCTCACAGACTTGTCCCCAGAGGTCTGCTGTTGGGCAGCCAGTTCGCTTCTGGAGCTTTGGAGTAAGTTAATTGTAGCAAATTG
>CAZQLZ010000002.1:0-6205 GCA_964594265.1 uncultured bacterium
CTCGTGGTAATCCTGTAGTTGTAAAAGTCGTTTTTAACGACAACTTCCTCGCTCTTTGCAGGCATTCGCTTGGCTATAAGCTGATTCCCTTTACTCCTGTAAAGGGGCTCCGTGATACCGCATACGCTTTATACAAGTGGGCTTGGCGATGGTTCAACTCCGAAACTGGCTACGGCGAACGCTGGATAGGTAACGGAAAAAAGCTCGTAGAGTGGTATAAGAATGAACTTAACTCAACTGCCAAATACAAATATCCCTCAAAGGTCCTTGAAAGGGTAAGGAGTGCTATCAAACAGTTGAATGAAAACCCTGAAGTTCCGTTTTTCCTTCAACTCAAGGAAGAGGACGGCAACTACAAGATTGAGATTTACCGCAAGGAGCAATGCACACTCAAAAGGGAAATTCCCTTTGACAAGCTCCCAACAGTCCTTAGAAAAACCGTTATCAAGCTCATAGAAAGGAAAAAGCACATCAAAGAACCTTACGCTCTCGCACGGTCTATGAGCTGGAAAGAGCTTGAAAATGAGCTTAAAAAGGTTGTGCTGATTTCCATACCCAAAGACACTTGGGAAACTTTCCAGTTTCTTCTTAGTGCCTCTAAGAACGAAACTGAAAAGCAGGACATCAATCAAACTATACTGGCAACAGCAGAAGAAAACTTGGAAATGGTTGTAGCCACTGAGAAATCAAAACTTAAGAAAAGTGCATTTTCCAAATGGCTGGACTCACTACTACCTAACTGGAGAACTTTTATTCAGGATGCGGTAGGATATGTCGTAGAGAAAAAATTGGCCTCCACTTAACAAAAGGAGTCTCTGTTGGATAGGGAAGAGAAAAAGCTTGAAAGCTTAAGAGAACGTTTAAAGCTTTATTCCGAAATACTTAGAAATCTCGTTATTTTGCTTATTGCGGTTGCTGGCGGAACTGTTAGCTTGTTGTTCAAGCTCTCTAATCCCGTAGCTGTTCCATTAACGTTTATGGGATTAATTTTAACTGCGGGAATCTTTTTTGGAGTCATTCGCTTTGCAATTGTTATCAAAGAACTCTTGCAGGAGTTGGAAAAGTGGGAAAGGAGTTAATATTCTCAATCGTAGTTTCGGTCATCTTAGGAATCGCCATTCTTTCAACTGTTTACGCTCTTGTATGGATAACTAAAGAAGATTCTGTTAGCAAAAGCAAGTGAACCTCAGATTCCCATTGAAGGACCATAGTCCTCTTCAAGAGTCTCTAACCTTCTCCTTTCCCTTTCAAGTGCTTCTTCTGCAATTTGCCTCACCTCTTCAAGTCCAGACCATAGGTAGAGCTCTGGAGAGTTCTCCACATCTTCTCGGAGGACAACCTTACCGTCAATCGTCCAATACTTCTCAAGTTTTGGTTCTGGTGGGGAAACCTCTACGATTTCAAACTTGCTGGTAAGGTATGGAGCATAGTGTTTCTCCCTTCTTTTAGCACTTCTTAGTCCTTCCAATATCCACTCTGGAGCTTTTCCATCTTTGGTGATTACTCTTGGAGCTCCTCTAAATCTTACCTTGCTCCAAAGAGTTGAAATCTCCTCTGGCGTTAAAATCTCCACAACCTTAAGGAGCTCCTTCTCCTGTCCAACACGGTCAAGGACCTGCGGGTTGTCTGTGATAACAAGCTCGTATGTCGCCGTCGTTTTCCCATAGTCAATGTATTCTTCGCCAGCTCTTAGTATGCCTGCAAGATACGGCCTTGACGATAGCACCTCCACGGTAATCGGTGAACGACGGCTATACTTCACCAGCCACTCGTTCAGGTCCTTGCCTTCATAAATGAGCCTCTTAAGCTCATATTTCCCTCTCAGAGCCTTTTTAAGTAGCTCCATAGTATCTGACCCTTTGGGGTCGTTATCTAAGGCCATAATGACGGTGTTATAGGCCTCATAGACGCCATTTTGAAGTGTTCTTGAAAGATTATTCACGCTGTTCAGAATTAAAATGTCGTAATCTCTCTTAGGAGCTATCTGCTCTATTGAGAGAGCGTCAAAAAGACCTTCCACAACAACGAGCTTACGGTTGTTTGGAGCTCTCCTAATTAAGCTGAATGTTTGAGATTGTGTAGGTTCCGTAAAGATTACATACTTGCCTTGCGGTGTTCTTACATTGAGAGCTCCCGATACATTCTCCACAGCAAGCCCGCGGTGTTCTTTTCGGGTAGCGATGTGTGAATACCTGACCTGCTTAAGCCAACTTGGAATGCGTTTGATACCCCTTTTCCTTAGGTAAGCAAGGAGTTCTGGGTCTGTTATCTCGTTAGTGATTTCAAGGACCTTAAAGGCTAACTTCTCGGCAAATTCCTTATCTGAGCTTAACTCACGGCGTTTCTCTTTTTGCCTATCCCTTTCCTTTTTAAGGAGCTCCGATACTCCCTTTTTCACAAGTTCCAAGTTTGAAGAGTTGTCGTAAAAGCTAATGCCAAAGGTTTCTCTCATTTCCCTAACGGCTGTAACATAGTCAACATTTCTAACAGCCTTCCACAAGTCTATGGAGCTCCCACTCCAGCCCGTAGCGTGGTCCTTATACACCCAATAGCCTACGCCCGTGCCGTAGAACGCCGTAAAGCTCGGATGCTCGTCGCCTTCACGGATAGGAGAATGCATAAGCAAGTAGCCGTTCATTCTCTTGTATTCAATCCCTAAAGCAGAAAGGACCTCTTCAGGGTCAAGCTCTTTCAAGAGTTCTATCTCAAGTTTTCTAATCTCCCTAAGCTCTTCTCGCACTTTCTTAATCTCCCTTAATCTTTGAGAGGGATAGCTATAGTCTGACAGCTCTGCCACTGACCGTTGATATTGCACATTGCCCCTTCCGGTAGCTCGCAGACTTTCCACTTTTCCCCCATCTGGTTCTCCTGAACCTCGCAGTTTTGTAGAAGAGCCTGCGGGGAGCTCCCTGTCCGGAGAAAGAGAAGAACGATTCCTATCAGCTGTAAGCCAATCAAGAGGGAAAGCAGTATCAAGGTTAGACGCTTGTGGTTCTCTACGGAGCTCCTCAACTTCTCCTGCGGGTGATAAATCGTCTCGTATATCAAGGCTTTCCAGCCGTTGTAAAGGAGCTCCTCGCCTGATGCCTTTTCGCCTTTTCTTAATGCTTTCTTCCCTTTTTCGCCTAAGAGTTTCAAAAAGCTCTGCCAGCTCTTTGTAATCTGGCTCTTTTCCTGCAAGTCTTTCTTTAATCTCTCCAAATCGCCGTTCATCGTAGATGCCTCCCTTAAGGCGATACCGTTGGCCTGCATACTCAAAGGAGATGTAGCTTTTCCCTACTCTCTTTATTTCAAGGCCGTCAATCGCCTGCAGGTAGGATATAAGTTCGTCCCTGTTCTCTATTTCACCTGAAAGGACCAGCTCGGTTAGATAGTTGGTTATTTCCTCTTTTACTTCGTCCCTCGTTTTGTTCTTGTAAGTGCCTCTTTCTTCAAGGATTTGCTTTATTTTCTCAAGCCCAGCTCGGCCTAAATTCCTCATCCTTGCCACGCCAAAAGAAAGCCCATACCTGATCTTGATGTATTTCTCCAGAGCTCTGTAATACTCTATTTCAGTCCGGTTCGCCGGAATGTAGAGGGACTTTTGATTCAGGTGGTCGTAATTCTCAACGGTTAGGTGAATGTGAAAGTTGTCTGTATCCATATGACCAACGGCAAGTATGTTAAGCCCTTCTCGTGGATAGTATTCTGGGGGTAAAAGGTAGGAAAGAACCTCCTGATAGAGCTCCTCTATCGTTTTTCCCTTTTCTCTGAGTTTAGCCTCAAGCTCCTCACGGCTTTCGGCAAATGAGATTAGGAAGTTGTAGGTCTTAACCTTGTAAGGGTTCTGACTTGCAAGTTTCACAAAGAGCTCTGAATTACCGTCAAGTATTTCTACCGAATTAGGGTCTCTGTTTCCTTTCGTCCCGTAAAGCAAGTATTTCACTCTCCCGTGAGGATTACTTCCAACCTGCCTATCTATAATCACTCTGCAAGCTCCTGATAAAGTTTAGAAATCAACTCGGTTAGCTTCCTTTCAATCTCAACTATTTTTTCAAGGACCAAGACATCAACTTCACGGTATTGATTGCAATGGCGTGCCACTTGATTCAGGTTGTTTCCTATTTTGTTCAGTTCAGAAAGGTAGCGTCTAAAGACTTCATTCTTTTTTGCAAGCCTCTCTGGACTAATCCTCTCGGGAATTTCTATGTCAAGAAGTTTTCTCCTGACGAGCTCGGAAACTGTTAGACCTTTAGCGTCTGCTATTGCCTTTATTTTTTCCCTTTCTTCGGGTGTAACTTTAGCCGAAATCACCACAGAATAGTTTTTCATCTTTCGTCCTTTTAAAAAGGGGGGTATGGGGGGCGTAGCCCCCCACAAATAGGGCAGGTCGGTAGACCTGCCCTACCTTGCCTTATTATAGCACATGACAACACAGGAAACAAAGTTAACACAGAGTTGACTTAAAGTTGACACATATTCCACACCCTTTCTACACATTTTCTACACCCTCTCTACACTCTTTCTACTTTCAACGACTTGGAAAAGAGAAAAAACCCCACTCTAATTTCCAGCTACTTCTAACCACTTCTGTAGTGCCTTAGCCCGCCGCCAAAACTTAGCCAACTTAAGGAGCTTGTTCCGGTTCTCTTCAGTTCTCTTGAGGTTTAGCAGATGCTCCGTTTTTCTTCTGAATGTCCTTTCCCTTTCGGAAGTTTCATTTTCCTTTCTCATTAGCCACCGTTCCACCCTGTCCGCCTCATCTCCCGTCAAGACTCCCATTAGCTTGTAGTAGTGGTATTTTCTCTTGACTACATACTCTCCGATGATTAAACCTGAGTATTTCAGGAGCTCTGAACCCGATACAGGGAGCTCCAGCTCTCTTGCGAGCTCTTTGAGAACTTCAAGGTCCCGATAGAACTGATTTTTAATTACCTCATACGCCTCGTGGCCTTCCGCTCTCATCTTTTCCCTCCTACTCATAGTTAGAATACTCTTATTCTAACCACCAACAAAACTTAAATCAAGATTTTCAAAGAACTTTTAGGTGAGAAGGTTTGCGTGTAGTTAGAACAAACTTATTCTAACCACTTGCAAAAATTTTCTTCCCTTTCCAAGTCGTAGCCGCCGTAGGCGGCTATCTGTTAGCAAATCTGTTAAAGAAGACTCTATTACCGGTAACTAGAGAGATAAGCGTATATATACGCTTATCTGTTAAAGTGCCTCAAGGCTAAGTGAGACAATCTCCTCGGGATTTTTTCTTGCTTGAAATCACACAAATCAGCATACTGAACTTGTTTGAAATCACACAAAAACTTGTTTGAAATCACGCAAAAAAAATCACCTAATTGTGTGAAAATTACAAATAACCTTTATTTGTGCAGTTCTGAGCTATAATAGGTTTAAACCGAATTGGGAGTAACTATGAAAGGAGACACAAAAATAAAGATTGACTTCAACCTACTTATGAGTGGCACTTGGGTATTAGAAAAGAAGGGGAAACAACAACTTCACAAATTTGAGAAAGAGTTAGGAAATGGTAAGGTCGTAATCTACAATGCCTTGGATGTTCCCAGTCCTCTTGACAGCAAGGTTTTAGACTTCTTAATGGTGAAAGCTCAAGAAAAGGACTGGGCTAAGGAAATAGAAATCGGTTCTTTAAGACAGATAGCAAAGGAAGTAGGTTTAGGAGTGGATAAGAGAAGGATTAATCGCCTCAAAAGGAGTTTCAAGATACTTGCAAATACACGAATTGAATTCCACAACTGTTTTATTGACACAGGCGTTTTAGAACACTTTGAGGGTGAATATGAAGAAATTGACATTGGAATAATCTCTGACTTCTCTTTCAAGAGAGTTAAAGCTCGTGGTAATCCTGTAGTTGTAAAAGTCGTTTTTAACGACAACTTCCTCGCTCTTTGTAGGCATTCGCTTGGCTATAAGCTGATTCCCTTTACTCCTGTAAAGGGGCTCGGTGATACCGCCTACGCTCTTTATAAATGGGCTTGGCGTTGGTTTAACAACGAGAAAGGCTACGGCGAACGGTGGATAGGAAACGGAAAGTCTCTTGTGGAATGGTATAAGAACGAGCTCAACTCCACAGGAAGCTACAAATACCCTTCCGAAGTCCTACGTCGTGTAAAAAGTGCCATTGAACAGCTTAACAAAAACGAAGAAGTGCCTTTCTACCTTCAGCTTAAACAAGAGGATGGCAACTACAAGATTG
>CAZQLZ010000003.1:0-8575 GCA_964594265.1 uncultured bacterium
TTGACAAGGTTTCTTTTCTCTTCAACGGTTTTGGCAAGGTCGTAGCCTTCTACGTGGAACTGCCAGGCAAGTAGGTCAAGGAGGGATTCGTCTTCTATCTCATCAATGCGTGGGTAAATGATGGCGTTAACTATCTGCTCTTTGACTTTTTGAAGTTCTGGGTCGGTGGCTTCAAGGAGTGCCCTTATAACCGGGTCATTTATTAGATTCGGAGGTGCTATTTCTTTAAGCATCCTCAGCACCTCCGTAAAGAACTTCTACTTTCTTAGCCTGTGCCACTTGGTCAACGCCAACAGGTATAAAGAGAGGAGAATGGACTTCCACACGTTTTATCCCTTGAACGCTCATCACGAGGTCTATAAGTCGGGAAGGGTTTACGTCGTAGCCGATTTTTGACTTTGTTTCACTTACAAACTGGGAAACTTTTTCTTTTACCTGCTGGTCTATTGACAGTTGCAAGGGGACAAAGTCTTTCTTGACGTAGTAGGTTACTTTTATGTCGTAGCTAAGGATTGAAGGAGCTTTTACTTCTACAAGGTCTGTAAGGGGTCTTGTCTTTTCGTCGTTAAGGGTCTTTTCTACGAGGGAAAGAATCTCTGAAGTTGGGAACTTTCCTTCCCTCATCAGGACAACGACGGTTACTTTGCCGGGTTCAGGGCTAAATACTGAGACGTCTGCAATATCTTGGTGGGCAGTTTTTGAGAAGTAAATGTAAGCTCCTTTACTCCCTGCATTGCTAAACCTTTCCGGTGCTATTCTGATTCTTTCTCTGAGTCTTTCGTCATCTTCTTCATCTGAGCCATAAAGGGAAGTAGTGATGTTTTCTACTTTGACCACGTAGGGAAGAGGAGTAACTAAAAGGTTTATCTGTCCGGGCTGAAAGCCGTTGCCGACTACGCCGGGGGTTTCACATTCAGCTTCTACGTCACAGAAAGTTTCTCCCGGTTTTATGACCGCTTCTTCTATTGTCTTAAAGAAGAGTTTTTGGTCTGGAGTTACCTCAGTTCCTTGTGGGATTACAACTGGAAAGGTTTTGGGGGAGTCTATGTAGAACCTAAGAGTTGTTCTTGCAGGGGTTGCGGGAAGTCTTTTAACTCCTAAAAGCTCTCCAAGTCTGTCAAGGGCTTCTCCCCGTGCAAAGGCAAGGAGGTTTTGATTTGCAGCATCGTTTATTTGGAAGTTCTGAACAGAAACAACGTAAGCAAGAAGTGACACCAAAAGGTTAACAGGGTCAGCAGGGTATATTTTCCTGCCGAGCAGTTCTTCTGCTTTTGTGAGGATTGTTCTGTAAATTTCTTGGGAGCTATAGTCTACGAACTGATGCATTGTCTTCCTGCCGGTTTTGTGTTCTTTTTCAGGTTAGCACCGGCAGGGTGGACAGGGTGGGTAGCAATGGGCTATTGTGGTGATAGTTTCATGGAAGTAACCAGTTGCTACGCTCAGATATGAAGTCAAGCAACTCTTTTCTCCCTACCTTCCACGAGGCCTCTGTTTTAACAGCGTGAAGTTTCCCTCTTTTTATCCACCTTCTGACTGTTTTTACACTTACACCAAGAATTTCTGCTACTTCTCTAACTCCGAAGAACGGCCTTTCAGGTAGTTCTTTCTCAAGCTTGCTTTTGATAGTGAGCAGGCAGAGGGAAACTTCCTTCTCTATCCTCTCTTTAACCGGAGGATACATCCACAACTCCGTAATTAGTTTCTATAGTTACTGTAGTTCTCACTTTTCCTTCTTGGTCGGTTTCCAGGCTTATTCTCTTAATTTTTGCTCTCTTTTCCCACCTTTCAACTTGAGTAAAAATTTCTTCTTTTAGCTCCATCTCAAGTTCTGGAGTAAGCGTGTCAATAACTTGCCAGTTAATGCCAAAGTCACGCATTAAAGGAACACTTCCTTTGAGCGTTGAAATTATCGTTTTTACGTTCTGTATTATTTCTTCAAGTTCGGTTTCAGGGTTGATTTTGAGCATCACTAACGTCCTCTTTTAGGGTTAAGTTTACCAAAATCTGCAAGGGGTTGCCACGTTTATCCGTTCTGCCACTTTCCTCTCTCAGTCCTTCTATGACAAATTTCCCTTTTACATAATCTCCAACTATAAGGATGTGACTCTCTCCGCTTTGAAGATATTTTCTTAAAGTTTCTACCTCTTCTAATGGATTGCAGAAGGAGGAGTGAAATTTCACAGAGAGCTCCACGGTTTCAGATTCAAGTCCCGTAAAGTGGAGTTTTTCCTTTTCTCCAAAAAGTGAAATACGAGCAAACTTAGCTCTGCTTGAACGGTTAAGTGCCTCTGGAGTTTTCAGAAGCTCAAAAGTAACTTCTCCGAACTTTCCCCACATGGCTTTTCCTCAATGAGTGTGGTGCGGAGTGTTACCGCCTTCGTCAATAATCGCCCCTGTAGCATGGATGTCTCCTTCTACTTCAAGGTGTCCTTTTACTGTTAAAGTTCCTTCCAGCAGGTAATCTCCTTCCATGTAGCCAACGGTGGGTGAGTTGTTCTGCAAGTTGATTTTTGGAGCTTGAATCGTTACCTGTGTAGAGCTTTTGATGAGAATTTCTTTTTCTACAACCGCCGTCATGTGTTCACTTACCTCTATTTCAACATCGCCTTTTACGCTTGCGGTTAGCTTGTGTTTATCGGTGTCGTATTCAAGAGTAGTACCGTCTTCAAACCTTACGTGGAACTTGTTCTTGTCTTTAACTGGTGGAGGGTTGTCGGCGTCGTAAACCGTGCCGAGTATAAAGCCGTCTGTAGTTCCAGACTGTGGAAGAAGTAGGCAAAGAACTTTTTGTCCTTCACGAAGGGGCATATAGCTTTTGTTTTGATGGGTGAAAGGCTCTGCAATCTGGAGCTCTCTTGAAATGACAGTTTCAAAGTCTTTAAACTCTACGACTGCGGTGTGGCTATCGGGATTGTAGCGTTTGACTACTCCTATCTTGACAAGGTTCATTACGAGTTGGAATAGCTTTTGAATTTCGGCGTTCAACCCACCCTCCTTACTGTTAAGGTAGTTTGATAACCGCTTGCATCTACCCTGTGGCTTGACTCCTCAATCAAGTAGTTTCCAGTAAAAAGGTCTTTTAGCTCAAGCCTTACTACAGCTCCAGCAACTAAGGACATGTTCCCCTCTACGGTAATGGTTCCTGAAGTTCTCCAGCGGTTTCGTTTTTTCAGTTCAGCTATTGCTCTTTTCTTTGCCTGCTCTAAGGTTTCTACTTTTTCGTGGAGTTTTATCTCTTCTCCGACAGGAACGTTTTTAAGTACGTAGGTGTAGGAGAGGTCTCTGTTTTTAAGGGGGTCGTGATAGTAAACAGTGCAACTTCGGAAAACTGAATAGACCTGGTCTTCAAGTTCTATCTCTATTAGCTGATTCTCGGTTATTGTGGCTATTGGCTCTTGGTTTTCAAACTCGTCCCTTTCTACAAAAAAGAGTTTGTCGGGCTGGATTTTGAGGTAACAGTTCCAGCGGTCGGCAAGGTTTTTTAAAAGGGCGGCATCTGTCTGCTGGTTTTGCTGGAGGTTTTCTATTGCAATGTCTTCTACTTTTACGACAGGAACTAAGCCGTTCTCTTTTGCTATTTGGGTGACGACCTTGGGGAGCGTGGTGTTTTGGAAGTTGCGGTTTCTCTTGGTTTTATGGATTTCAGAAGTTCTCTTTATTGCGGTTGCTTCAATTGAGAAGGTGTAAAGGGTTCTTCTAACAGAGTCAATTCTGAACTTCCCGCAAGGGTATCCGTCTATGAAGGCTGAAATTTCGGCGTCTGGCGTTGGATATGAAGTGAGAGAGAACTCTTTATTTTCGTTGTAAAGCTCAAGGGAGAGTGTATCTGCCTTTTCTGTAGAATCTGTGTAGGTGAGGGAAATTAAGTACTTTTCTAAGGCTTTTGTTACATCCCTGTTTTCATAAATGATTTTAAGGGTTACTTTACGAGGCATTCAACTTCCCTGTTGAAAATTTACTCGGGTAAAATTTCAACACTTTTAAAGTGGACAGGGTGGGCAGGAGTGGGCACAGCGCCCACAAATTAATCTGGAAGGGAATGGTAGTAGGCAAGGTCTTTTTCTTTGTTCTTTCTATTAAGCCACTTTATGAATCCTCTTGGGGAGATGTTGTGTTTTAACCAAATGTCTTTCATCTGATTGAACCACCAATTGCGGTACATGCAAATTGCTTTTTGGGAAACAACTATTCCATACTGAGCAAATAGCCACTTCTGAACTTTGCTTGCTGAGTATCCCTCTTGCAAAAGGTGGCGGAGCTCCATTCTAATTTCTTCCCACTTAGGATGGCTATGAAGCGGTGAAAGAGGTTCTTGACGGGGGTTGCGATATCTCTCAGAGTAACTATCTTTTAACTTCAACCGTCGGACTTCTTCTTTGAGTTCCCTAACTTCCTGTAACAAGGAAATTAGGGCGTTCTGGGTAGCCAGCTGGAAGAGTTGGGTGGCTTCGGGGCTGGCTGCCCCCTCACTCAAGAAATAACGAGCGAGAACCTCTTTTGCCTCTCTCTTGTAAAGGCGGAGCTTTTCCCTGATTTCTGGTTTCACACGGTTTGTGTCTATAGTGAGTAGATAGGTTGGAAGGAAATCAAGTTCTATGGCGAGTTGTTTCTGTTCTCTCCCTATCGTGTCACGTGTTTTGATAATCGAAACACATCCCTCCCCGAACTCCTCAGCAAGCTTTTTCAACGTGATTGTCTGGTAGCCATAGGAAAGTCCAAGATTTTCACACAGCCTCCTAAAAAGGAGATAGACCTTTGGCTTGCCTCCAACAATTACCTTAACGCCTTCAATCTTGTCCCCGTGAAACTCAGCAACCTTAATCTTTGGTGCTGTAATGGTTTTTAGCTCTACCTTCTTCATAGCTTCCTCCTTTGTCTGTAGTTGTCTCTTGATGTCTATATTAGTAAACACAGAAAGACCTGTCAAGTCTTTAGCATACATTCATAGACAAAGCGGGTATAATTAAAGTGGAGGTCTGAACACATGGAGAAAAAACTTCTCACGATAAAAGAGGCTTGCGAATACCTAAACCTTTCAAGGGCTACCATCTATAAACTGATAAAAGAAGGGAAGCTCACCCCAATAAAAATTGGCAGAAGCACAAGGTTGGATAAAAGCGATTTAGACGCATTCGTGGAGTCTATGAAAAAGGGAGATAAAACCAAAAGGTAGATAGAGTAATGGAAAGAACCCGCTATACAACCACTATTCGCTCCGACCTACTCAAGGAACTCAAGAAACTTGCAATAGACATGGACAAGCGACACAACGAACTCCTTGAAGAAGCCATAGAAGACCTGCTAAGGAAATACGGAAGGCTTAATGACAAAGACGATAAAAAAGGAGAATAAAAAAGCGCCACTGCCCCGAAGTTTACGAAGAGTTTTTGAATGAGCAGGATAGAGAAAGAGATTGAGTTTCTAACAGAGGTAACTCGTTTAATAGTTCTCGTTCTTATAGCCACTACAGGTGGTATTGTGGGTTTGCTTTTTAAACTCAACAATCCAATCTCTCTGCCGCTAATAGGCATAGGTGCATGGTTGGATATAACTTTACTAATAGGACTTACTTTAGTTGTTGCACGAATTCAGGAGCTTTTGAGGAGGTTGGAATGACGCCTTTGGTTTGGGCGATAATCATCTTTCTCGGAGTAGTCATGACTTTAATGGTTTACATCTTGGTTAAGCCAGCTCTGGAGAAGTAAAAGCTTCCTTCTATTTCCTCTCCTATTTCCTCTTCTCTTTCCTCTCCCTGCCCGTCCCCCTATTCGGCTTCCCTAAAGCTTAGATAGGGAGGCTGTCTTATGAAAATCTATCTTGGCCTCGTGTCCCGAGGCTCTAAAAAAGCAAAGGAAATAAGAAAAGAAGGTTGGGGTGTAGTCCTTGTTCCAGAGCTCCGTAAGAGGTTTTGTCCTGAAACTTTCCCTCTGTATTTTGTAGATAACGGAGCTTTTGTTTTTTGGAAGAGAGGACTGCCTTTTGATGAAAAGCCATTTCTTAAAACTTTAGAGCAGGTTTCTGAAATCGTAGAAAAGTTTGGGATTCCTCCCTCCTTCGTCGTAGTTCCTGACCTTGTGGCTCAAGGATTGAAGTCTCTTGACTTTTCCCTCAGTTGGCTAGAGAGGCTCAAGAGGAAATTCCCTCAGTTCCGTTATGCTTTAGCCCTCCAAGATGGAATGATGCCAGAGCACATAGAGACTGTTATAGACGAATTTGACTACCTCTTTGTCGGCGGAACCTTGAGGTGGAAGGTTCGTACCGGTGAAACATGGGTAAGGCTTGCTCATCAGCACGGGAAAAAATGCCATATCGGCCGGGTAGGAACTGCAAAAAGAGTTCGCTGGGCAAGACGCATTGGAGCGGACTCAATAGACTCTGCCCTCCCTCTCTTTTCCCAAGAGAAGTTTGAGGCTTTCCACAGAGCTCTCCACTCTCCCTTACTTCCCGAACTGCCATTTGTGGAGGTCTAAATGAAACGCTGGCTCACCACCAAAGAGGCTGAAGAATATACGAACCTTTGTTTCAAAACCCTCAAGAAATACTACCTTGAGGGCTTCATCTACGCCAAAAAAGTTGGCAACAAGTGGCTCTGGGATAGGGAAAGTATAGACGCTTTCCTCGGCGAGGACTACCTCAAAACAGAAGTCCTCTTGCAGGGAGTTAAACAATGAGGTTAAATATCAATATGAGACTATTCCAGCGAGAGAACGGTATTTGGTACGTTGAGTTCAAAAGAGGCCATAAAAAGAGCCTCCGCACGCGGAATAAGGCGGAGGCCTTAAGGCTTTTTAATAAGCTCAAAAGGGAGTATTTAGCCGGTCGTTTAATCGTCCTTAAGGAAGGTCGCAAGGTTCTACTTTCCGAGTTTATCCCAGAATATTTAGACTGGGCAAGGGAAAACCTTGCTCCAGCAACCTACCGCAAAAGAGTCTACGTTTTAAACAACTTTAAAGAAATTGTTGGAGATATTTATCTTCAGTCCCTCTCTGCAAAACACATGGATGAGTACGTATCACATCTATTAGCAACTGGTATTTCCCGCAATACCGTAAACACACACATCAGGCACATCAAGGCTTCCCTAACAAAAGCTGTTGAGTGGGAGCTTGTTAAAGAACATCCCTTGAAAGGTTATAAACTTCTTCGTGTTCAACAACGTCCTCCAGCCTTTCTACTCCCAGAACAGATAGAGAAGGTTCTGCAAGTAATAGACAACGAATTCTGGGCTTTTGTATTTAAGATTTTTATCTACACCGGAATGAGGCTCTCAGAAGTTGCTAATCTATACTGGAGAGACATTGACTTAAGGCGCGGAGTTATAACAGTTAGAAAGGCTAAAAACTATCAGACAAGGATAATCCCGATACACCCTAAGCTAAGGGAGGAAATAGAGAAAAGACTTCCAGCAGTTGGAAGAGTAGTCCCTTACTGTAAGGATTACATTTACCACAAAATAAAGGGCTACCTCAAAAAGGCTGGGTTCCCTAACGTGAGAGTTCACGACCTCCGGCACACGTTTGCCAGTTTGATGGTTATGTCAGGAGTGGACTTAAAGACTGTTCAAGAACTCCTTGGTCACCAGGATTACAGAACAACTGAAATTTACGCCCACTTAGCACCTGCTCATCTATACGATGCCATCAGAAAGTTGCCTATCTAAATACAGTTTTGCACCCAATTTGCACCCACCCTCCCTGAAAACCCTTAAAATGCGGTATAATTATGCCTACTCGTAATGCCCAGGTCGGGGGTTCGAGCCCCCCCGCCAGCACCACTTGTGAGTCAAAGAAAACCCTTCTCCTTTAAAGGCTATCCCGCTAAAATCCTATTTGGAATTATCTGGAATCATCTGGAATTTTTCGGAAATTTTGGGTGCAGTTTTGCACCCAGTTTTCACCCAGTTTTGGGTGTCAGTTTTTGCGGATCAGGTTGTGGAGGTCAACGCCGAGGAAGGCACCCAATATCATCAACCCTAAAACAAAAAGAATAACTACAGCTGCTCTTTTTGAGAGTATCTTGAATCCACCGTCAAGCCAGCGGGCAAGCGTGGTTGAATCAGAAAGCTTCTTCACTTCTGTTTTTAGTTCCTGTATTTCAGCTTCCAGATTTTCTATCCGTTCAAATATCCGTTGATTCGTGTCTTTCTGTTGCTGTCGTTCAAGAAGGAGAGATTTGCTTATCTCTATGAGCTCGTTTTTGATGTCCAGAGCGGTTTTAAGCTCTCTGCCCTGTTGCTCAACAGCGACTTCTATCTTAACTATTGCATCTGAAATTCTGTTTATGGCTTTATTCATACTTTCAACTTGCTCGACCATCACTCTCTGAATTGCTGTTAGCTGAGAAATCTCTCTTTCGTGTTTAAGGACAAGTTCTTTAAGCTCGTCCAATTGATGCCCCCTACTTTTTGTTTTTCTCCTTTTTGAACAGGTCTAAAAACCCTGTTCTTGTTAACAGTTTCTCTCCAAACCAAAAGCCGTTAACAAGAAGTAATAGTGCATTTAACATTGCAAGTTGTTGGGGAGTGAAATTCTCCGGGTGTAGAAAAGCATAGATGTAAGCTCCTGTTACCGCATAT
>CAZQLZ010000004.1:0-3335 GCA_964594265.1 uncultured bacterium
TCCTTCTTAAACTCAACAACAGGGTCTTTTTGTCCGTAGCCCCTCCAGCCGATACTCTCTTTTATGTGGTCAAGAGCTCTTAAGTGCTGTCTCCAGAAGTGGTCAAGGGTCTGAAGCATTATCATCCTCTCAACTTCCCTCATCTGACCCTTGCCAAGGAGCTCCTCCATCTTCTCGTACTCTTCAACGAGCCTGTTATGGATGAGCTTTACAAGTTTTTCCCTGTCGTCGTGAGCACCTTCAACAGAGAGCTCCATCAGCTCCTCATACTTTTTAGGAATCGGAAACTCAAAGCCAAAGCGGGATTCAAGGGTTTTCTTGAGTTCTTTCAAGTTCCACTCGTCCGGCAGGACGTTTTCAGGGGCAAAGCTGTCAACCATTTCCCAAGCAACGTCCTCCATAAACCCGATAATGTCCTCCTTAAAGTCCTCGCCCTCAAGAATCTTGTTCCTCTGTTCATAAATTACTTTCCTCTGGACGTTGTAGACCTCATCGTACTCAAGGAGTCTCTTCCTTATCTGGAAGTTTTGCTGTTCAACCCTCTTCTGGGCGTTTTCAAGGGCCTTAGTGACCATCTTGTGGGTTATAGGTTCATCTTCGGGTATGTTCATCATCTCCATCATTCTCTTAACTCTGTCTGAGCCAAAAAGTCTAAGGAGGTTATCCTCTAAGGAGAGGAAGAACCTTGACTCTCCCGGGTCTCCCTGCCTTCCAGCCCTACCCCTTAGCTGGTTGTCTATCCTTCGGGACTCGTGTCTTTCTGTTCCGATTACGTAGAGACCTCCAAGCTCAACAACCTTCTTTCTCTCCTCTTCTGTAATCTTCTTGAACTTTTCTAAGGTTTCCTTATAGATGCGCTGATACTCCTCCTCTCCGACCTTCTCAGGCGTTATTCCTTTCTTCTCAAGCTCTTTCTTTGTAAGAAACTCAGGGTTTCCTCCAAGGAGGATGTCCGTTCCACGGCCGGCCATGTTCGTAGCAATTGTTACAGCGTGAAGCCTTCCGGCCTGGGCAACAATTTCAGCCTCCTTTTCGTGATACTTAGCATTAAGAACCTGATGGGGAATTCCACGCCTTTTTAAAAGCCTTGAAAGATACTCAGAGTCTTCTATTGAAGCCGTTCCAACAAGAACCGGACGGCCAATTTTGTAGTTCTTCTCTATCTCCTTTACAACAGCGTTAAACTTTGCCTTCTTGGTCTTAAATATGAGGTCTGGGTGGTCTATCCTTATAACCGGTTTATTGGTTGGAATAACAACAACGTCCAAGCCGTAAATTTCCTTTAGCTCTGCCGCTTCTGTCTCTGCAGTTCCGGTCATACCGGCAAGCTTTTTGTAGAGGCGGAAGTAGTTCTGGAGGGTAATTGTTGCAAGGGTCTGGTTCTCTGCCTCTATTTTGACACCTTCCTTTGCCTCAACGGCCTGATGGAGACCGTCACTCCAGCGCCTACCGGGCATTAAACGTCCTGTAAACTCGTCAACGATTACAACTTTTCCATCCTTAACAACGTAGTCAATGTCCTTCTTAAAGAGGTGGTGAGCCCTCAAGGATTGAATAATGGCGTGGAGAAGGTCTGAAAACTTTGGGTCGTAGAGGTTAAAGTCCTTTATACCTGTCATCTGAGAAACGATTTCTTCAACCTTCCTTATACCGGAGTCTGTGAGAACGGCAGTTTTAGTCTTTTCGTCAACTTCAAAGTGTTCATCTTTTTTAAGCTGTCTGACTATCGCATCAGCTATGTAGTAGATGTCTACGTTCTCCTCTGCCGGTCCTGAGATGATGAGGGGAGTCCTTGCCTCGTCTATGAGGATTGAGTCGGCCTCGTCAACGATTGCGTAAAAGAGCTCCCTCTGAACTTTCTCATCCTTCGTAAAGGCCATGTTGTCCCGTAGGTAATCAAAGCCAAACTCCGAGTTAGTTCCGTAGGTGATGTCCCGGGAGTACATCTCTTTTCTTTCTTCTTTCTCCATCTGGTTCTGTAAATAACCGACCGTAAGTCCAAGGTAGTTGTAGACAGGCCCCATCCACTCGGCGTCCCTTTTAGCAAGGTAATCGTTTACAGTAACAACGTGAACACCTTTTCCGGCAAGGGCGTTAAGGTAGACAGGGAGAGTAGCGACCAAAGTCTTACCCTCTCCCGTTTTCATCTCGGCGATTTTTCCCTGATGAAGGACTATTCCGCCGATTAGCTGAACGTCGTAGTGGCGCATTCCAAGGGTTCTTTTTGCTGCCTCCCTAACGGCCGCAAAGGCCTCTGGCAGTATCCTGTCCATGTATTCAAACTTTTTCTTGTCGTCCTCTATCTTTGCAAGCTCTTCCTTCCACTTTGCCGTAAGGGATAAGAGCTCCTCCCTGCTCTTCTTCTCAAAATCCTTTTCTAAAGCGTTTATCTTCTCAACTATCGGCTTTAACTTCTTTATTTCCCTTTCGTTTTTACTTCCAAATATCTTTGTCAATATGGCATTAAACATGGATTGCCTCCAAAGAGATTTTTTTCTGAGCTTTAAGGAAAACTCACGAGAGCAAAAGGAAGAACAACCTAAGGAGAGGCCCTTGGCGGGGAAGATGCAAAGCGGTTATCAATCTTCAGGATAAACCCTGCAATCACGATGGCCGGTTTATCCTTTTCAGGAAGGGGCTTAAAGTTTTCTACTTTTCGCTCTTCACTAACTACACGGTAGGTGGAAAGGCTTGAAGAGGCTACCTCCTGAACGGTAGTTACGGACTGGCATAGAAAGTCTTCAGGTTGGTAACCGCAGGTAAGTGCCGTTATAAAAAATATTCCAAGAAATAGTTTTTTCAGTTTCATAGAGTTAAAACTACTAAAAAAGCGGTTAAATGTCAAAAGACTCTCCCGGCTTGATAACCAGAATCTCTTTTTCTCGTCCACAAATATAGCTACAGGAAAGAAGTCTTTCAACGGCTCTTTCCCTCTTTAAGCAGTAAGGTATGAGATGCCAAGTTCCAAAGTGAATTGGAACAAGGTAGCGAGCATTTAAAAGAGAGAAACCTTTAAATGCCTCCTCCGGAGTCTGGTGAAACTTCCTGAAAGGAAAGGGCATAAAGCCCCCTATGGGGAGCATTGCAAAGTCTATTTTGGGAGCTTTCTCCCTTATTAGTGTGTAGATCTCTGACGTAAACGCTGAATCTAATTCAAAGTAAAAGGTTAAACCTTCTACCGTAAAGACAAAGCCACCAACCCCCGTGTCTGGGTAAAAAATGTTCCTCACACTGTAGTGCTTTGCAGGAACTTTTAGGATTTTTATTCCCTTTATCTAAGTAGACTCAAAATAAGAGAGCTCCACAACATCAACTCTTTTTAGATCAGAAGAGCC
>CAZQLZ010000005.1:0-5910 GCA_964594265.1 uncultured bacterium
GTTCTTGGAATGTCACCGTCGCCAACGATGGCCATTACTTCCAAAGCTAAGGAAATGAGGGCTAAGGGAATAGACGTTATTGGCTTTGGCGCCGGAGAACCTGATTTTGACACTCCAGAGCACGTTAAAGAGGCAGCTATAAAAGCCATAAAAGAAGGATTCACCAAGTACACCCCTCCAGCAGGCATCTTGGAACTTAGAGAAGCTGTTGCTGAGAAATTAAAAAAAGAAAACGGCATAGACTACGAACCTTCTCAGGTTGTAATAACCGACGGCGCAAAGCAGGCTCTCTTTAGCCTGATGCTTTCTGTTATTGAAGAAGGTGACGAAGTAATCATTCCTGCCCCCTATTGGGTTACTTATCCGGAACAGGTAAAGTTTGCAGGCGGAAAGCCTGTCTTTGTTGAAACCAAAGAAGAAAACAACTTTTCTCTAACCTTAGAAGACATTAAGCCTGCTGTTACTCCAAAAACTAAAATGCTAATTCTTTGCACTCCAAACAATCCAACCGGTTCTGTTATTGACAGGAATGAACTTGAGAGAATCGGAAGTTTTTGTGCTGAAAGGGGCATCCTCATAGCTTCTGATGAGTGCTATGAAAAACTCACCTACGACGGTTTCAAGCATACGAGCATAGCCTCAATCTCTGAAGAGATTAAGAGCGTAACTGTAACTATCAACGCTCTTTCAAAGGCCTTTTCAATGACCGGATGGAGGGTCGGTTACGCTGCGGGTCCAAAAGAGATAATAGACGCGATGGTAAAGATTAATTCCCAATCAATTTCAAACGTTAACTCTATAGCCCAAAAAGCGGCTGTTGCGGCTTTGAGGGGACCTCAGGACTTTTTAAATGAGTGGCTTTCTGCTTTTGACGAAAGACGTCGTTACATGGTAGAAAAGTTAAACGAGATTCCCGGCGTAAAGTGTTTAATGCCAAAGGGAGCTTTTTACGCCTTTCCGAACGTGAAGGAGCTCCTAAAAATGGCAGGACTAAAAGATGACTTTGCTCTTGCTGACTACCTGCTTGAAAAGGCCAAAATTGCGGTTGTTCCGGGAACGGCCTTTGGTATGCCCGGGTATTTAAGGCTTTCTTACGCTACATCTATGGAGAACATAGTAGAAGGTCTCCGGAGATTCCACGAGGCTGTAAAGGAGCTCATAGATGGCTGATAAGGTTTTTAAAACAGATAAACTAACTTTCCTTAGTTATGGGTTGCTCGTTGTTGCCTATGCCCTCTTTTTTGGGTTACTCTTTGCAAGAACCGGAGGGTTTTCTTTTAAGTCTGCTGTTTTGCTTGCATTTATATTTCCCATTGTTGCTTACTTTCTCTTTCTCACCAAGAAAAGGGTTGTTATCTCCGATAAGGGAATTAAGGTATTCGGACTCACGGGAAGGAAAGAGTTTTCTTGGGAAGATGTTTTTGAGGTATCGGTCTCTCCCGGAAGAAAATACTTTATTTTTATTAGCGATAAAAACGGTAATCTGGCCGTTATTGATGACTCAACGGAGGACTTTAAGGAGCTCCTAAGGGAAATAGGAAAGAGAATTTCATCCGATAAACTTCCAGAAGGCTACAATAGCTTAATTGAGAACTACAGACGTTCTTACACCTCGCCAATTCTTCTTCTCGTAGCTTCTACTGTTCTCTTCTTTGTTATATTAAAGAGCATAGCTTAACTGTTGTTAAAGCGGACAAAGGATGGGAGAAAAAAAGGTTTTCCTTTTTGACGGAACGAGCCTTGCTTATAGAGCCTTTTATGCCATAAAAGGACTTTCTACAAGTAAGGGTTTTCCTACCAATGCTATCTTCGGTTTTATCCGGATGTTTTTAAAGCTCTACAAGGATTTTAAGCCGGAGTACTTAGCTGTTGCTTTTGATGTTGGTAGGAAAACCTTCCGGACAAAGCTCTTAAAAGAGTACAAAGCAAACAGGAAACCTACTCCTGACAACTTTAAGGTTCAGCTACCATACATAAAGAAGTTCTTGAAGTGCTTTGGTGCTTTAGTTCTTGAAAAAGAAGGTTACGAGGCTGACGATATTCTTGGGACGCTTTCAAAGAAGTTGTCTGCGGAAGGTTTAAAGGTTTTTATCGTTACTCCCGATAAGGATATGAGACAGCTAATAGACGAAAACGTTACGGTTGTTGCCATTTCAAGCAAAACAGGAGAAAAGAAGGTTTACGACCTTGAAACTTTCAGGAAAGAGTACGGAATAGAGCCTTCACAGATTCCTGACCTTTTTGGACTTGCCGGAGACTCAATTGACAACATTCCGGGCGTTCCCGGAATAGGGGAAAAGGGAGCTCTCAAACTAATTGCCGAGTACGGAAATCTTGAAAGACTTTACGAAAACCTTGATAAACTAACGCCAAAAAGGAGAGAAACCTTAAAAGAATTCAAAGAACAGGCCTTTTTAAGCCGTGAGCTTGCAAAGGTAAATACTGAAGTTCCGATAGAGGTTTCCTTAGAGGAGCTTAAACTAAAAGAGCCTGACGGGAAGTGCTTGGGAGAGCTCTTAAAAGAGCTTGAAATGAAAAGTATTCTCTCCGAACTCCAAAAGCTCTTTCCAGGTCTAAGCTTGGGGGAAGAAGAGCTCCAAAAGAGTAAAAAAATCCCCTTGGAAGAGATTGAGAAAAAAACCGTAACCTTTGACCTCTTTTCTCAGCCGGAAATTGCCCTTGTTTACGGTGAAACTTTGGCCGTCGCTACTACAGAGGGGTTTGCGGAAGTCTCGCCGAAAGAGCTCTTTAAGCTTTTGCCACTTAAAGGGAAGATTTACACCTTTGACCTAAAGTCCCTTTACCACCGCTTGGGTGAAGATTTAAAGAAGTACCCCTTCTTTGACCTCTCAATTGGTCAGTACTTACTGAATCCACTTCTCAAAGGTTATTCTGCCCATGACGTTCTTCAGGAAAGGCTTGGCGTGATTGGAATCAAGAACGTTTGCGATTACTCCCATTACGTTGTAAAAATTGGCAGGGAGATTCTTTCAGAGCTAAAGAGAGAAGGTCTTGAAAAGCTATACAGAGAAGTGGAGCTCCCCCTTACCTACATTCTCTTTAGGATGGAAAAGAGGGGAGTTCTCTTTGACAGGAAGTACTTAGAGTCCTTTGGCAGGGAGCTTGACGAGAAAGCTGAAGAGTTAAAGAAAGAGATATTCAAAATTGCAGGTGAGGAGTTTAACGTAAATTCAACAAAACAGCTTGCAAAAGTTCTCTTTGAGAAGCTGGGACTTAAACCTATTAAGAAGACAAAAAGCGGCTACTCAACCGACGTTGAAACACTTACGGCTTTAGCTCTTGAAGGCCACAAAATTGCAGAGCTCCTTCTTGAATACCGGAAGTTAACAAAGCTCTCAAGCACGTTTGTTAAGGGAATCTTAAAGCATATGGACGAGTCAGGGAGGGTTCATACAACGTTCATTCAAACCGGGACGGCAACCGGTAGGCTCTCTTCAGCCGAACCGAACCTCCAGAACTTGCCGGTCTCAGATGAAATATCAAAGAAGATACGCCACGCTATAACTGCCCCGGACGGCTACACGTTAGTCTGGGCCGACTACTCGCAGGTGGAACTGCGCATCCTTGCCCACCTTTCGCAGGACGAAAAGCTCATAGAGGCCTACAGGGAAGGAAAGGACATACACACGGAGACTGCCCAAAGGCTCTTTAAGGTTTCTGAGGTTACAGAGGAGCTCCGCCGCGTTGCAAAAACGGTTAATTTTGGAATTATCTACGGTATGAGTCCCCACGGACTTTCTGAGAGACTACGGATACCGGTAGAAGAGGCCAGGGAGTATATAAGGCGTTATTTTGAAGAGTTTCCCGGTGTTAGGGAATACATAAATAGAACTTTAGAAGAAGCCTATACTAAGGGCTTTGTGAAAACCCTCTTTGGAAGGAAGAGACCTCTTCCGGAACTCTCTTCTTCTAACCAGAACATAAGGAACTTTGGAGAGAGAGCTGCAGTAAACGCTACGATTCAAGGGACGGCGGCAGACATTATGAAAATGGCAATGGTGAAACTTCATGATGAGCTTGAAAAACTTTCCTCCTACATGATACTTCAGGTTCACGATGAGATACTCGTAGAAGTTCCCGAAGAAAAGGCAGAGGAAGTTAAACAACTCCTAAAGGAAACTATGGAAAACGTTGTTAAGCTTTCCGTTCCCCTAACCGTAGAAGTTAGCTCTGGGAAGCACTGGAGCTGAGAATTTTTTTCACGGCCTCTTCAAGAGTTCCCGATACTCCGGTTTCTACCTCTATTCCATAGTGCTCAAAGAGTATTTTAAGTCTCGTTCCCACCTCGTTTACAACGACCTTCTTCACCCCTAAGGCAGATAGCATCTCCGGAATGAGTCCGGGTTTTTTCTCCTTTGCAGGAGTGTTTTCATAAACATTTACCTCTGCTTCTTCTCCTTTTAGACTTACAACTACAAAGTAAGGAGCTCTTTCTATCTCCCTTGCTATAGGAGCATCAAGTCCTGAATCACTCTCAACAGGTATTGCCACTTTCATCTCTTTACCTCTTTCGTTTTTTGCTGTTCTAATTTTAACCGTAAACAGGCGTTTGGAGGAGAGATAATGTTTAAACGCTGGCAGAATTTGGGCGAAATTCTCCCCGACTACGTGGAAAAGTTCTTAAAAAGTTTTGACGAGAAGGAGAGCATTCTCTCCGAAATTGAAACGTTTGCAAAAGAAAACAAAGTTCCAATACTTCTTCCCTCCGCTGCCAGTTTTTTGAGGTTTCTCGTTTCTCTCCTAAAGCCTAAAAAGGTTCTTGAGATTGGAACCGGAATAGGCTATAGCACCCTTAACATCTATTACGCATACCCCAAAGCCAGAATCGTTACAGTTGACTCAAATAAGAAAAGAACTCCCATCGCCAAGGAGTTTTTTAAAAAGGCAGGGGCTAAGGTGGAGCTCCTTGAAAAAGACGCCTTTGACGTTATCAGGGACTTCCTTTCTCAAGGAAAAACTTTTGACTTCATTTTTATTGACTCTGCTAAGGCCGAATATCCCTTCTTTAACTACAAAGTTCAATCGCTCCTTTCCGACGGCGGAATTGCCATTTTTGATAACGTCCTTTTTAGAGGCTACGTGGCAGGGAGGGAATTTGACAAAAGGTACAGAAGGAGCGTGAAACTTTTAAGGCCTTTCCTATCGCAGGTTAAGAAGTATCCGGCCTTTGTAACCACAATCTTGCCAGTGGGAGACGGACTTCTTCTTCTCAAGAGAAAAGCTATAGTATAACCAACAAAACTTAGGAAATTGTGGTAAAATATGACTGTAATAAGTAGTAATTTGGTCTTTTACAACCGAATAGGTCGGGATTGGCTGGTAGTAGACGACCGCTCATAGGGTTATATTCCCTATGAGTGTGGGGTGGGGACTACCAGCGAGAAGGGACTTGTGTCCCAAAGACTTGTTTTGACTTTAAAAGTTAGTAGAAAGTATCCTGGGAGTCCCTCTGTAAACACAGAGGGATAGCAGGTAGTAGTTCGCTTAGTGCAGGGTTGAGTCCTTCTGACTACCAATTATGTGGTAATTTAACCACATTTTGATACATCTGGTAGTCAGAAGGAAAACCTTGCCTAAGAAGTGTCACTGGCCTATTTAATATTAACAGAATAATAACACCCTTAGCAGCAGAGCTGTTAAGGGACTAACAATGAGGGCAGTCCTTTTAGCAGCAGGACTGGCCACTCGGATGGGGGATTTAGCAAGTGAAAAACCAAAGGGTCTTTTGAAGATTTGTAATAGAGAGTTGGTCTACCGAACGATTGAGTTTTTGAAAAAGAGAGGTGTGAATGATTTTATTGTGGTGGTAAATGAAAAATCAAAAAAAGCATACGAAAAATTTTTCTCAAAGCTAAACGTTAACTATACAATCGTCGTTAACGAATCGCC
>CAZQLZ010000006.1:0-3159 GCA_964594265.1 uncultured bacterium
TTCTGAAACAACATCACTCCTCCCTCCTTTTAATGATTAAAACGGGACAGCTTGCGCTTCTAATAACATCTGTAGATACGCTTCCAAGTAGAATTTCTGTAAGCAAACCTTTACCGTGAGCTCCCATCACTATTAGATTCACAGACTCTTTGTCGGCGACCTCAACTATCTGCTTAGAAATGTTTCCATACCTGAGGTATAGCTTTACAGAGAGCCCAAAGGATTCAAGCTGATTTTTTATGGCCTCAAGCTTTCCAATCTTAGAGGTTAAGTACCTCTGGTCAGCTTCAGGGAGAATTTTGTAGAGCTCCTTCTCACTAAGAAGGTCAGCTCCTTCTGGGAGCTCTATAGACAAGTCATCAACAACGTGAACAACAACCACTTCCTTTTCACCGGCCTCTTTTAACTTCTTAACGTAGTCAAGGGCAACCTCTGCCAAAGGAGAAAAATCCGTTGCATAGAGAACCTTCTCAAAAAGAGGCATATTCTCCTCCCCTTAAGAACCTTTATGAGTAACGGAATAGGGGGTAGTATCCCGAATAGGCTCTACCTCCAGCTCTTTTATTAGTTTACCATTTCTGTAAACGACCACATTGACCTTTGGCTCGTTTTTAGCATCAGAGTACCTTGCTACTATACCAGCAGCTATCTTTAATACATCCCTTTCTGGTTCACCCTTACACCTTAAGAGAGCATCGGGAGAAGGGATTCCGGGAACGGTGAGGAGGTAATCTGTATCAGAGAGAATCTTCCTTATAGTAGCGTTTTCCACAGCGTTCCTACCAACTACGAGTTTACAGTCACCAAGACGAAAATGTCTTCCTATCTTGAGAAGTTTCACGTTTTCCCAAGTAAGTTCATTATGTTCCATTAAATCCCTAACCTTAACAGCAAAAGAAGGTTCTGTAAGGAGACACCCTCCTGCCGGAGTGGGCAAGTTGTCAATGTCTATACCGAGTTTTTTCAGTATCTCAGGGTAGCGTTTTCGGGACCTTCCTTTAAGGTCAAGAAGCTTTTCCTTATCAACAATTCCCCGTTCTTCATAGACTGTTGGAGGTAAAAGCTTCCCAGAAAGGGGTCTCAAAATCCTGCCCCTTAGACCTGAAAGCTTCTCTATACTTCTAAAGGCCTGCATGTGCTGAGACATTGGTCTTTGTCCTAAAACTTCCCCTGTAGCAATTACTCCTTCATCTCCTGCAATCTCTTTTAGCTTCCTCAGCATGTAGGCCTTACAGTCTATACAGGGGTTAACGTTCTTTCCGTAACCGTAGACAGGATTTTTTAACATCTCAAGGTAGTCGTCGCCGGCAACGATAGTTTTTAGCTCAATGCCAAGTTTTTCTGCAAGCTCTTTTAACTTTTCTGGTTCTTTCTCAAAGAACGGAGAAGTAACGTGAACGCCAATGACCTTAAAGCCTAACTTCTGCAGGAGTTTTGCAGCTATTACGCTGTCAAGACCTCCAGAAAAGAGCAGATATGCCTTTCTCTCCATAGACACGCTCTCCTTTAGGATTTAATTTAAAAGTAGGAAAAGAAAACCACAAGGAGGAAGGAATGGCAACCCTAAGACTAAACCTCATCGGCGACGGTATTGATCTTACAGGTGCAATCAAAAACACCTTAAAGGAAAAGTTTGAAAAACTTGAAAAGTACTTGGGAGACGATGAGGAAAGAGAAGTCTTTGCAGATGTAATCGTTAGAAAAGAAAAGTATAGGTCATCTGTGGAAATAGTAATATACAACGTTTTTGACCACACCTTACGGATAAAGAAGGAAACTGACGACCTTTACACGGCCGTTGACTACGTTGTTGACGCAGCCGAAAAGCAACTCAGAAGGCTAAAGGATAAGGTTCAGAACCAAGCAAAGAGGGAAGCACAAAAAGCCAAAAGGCAGATTACCTTTGTTGAAGAAGAAGTTAGAGAAAAGCCCATTGAAATAATAGAGGTAGAACCAGAGCTCTACAAACCCATATCTGTTGAAGATGCGGTAATTAAACTTCTCGGCTCAAACAGGGAATTCTTCGTCTTCTGCAACGTTGAAACCGGTAATGCCGCTGTTGTCTACAAGAGAAAGGACGGCAATATAGGCCTCATAGAAATGCCCTCCTGTAAATAATCCCCCCTTTCGGCCTCCTCCGGGAGGCCGGTTAAAATATAACCTTTTTTGTATGAAAGCAAGAGAAGTGATGGGAAATACTGAAAATCTCAAGGTCAACACTCAGGGATTTGAGGAAGAAAGGAGTTTTAAAAGCTAATAAACTCCCTAATGGACACTATGACTTTGACCCTGAAAGTGTTTACAAGTATCTTCTTGAAAAGAGCGGTAAACCAGCAGAGAGAAAGACTGTCATCTACGCAAGAGTGTCAACTCCGAAACAGAAACAGGATTTAGTCAATCAGATAGAAGTAGCTAAAAACTTCTGCATAGCAAGAGGATGGAAGATAGATGGAATTTACAAGGACATTGCGAGTGCTTTAAACTTTGATAAGAGAAAAGAGTTTCAGCTTTTGCTCAACGAGATTCTTTCCTATCGCATAGCTAAAGTAGTAATAACGTTTAGAGACAGACTTACAAGAACGGGATTTAACTTTTTTGAGAATTTGTTTAAGCGTTATGGAACAGAGATTGTAGTGATTAACGATTACACTAACGAAAGGAGTGATACAGAGGAAATAATTGAGGAGATAATTACACTTTTACACTCATTCTCAAAGAAGTTTTACAGCAATCGCGGGAGAATTAGGAAGGTCTTAGAAGATGCTCTTAAATAGAGTTCTAACCATTAGAATATCAGGAAAAGAGAGAAAAGAAAAAGTCAGAAAGCTCCTCCTTGACCTTGCTCATTTCAAGAACCTCTGGATAATCTTAATCAGAAGATACAAAGAACTATACGGATACTATCCCACCGACCAGTCAATCCTCTATGGGCTCATTGCAGATAGAGAATATTCCTCAAAGAAAGAAGAAAAAATCCAGAAGTTTAGAGAAATCAAAGAGAACATTTTGCAGGATGAAAAGCTAAAAGAATTTCTTAAAGCTTTAAAAGAACAAAAGAGAAGAACGGATAACAATTACTTACTTCAGCAGGTAATAAGAAGTGTAGTAAAAAGCTTTAACGATTACAGGAAAGCATACAGGGAGTATCAGAAGAATCCA
>CAZQLZ010000007.1:0-6570 GCA_964594265.1 uncultured bacterium
GAGCATGAAGAATTGATGTCTTATTACCCTGAGGCAGAAACTGCGGTAGATAGCGATGGAAACCTTCGGTTTTTTGGTTTTGAACTGTGGGGGTCTCCAGAACAGCAGTTAAATGACTTAATTTGTAACCCTTTAATTTCCAAAATTCCCGGTCTCTACACTGTTCCGGAACTCGGTGTAAAAAATGCTACCTTTAAAGAAGTTCTTGAGGCTGTAAAGAAATATTACGAAGCTAAACTCTCACAAAAATCTGCCCACACTGCCTAACTTCTTTTAGTCAGATTTCTATCCTTTTTCATCCTGCAATCTTCACTAAAACTCCTTTTCCACTTTGATTTAAGAAAAAGTCACTAAAGCGCGGGAAAAAGAAAAAACTTTGAATAATCCCGAAGATTCTGTCAAAATAACCTTGCAGGCGAATATCCGGAGTGGAAGGATGTAAAGAAGTTGACTAAGAAGTGGAAACTGCAGCAGGAGATTGAAGAGCGGTTTTTGAAGAAACCGGAATCGCTTAAGTGGAACAGCAAGGAACAGATTAAAGCAAACTTCCGAAAACTTTGGGAAACAGAGGAAAGGTACAACTACCACGTAAAAAAGAGAATCAGGGACGGTCATGTTACTTCTGAAGAGGAATTTATAAGGAAAACCTTTGAAACGCTTGCTAACTATACTTCTGCGATTCTTTACGAAGCTCCAAAGTGGGTATTCCACTGCAATAACTGATTAAATGCATATCGCCTTCCTCCCACCATACTTTGCACTAATAGCTATAGAACACTTAAGCATTTCTACACTTTTACTATACGCTTTGGTCTTCCTCCTTAACCTAGCATTCCTATCTCTTAACATGGAATGAAGCCCTTCATTCTTGTTGATCTCCTTACCTTTTCCCTCTATCAGTTTATTTCGAGGAAAATTCTCTTTGTAAACCTCATACCCATCTGTGTAATACCTCTCAGCAAAGGGTAATTTCTTCCATAACTTTTAAAAAAGTTTCTTCATCCCTGTTTCCAACCTCAAAAGTTACTACCTCTTCTCCATCTTCTACCTCTATTACCGCCGTCCAAACCCAATAAGAATTCCTTTTAGCTCCTCTTCGTGCTCCTACGTATGTCCACATCTCATCTAATGAAATACTTTTAACTCCTTTAAATCCCTTTTCTCTTCTCAACTTTTCAAGCTTACTTTCATTTTCTTCTATTAGTCTCTTTCCCTCTCTGTAAAGCCAGCAGGATACTGTTCCTTCTGGAATTCCAAGTACCCTTGATACCGCCGATATTGACATACCCTCACCAAGCATCTTCAGGGCCTGTTCTTTGACTTTCTCTGGGTGTTTATTCTTTTCTCCTTTCCAAGTAAAACTTCTACCACAGTCCTTACACATGAACTTTTGTTTTCCATTTTTCTGGTGTCCATTTTTTACACACCAGTTAGATCCACATTCTGGACATCTCACATCATGCCGGTATTTTCTTGGTCTTCCTCTTTTCCCCCTCATGACGTATATATTTTATCAGTTATTGAACTGAACACCTTTAAGGGAAGTTTTCTCCTTTTTAGGTGAAGCAGAGAGGAGAATTTCGTAAATATGAGCAGGTGTAGTGTTATTTTTAAGGGCAATGTTCTTTAGCCTCTCGTCTAAGGAACTAACCTTTATGCCCCTATCCTTTAGAATTTTCGAAGCTTTTTCAGGAGAAATCCCGACAAGTCCTGCCACCTTCTTTAAAGGAAAGAGCTCCGCATGAGGAGCAGGGGGCATGACTTTTGGCTTTTCCCACATGTTCTTAATCTGCTCTCCAATCTCAGGAACAAAGCTAAAAGGAGGAAGGTTCAGGATAGTGCCCACAGCCACACCAAGAGCAACTACGGAGGAAAGAAGGAACTCCTTAGAGAGGAGAGCTCCAGCTTTCCCCTTAATGTAGCTCACAATACTGCTCCAGTTTAGAACGACGTGCCAGATACCAAAGAAAACCATCAGGAAACCGAAGACGGTATGGAGGTTATCCCACTGGTCCTTATCAAGCCCTAAGAACCTCCAGCCAGTCCAGTAAGCTACCCTTCCGTGGGGCATGATGTAGAGAACGACACCACTAACAATCATAGCTATTAGAGTAAAAAACAGGAAAAGGCTCACAAACCTTCTCATCTCTTACCTCTACTCCCCCTTTTCTTACACAGAGGTCTAAAGGTAAAATCCAACAGAGCTCCTGTTCTTTCATCTTTTATCAGGCAGGCCATAATCTCATCCTTTCTATTTACCTGCCAATAAAAAGGAACAAAACCTTTTACCTTTACCTTATCTCCGATTTTTAAACTAACAGAAGGATACCTCCAAACCGGTATAAGCCAAACTTTTACGGTTTTCTTCCCTGTTCTTACGTGTATAGTCCACCATTTTACTCCTCGCCTTCCAAAACCGGCAACTTTTTCAAGCTTAACAATCTTTCCCTCTATCTCTCTTAGTAGAACTTTCCTATGAAATCTTCTTCGTGTTCCTAAAAAACGACCATAAAGTTCCTTAGTCTCCGAAGAATAAGCAACTTCTTGGGGCATTTCCCCTTCAGACACAGCCTTCTTTGTCGCATTAAGAAATTCTTTAGGAGTGAGATACCTGTGTAACAATGTCTCCTTAGTCGGAGCTAATTTCCCGTTATGACAGGAAGGACTGTTTGCTTCCCAAGAAGAAGCATAAGCTCTAAAAAATATACTCAAGGCAGCAAGCCAAACAAAAACTTTAAACAGATTCTTCACTTTCTCCTCCTCATTCAGTTTCGGCTTTTTATTTTAAATGCAAAATTTGTGCCAGATATTTTTATTAGTTAACAAATTTTTTTCTTAACTTGACACGGAAATTTAGCCGAATTTTCGGAAAAATTTCCGAAACCATAGGAATACACTTAGTACTCATCTAAAGAAAATGAAAGCTCAAATATTGTCCATCCATCTCTTTTAAAAGCTTTTATCCTTCCACCGTGGGCTTCAACAACCCGTTTGGCGTTGTAGAGCCCTAAACCAAATCCTCCTTTCTTAGTTGAACGGTAGGGAAGGAAAATTTCTTCGGTGTCTGGGAGCTCCCCTCCATTGTCCATGATAGAGATAACGTAGAAGTTCCCCTTTCTCTTTCCCTCTATCCTCAGTTTTCTCTTTTCCTTACCCTCTAAAGCCTCAATGGCGTTCTTTATAAGGTCTACAAAGACAGAGGAAAGCTTTTCAGGGTCAACTTCTAAGATTGCCTTCTCAACGTTTACCTCTGTTTTTATTTCTTTTACGCTCAAAAGGTGGGAGAACTTCGCCACCGTTCCTTCAAGGAGCTCCCGAAGGTCCACCCTCTCTTTTTTTAGAACTATAGGTCTTCTAAGGTCGGCAGTCTCTTCTAAGTACCTTCCGAGCCCCTCTACCTCTTTTTTCAGCTTTTCAACGTAAGGGTTCTCACAGTTACGCTCTATCCTATAAAGGAGAAGGTTTAAAGTGTTGAGCCTGTTCTTTACCTCGTGAAGGAGGGAATGAATTACCAAATTGATACTCTCAAGCCTTTTCTTTTCCTGCCTCTCCTTTTCATAGAGGAGCTTCCCTTCAAAGTATTTCCTGACGAGCCACACCGTGACTGCGGTAAAGGAGAAACTGAAAAATAGGAAGGCTACGAATGTACAGAAAACGTGTTTGTTAAACTCTGCTAAATAGGAAAAGTCAAAGTAGAGGTTAAAGGTAAAGGGCTCTACCGTTACTGTCTTCCTAAAGTACTCCTTTCCAACCGAAGAGCCGGGAACTATTATCTCCCTACCACCCAAGCTAAATGTAGCTCCAACCAAGAGGCGGGAGCTCTCCATGTAAGAGCTAACAGCCTCTACCGGGTCTCCACCTCCTGCAATCGTTCCCTCAATTATTGACTCAACTCTACGGGTTTCCTCAGAGATTACTGCAAAGTAAAAGTCCCGGAGCTCCTTGTGGAGGATGTAGAGGTTTAAAACGAGAACCAAGAAGAGAGCTCCCAGTATTAAGGCCGGCAGAAAGAGCTTTCTCATATCCCGTACTTCTTCCTCTTATACCTTAAGGACTTTTCGTCTATTCCAAGTAGTCTGGCTGCCCTTACCTGAACGTAGTTTGTCCTCTTCAGAGCTTCCAAGATTAACTTCTTCTCAAACTCTGCAACCTTTTCGGGAAGTGGTTTTGAAAAATCAAATTCATCACAGGGATTGCTCTTTTCTCCAAGCTCCTTTAAGTCTCTTTCGGTAATCTTTCCCTCAGAGAATATAACAAGACGGTGAATTAAGTTCTCAAGCTCCCTTACGTTACCGGGAAAGGGATAGCTCAGGAGCTTTTGAAGAGCTTCAGGAGTTATCTCTACTTTTTTCCCGTACTTCTCTGAATACTTTTTGAGGAAGAATCCCGTAAGCTCCAAGATGTCTTCCGGTCTTTCTCTAAGAGGAGGAATCTTTAAAGTCAAAACATTTAGCCGGTAGTAGAGGTCTTCCCTAAACTCTCCTTTTTCAACAAGCTCCTTTAAGTCCCTGTTTGTAGCAGCAACGATTTTAACGTCAACCTCTTTCTCTAAGTTAGCCCCAACCCTCCGAACTTTTCCCTCCTGAAGAACCCGTAAAAGCTTTGGCTGGAGTGAAAGGGGGAGCTCTCCAATTTCGTCTAAAAAGAGCGTTCCGCCGTCGGCCTCTTCAAAGAGACCTTTTTTAGTTTTGAGAGCTCCGGTAAAAGCCCCCTTCTCATACCCGAAAAGTTCGCTTTCAAAGAGGTCCCTCGGAATGGCAGCACAGTTAACGGCAACAAACTTCCCTTTTCTCCCACTCTCTCTATGGATGAACCTTGCAAGGAGTTCCTTTCCGACCCCGCTCTCTCCCAAGATTAGAACAGGAGCTTCCGTCCTTGCAAAGAGGGAGGCCTTTTTAAGTATCTCCTCCATCTCACGGGAAGCGTAAACTATTTCCCCGTCTCTCTTTGGAACTTTCTTTAACCTTGCAAGCTGACAGGCCTTGTTTATGAGGTTTATTAGAACCTCCGGGTCAAAGGGCTTTGTAACGTAGTGAAAAGCTCCCTTCTTTATGGCGTTAACAGCATCAGTAACGTTACTAAAAGCAGTTATGACTATTACCTCCGTTTCAGGAAACTCTTCTTTCACCTTTTCAAGGAAAGAAAGGCCGTCCATTCCGGGAAGCCTAACGTCTGTCACAACAACGTCGGCAGGGCTTTTCATTAAAAGCTGAAATCCCCTTTCGGCACTCTGAGCAGTTAAAACGCTAAAGCCCGAATCTTCAAGAATTTCCCGCAGGAGCTCCCTCTGAATGTCCTCGTCCTCAACTATCAAAACTCTACACTCTCCCATCTACCCCACCGTGCAAATTTAACCATTTAGTCTTAAAATTAAACCATAAGCCCAAAAAGGAAGGTTATTTATGAGCTATGCCATTCCCGTGGAAGTCTACGAGGCCATACGGAAAGTAGTCAAGGATGAGGAGCTGGCAAAGGAGGTCGTAAAAACCATTGAAAAGAGTCTCACAGCAATTGAAGAAAAAGCCAAGGAACAGAAAATTGTAATCAAGGCAGAGCTAAAAGATGAACTAAGAAGTGAACTCGTCACGAAAGACGAGTTCTTCGGCGAAATCGGCAAGTTAAGACAGGAAATGAAAACCCTAAGGCAAGAAATAGAAGCCGTTCGTCAGGAGTTAAGAAGAGAGAGAAGAGCTCTTGAAGAGAAAATGAAAAGATGGCTACCGATACTCGGATTCCTGATTGTTTCAATGAACCAAAACACCGTTACCTTCCTGTTAAAAGTGTTTGGAGTACTGAAGTAGCTATTTTTCGTTTTTTGTTAAATGAGCACCTTGAATTTCTAACAGTTAGGTATATACTTAAGGTAAACACTTATGAGGTTGATAATGAAAACAACAAAGGTTTTCAAGAGCGGTAATTCCTTAGCCGTCAGACTACCCAAGGAGTTTGCAGTTAAAGAGAAGGAACTGTGTATAACAAAGGTAGGTAACAGAATTCTCCTGTTTCCACCGGATAAGAAGTGGGATGTAATCTTTGAAGAGCTTAACAGTATTCAGGAATTGTGTAACGATTTTCTGGAAGACCGAAACCAGCCAAAACCACAGGAGAGGGAACTGCTTTGATTTACATGCTTGATACGAATATTTGTAGCTACATTATTCGGAATCGTCCCGAAAGTCTCAAAGAGAAGTTGAAAGAGGTTGAAGAGTTCCATGAAGTAGCTCTATCCTCCATCGTTGCGTCTGAACTACTTTACGGAGCCTACAAGAAAGGCAGTCAAAAGCTGGTGGAAGTGGTTAAACACTTTATTGACTGCTTCGTTGTTTATGATTTTGACTTAAAGGCTGTTGAGGAGTACGCCCTAATCCGGGCAGATCTGGAGAAGAAAGGAATAGTCATAGGAGCCTACGACCTTCAAATTGCTGCCCACGCAAGGTCTCTATCTGCTGTGCTGGTTACTAATAACGAGAAGGAATTCCTCAGGGTAGAAGGATTGAAAGTAGAAAATTGGGTAGAATAACAGAAACTAAGGAACGGGGAAGATGAGCGAATGGGAAGTCATATATAACA
>CAZQLZ010000008.1:0-12926 GCA_964594265.1 uncultured bacterium
CTGAAGAGAAATTTCATTGAAATGGCAGATATGTCAAAAAAAATAATAAACGAAGCTATGGAATCTCTAATTGAAAGGAACACAGAAAAAGCTGAGATAACTTACCAGTACGACAGACTCATAGACTTAAAAGAACTTGAAATTGAAGAAAAGTGCGTCCGGGTTCTTGCTCTCTACTCTCCAGAGGCTACAGATCTTAGATTTGTCGTTTCAATTCTGAAAAGTATAGTTGACCTTGAAAGAGTAGGAGACCTCGCAAGGGATATTTGTGAAACGGCAATTCACCTTGCTAAACATCCTCCGCTAAAACCCTACGTTGACCTTCCGAGGATGCTCCAGATAGTAAGCGAAATGCTTAAAGACGCCGTAATGGCCCTCCTGCGGGGAGATATTGAACTTGCAAAGGAAGTTATAGACAAGGATGATATAGTTGACAGTTTCTACGAAAGGCTCTTTGAGGAACTCGTGGAAATCGCAGAAAAAAATCCGGAACACGGAAGTTTAGCTGTAAGGTTAATTCTTGTAGTTAAATCTCTTGAAAGGGTTGGTGATCATGCAACGAACATTGCCGAATATGCCATATATTATAAAACCGGAGATGTCGTAAAACACAAGAAAGCTCAGGAATACCTCAAGAGGTTAAAGGGGAAAGAGAATGAAAAGGAGAGGTAGAGCTCCTATACCCGTAATTATCCTTTTGGCGGTAATCGCTGCAGTTTTCTTAAGCCGCTCAATTCACATCATTGATGCCGGAGAAGTTGGAGTAAAGCTGAGACTGGGTAAAATAGACAAGGAGGAACTTTATCCCGGTATTCATATCATTCTTCCCGCCATAGAAGAAGTCATCATCTTTTCTACCCGTGTTGAGAAGATAGACATGACAAACAGGAATAGAAACCCAATTACTGCCCTGAGCATAGAAGGTTTACCGGTAAGGCTTGATGTAACCGTACTTTACAGAATCATTCCCCAAAAGGCAGACGAAATTTACAAGAACTACGGAGTAAATTTTGCGGAGAAAGTAATTATTCCTATAGTGCGAGAAACCGTAAGGAACGTTATCGCACGCTATAAGATAGAGGATCTTTACTCAACTAAAAGGGCAGAGCTCCAAAAGACCATATACGACGAGCTCAAAAAGAGGTTACTAACAGCCAATATCCAGGTTGTTGACCTCCTCTTAAGAGACGTTAACCTTCCGAGAAAGGTTGTTGAAAAGATAGAAGAGAAACTTCGTGCGAAAGAAGAAGCCGAAAAGATGAAGTTCGTCATAGAGAAAGAACGCTTGGAGGCAGAAAGGAAAATAACCGAAGCAAAGGGTATCGCTGAGTCAAATAGAATCATTGCCAATTCCCTCTCTGAAGAGTACCTTCAGTGGTACTACCTTCAGACCCTTAAAGAACTTGCAAACAGTCAGAACAACACCTTCGTAATCACTCCCTACGACAGCAAACTAATCCCTATGCTCAACATAAACAGAGCAGGCAATGGAACTAAATAATCCCCTTACTTACCTTCACTACGGTTTTGGCATTAAGGCCATCATATCGGCTATCCTAACCGGTATCACGTGTTCTGCCATTGGTACTTACGTGATTCTCAGGAAAATGGCCTTTATAGGAGCCGGCCTCTCCCACGTTGCTTTCGCCGGAGTCGCTTTTGGTCTTATGCTCGGGAAATTTCCCCTCCTCTGGGCTTTTCTTTTCTCAGCGGCTGCAGGAATAGCTCTGTGGTATTTCAGCATTAAAAAAGCTATCCACTACGACGTCACTATTGGAGTCCTCTTTGCAACAAGCATGGGTCTTGCTGTCGTTTTCTTAAGCTTTTCCGGAAGCTACAGCTCCGAAGCCCTCTCCTACCTTTTTGGAAGCCCCTTAAGTACTGATCTTGTAGATTTACTCCTTCTGAGTTTGGCTACCCTTCTTACTTTCCTCTTTTACTTCTTCTTCTGGAGAGAAATCTACATAGTAACTTTTAGTCAAGACATAGCAAGAGCTTCTGGTTACAACGTAGAGTTAATAACTTTCTTAGCCATGAACATAGTATCCTTAGTTGTAACGCTCTCAATTAAAGCAGTCGGAGCTCTTTTAGTCTTTTCACTCCTTGTCATGCCAGCAGCATCAGCCTACAGGTTTTCAAGAAGTTACGGAGAGTTTTTCCTCCTCTCTGTTACCTTTGGCTTTCTCTCATCGTTCTTGGGAATTCTCCTCTCCTTTACGTTTGACATTCCTTCTGGAGCAGCAATTACGCTTATTTCTTTCCTGATATTCCTTCTCTCAACAGTTAAATAGAACTTCTCTACCCTTTAATCGCCTTCAGCACCTCCCTTACCCTCCTACCAACACTCCTTGCAGTTTGAAGTCCCCACTCATCAATCTTAAACTCACCATTAACCTGCTTTGCGACCGCAGCTCCTCCAAAATGAGCCGTTGGGTCAGAATCTGCAACGAGAATCATTCCGTGAATCAGAGCCCAGGCGTGAATTGCCTGTAAGGTATGCTCCTGTCCTCCGTGCTGTGTAGCCCCAACGGTTATAGCCGCACACACCTTGTTCTTTAGTTCCCAGTTAACCCTCAAAGTCCTTGACCTGTCAAAAAGGGTTTTGAGCATTCCGGTTATTGAACCAAAGTAAACAGGAGAACCAACGATAATGGCGTCAGCTTCTTTCATTTTTTTCTCTATCTCTTGATAGCCGTCGTTAACAACACAGATACCGCCGTTCTTTTTGCAGGCGTTACATACCTTACAGTAGTTAAGCTCATAGTCGCAAAGAGAGATAATTTCCGTTTCAAACTCTGAGAGCTCTTTCAAAGCCTCCTCTAACAGAATAAGCGTAGAACCCTTTCTGTGAGAACCATTTATAGCTAAAACCTTCATCCGCTCCTCCGTTTCTAACTCTCCTGCTTTTTAAGATTAATCCTCTTCTTTTAGCTTTTTAACAAGGCCAGGCTTAACCATAGCAGCAATATCAGCGGCGCTAACATCAAGAATCTTCACATTTTCAAATCCTTCGCTCAAAAGGTAAGAATAGGCTATGGACGACCTTACTTTTGCATGACAGAAAACAGCAACAAGTTTATCACGAGGTATCCTGTCAAGATTTTCAGGAAGTTTATGAAGAGGTATGTTAATTCCAAAACCAAACCTACAGAGCTCCACCTCTTCTTCAAGCCTAACGTCAAGCATTATGGCTTCGCCCTTGCTCCAGAGCTCCAAAAATTTGTCAAGCCCTATCTTGTGACCCCCAGAGGAAAGAAAATCAATATCCATCTGCTCTATCTTCTTCCTCAGCATACCTGACCTCCTTCAAGAAATTTTTTAAAGGAACTTAAACAAGAACTTTATACCAAGTAAAAAGAAAATTGCCCCTAAAATCTTTTTAACCTGCTTCGGCTTAAGGTACGCATGACCGACATAAGCGGCCAAGTAGCCAGAAACAGCTGCCGGAATTCCAGAAAACAACGTTATTCCCCAATCAACACTTCCCATCTTCCAGTAGGTCAAAAAACCCACAAAGGAAGAAAAAGAAACCGCAAAAGCAGTAACAGTTGAAACTTTCTTAGGATTAAGCCCCGCTACTATCAACAAGGGAGATATTAAGCCTCCTCCACCTACTCCTAAAAATCCCGAAACAAATCCGGCAAAAGAACCAACAAAAAGAGGAAAAACAAACGAAATACCTTCTCTATCCCCTCCTTTCTTTGGTATATAAACCATAACTCCCGCAAAGAAGAGGAATAGCGTAAAAGCTAATCCAACTAACTTTTCAGGAACAAAATGAGAAAAGTAAGCTCCCAAAGGAGAAAACAGCATAGATGCCACAACTATTGGAAAGGCAAACCTAATATCTACAAGCCCCTTTTTAAGGTTATGAAAAGTAGCAGAAGAGGTAGAAAGAACATTGGTAAAAAGCCCTGCAGACCTCGCTAAAGGAAAGGGAATACCCAAAAACACTAAAATTGGAATAAGAGCAACAGCAGAACCAAGTCCCCCAAGACCAAAGACAAAAGAAACGAGAAAAGAAATCAAAGATACTTCCAGATAACTTCCTACCGACACTTCTCTATCTCCTGCTATTCTTCAGCCACTACGTAATTTATCAAAGTTCCTATTCCTTCTATTTCAACTTCAACTCTATCCCCTGCATTTAAAGGACCAACACCCGGAGGTGTGCCGGTTGCTATAACGTCTCCAGGAAGGAGTGTCATCACTTGAGAAACGAAGGAAACAAGCTCAAAGGGAGAGAAAATCATATCTGCCGTATTTCCTTCCTGCTTTACTTCACCGTTCACTCTGGTTACGATTTTAAGGTTCGTAGGGTCAATATCCGTTACAAGCCAAGGACCGTATGGCGCAAAGGTATCAAAGGATTTAGCACGGGTATATTGAACGTCCTTCTGTTGTAAATCTCTGGCTGTTACATCGTTAAAGCAGGAATATCCTAAGATGTAATCCTTAGCCTCTTCGGGAGAAACCTTCCGGCACCTTCGTCCGATAACAATCGCAAGTTCTCCTTCGTAGTCCACTCTTTCTGAGACCTTAGGCAGAACAATTCTCATTTTGTTTGCAATAACGGCCGTTGATGGCTTCATAAAGAGGAGAGGTTCTTCCGGCAAAGGCTTTCCCATTTCTTCTGCGTGTGCCTTGTAGTTAAGGCCAACGGCAACTATTTTTGTAGGCCTTGTTGGTGATAGAAACTTGACTTCTCTAAAGGTTAAAACTTCTTCTGTAGGAGTAATACTTTCCATAAGCTCGGAAATTCTACTTTCCTTTAACGGAACTATTTCCCTGCTTCTTATGAGGCCAAAAATTGTCCTCTCTCCTGCTTTAAACCTACCTATTTTCAATATTCTTCCTCCCTACGGGTTTTCATAAAACGGCAATGCCGTACATTTTACCTGATACTTCTATTCTATCACCATCTGCTACTTTAACAGAAATCGGAGCAAGGACTGTAAGGTTCATTTCTTCTGAGAGCAATCCAACAGAGTAAAGAGGCTTTCCAAAAACGGTTACTTCTCTGACAGAAGTCACTATACCTATGATGGAGTAAAGGTTTTGAGTAGAGAGTATGCAGGTATCAAAGAGCTCCTCCGGATGGGATCTAAACTCCGCCAAAAGTCTTTCCGTTTCTTTCTCTCCGAGCTCTCTTTCAAGCTTTTCGGTAGCCTTTTCGTTTCCCCTAACTGCAAGTTTTAGGATTTCTCTGTTTTCATCAGCTATCTGATCAAAGTGAACTGGAGGAGGCAAATTTTTAACAGAGGTAGCATAGAGGGTTAAAAGAACATCCTGTTCATGGGGAGTTTTCTCGGGAAGCTCGCAGAGGTTACACAGTTCAAAGTAAAAACTGTTACCGGAAGAAACTTCCACAGCTTCAACAAGTAGTGAAAACTCCTCCAAGGATTGAATTTTAAAGTTAAAGTCCTCAAAAGTAAAAAGGCTTCCTCCACGGTACGCCAAATAACAGCCAAGAGAAAGCTCTTCCCTTCTTGAAAAGAGAGATCTTGAATCCTTTTTCAAAACATAGTGGTAAATGCTAAAAAGCTCGTTAATAGAAAGGTAACTACATACAAGTCTTTCTTGGGTATCCAAAAGGTCTTCAAATACAAAGTGCCTTACTTCTACTTCTTTCCCTTTTTCTTTAGCTTCCTCGCAGGGTTCTTCAGCGGTTAGATCCAGGATACTGAAACTATCGTCCATCTAATCTCCCCATAAAGTTAAAAGGGGGGAGGGGAGCTCCCCCTCCTTTACTGCTCGTGAATTTCAAGCTGATTAAAGAAGAAAGGAATCTCATAAGCAGCAGACTCAGGAGAGTCGGAAGCGTGAACGGCGTTTCTACCTACGTCTGTTCCGTACTTCTTCCTGATTGTACCCTCAGCAGCCTTAGCAGGATCTGTAGCTCCAATGATTTCTCTTACCCTTGCAATAGCGTCCTCACCTTCAAGCACCATAGGAACGCAAGGACCAGATGACATAAAGTCCGTAAGCTCATCGTAGAAAGGCCTATCCTTGTGAACAATGTAAAACTTTTTAGCCTGCTCCTTTGTGAGGTGAACCATCTTTATCGCAAGAAGCTTCAGGTCGTTTTCTTGAAAGATCCTGATGATATCACCCACTGCGTTCTTCTTCACAGCATCCGGCTTGATAATTACAAGAGTCCTCTCAACAGCCATTACTTCCCTCCAAACTTGAAATTTGAGGTGAATTATACAATTTTCGTTATTCGCTATTCATTATCGGCTTTACTCTTATTTCTGTTAGCATCCACTTCCTCTTCCGACTTTAAACGTTCCAGCCTTTGCAAGTTCTATTCTCAAACGCACCTCCAATGGGCTTTTGATTATTGAGTTCCTCTTTCTCGCCAGCTTTAAGTTTTCTCCTTACCTCCTGTAGATAGTTGTGGGCAAGGCGGGTCGGTTCGGGAAGTCTATACTTTGTAACGAGCGAATTAACAAGAGGAATAACTTCTTCAAAGGTTATTAGATTACCGGGGGATACGTAAACCGGCTTTACGTTGTTTTTTGTCCTAAGGACAAAGCCAATTAGCTCTCCGGTTTTTGGGTCAAGAATCTTTTCATAGCATCCTTTTTCTTTACAAGGTTCTTTAAATTTACCGTAGAGAGGCTTTTTGGCACAGCCTACGGTAGGAACTTTTTCTACTATGCCAAAGTGGGTAGCTATTCCGAGTCTGCGAGGATGGGCTACACCATGTCCATCCACGACCACAACGTCGGGTTTGTTTTTTAGTTTCCTAAAGGTTTTAACGAGGAGAGGAATCTCTCTAAAGGCTAAAAAACCGGGGAAATAAGGAATCTTTATTTCTAAGATTTCCCACTGGAATTCTACGAGGAAGAGCTCCGGCCACCTTAAAACTACAAAAGCTCCTATTCCTAAGGTTGGAGTTTTATATGGGTCAAGAAATGTAAGGTCGCAACCAGCAACGAGCTTGGGCTCTTTTTTTAGGGGTTTTAGCTCTATTTTCTTGCAGAGCTCCCTCTGTGCTTTCTTGGCCTTAGATAAATCAAACTTCAAACGCTCCTCCAATTTTCCAAATTAGCTAAGTTTCTGCTCTTGCAAAGAGAATAAGTCCTACGGAGAGAAAGAAAAATAAAGGAGCGAAAGCTGAGTAGAAAGGAGGTAAAACTCCGCTCTTTCCAAGACTTAAAAAGAAGGAGATTGTTATCCACATTGCAACTATTAATAAAGCAGCTATCACAAGAGTGTAGCCTTTCTTATTACGGGGATTAAAAACCCCTAAGGGAATTCCTATGACAGCTACAACTAAAGGCAAAAAGGAAAGAGAAAGCTTTGAATACATTTCAACAAGGAAAGGTGTAACATCATAGCCTATTTTGGCAAACTGCTTAACGAGAAGGAAAAGCTTTACAATTCCCATTGTCTCTGGTTCTACCTTAGAAACGACAAGGTCACTTTTATCTATACCAAGTTCAAGTTCCTTCTTTTTAACAAACTCAAAAGATAGGTTTTTAAGATTCCTGATGTAGCAGTTTTTCAGCTCCCAAGTAGAACTTTTTACATTTTTCCCAAACTCTGCATCAATTCTTTCTACCGGTACGAAATCTGGGGTTACCCTGAATATAGAAATCCTCTCTGTCTTTCCCGATTCTGGGAAAAAACGTCCCATATAGACAAAACGGTTGTCTTCTGTTCTAAACCATAAAGAACCAGCCGAAACGAAGAGCTCTTTCCTCCTTTTATCAAGAGCGTGAAGCTTTATCTCTTTTGCCATTTTTACCGTAGGAGGAACTACAAACTCCTGTAGGAAAAGGGAAACAAAAGAAGAAAAGATTCCTAAAAATATTACCGGCAAAGAGAACCTATAAATACTTATTCCAAGAGACTTAACGGCAGTCAACTCTCTCGTTGAAGAAAAAGACGACATGGTCAACATGGCAGAGAGAAGAACAGCTATTGGCAACATGCGAACAGCATAAAGGGGCAACCTACAAAGGACGTAAGCAAACCCTTCTTTTAGACCTGCTCTCATAAACGTATCAAGGTTACCTACAAAATCTATTACGACAAAAAGAACAAGGAATGTAGAAAGGGCAAGAAGAAAGAACTTGAAAGATTCCCTTAAAACATACTTATCTAAAATTTTTACCATCTTCCACCAACGTCAAAACGAAGAGTTTCTCTGATAGCCTGCCTGTAAAGATAGGCTGTCACCAAGAAGAAAAGAACATCCGGCAAAAGTGGTAGGAAAACTATACCGCTCCTTAGGGCTATCTTCTTTGAAAAAGTGTAAAGAATATAGTAACTAACGATTATCCCGAGACTCAAAGCCACACCCGTACCAATGGACCCTCTTGGTATCAAGGTGGCTATGGAAAAAGCAAGAACGCCGACAATAACCGGAGCAAAAGCTAAACCTGCTCTCTTAACAAGCTCAACCTTAGACTCTTTTCCGTCCATAGAAAGGAGCTGAAAAAGATCCTTATACTTAACAGCCCTAAACTGCTTCCTCTCCGAAAATTTGTAGAGTTTAACCGTGTAGTTTTTAAAATTCAAAACTTTAAACTCCGAAGGCTTTTGCCAGTTAAGAACTTGAGCACTTCCGTCCTCTATATCAAGGAATACCGTATTTTTTTCTGTCCTAAGGATTCCTCTTTTTGCAAATATCGTTATAAGCTCATTACCCTTTTGGAGGGTTACCATAAAGTCTTCAAGGTAGCCCTTTTTGGGGTATATCTTCTCGGCGTAAAAAGTTACTCCGGGAAAGTTGGAGCTAAAGCTTTTAGGAGTAATGCTCATAGTTATCTTTTTTTTGAGGAGCTCCTCTATCTCCTTCTTCATAGCAACATTACTTTTTGGCATGAGAAACATAAGCGAGAAAAAGGAAAAGAGCGAAAATAGAAGTCCAAGAGCAAAAACAGGTTTTGAGAGTTCTCTTAAACCCACTCCACAAGACCTTAAAGCTATGAGTTCGTTGTTACTACCCATCTGAATAAAAACAATTAGAACAGAAAGGACGTAGGACATAGGAATTGTAATCCCAAGAAAAGCAGGAATAGCCTTCACGAGGACGGAGAAGAAGTCAAGAGCAGAAACGCCTTGACCTAAAACGGTTTCTGCTATAGTTGAAGCCCTGTCCATAAGGATTACGAAAATAAAAAGCCCAAGAGTAAGAGAAAAGACTCTAAGTATCTCAAGGGAGATGTACCTATGAACTATCTTCATAACAGTTATTTTAATTTCTTAACGTATTTGTACCAGTCAACAACAACGGCACTCGCTATAAAGATAGAAGAGTAAGTTCCAACAACTATTCCAACAAGGAGAACAAAGGCAAAATCGTTTATTACGCCGCCGCCAAAGAGGTAAAGACATAGAACTACAAAGAGGGTTGTGAGAGAAGTAAGCAAAGTTCTTGAAAGGGTCTGATTTATACTATCGTTGACAAGCTCATCAAAGGGCTTACTCCGTAGAAAAACTTTCATGTTTTCTCTAATCCTATCGTAGACAACAATTGTATCGTTGATTGAATAACCAATAACGGTTAGAAGTGCTGCAATTACGGGAAGGCTAAACTCCCTCCCAACGGACATAAAAACACCAATAGTCGCAAGTGTATCGTGAACGAGGGCTAAGATTGCTCCAAAAGCAAAAATCGGTTCAAAACGCCACGCAACGTAGATAAGAATGCCGATTAAGGCGTAGATTAAAGCCATAGTACCCTTTTCGCGGAGCTTCTTACCCACAGTAGGCCCTATCATTTCCACCCTTCTTATTTCCACATTATTCCTAAAGGCCCTCTTCACCGCATGAGTTACCTTTTCAACAACTTTGTTAGGGTCACTACTACCTACTGGAGCTTTTATGAGAAACTCGTTTTCACTTTCAATGTTCTGAACGGTAACACCTTCCACTTTCCCTTTAAAGAGCTTCCTTACCTTACCCGTTGTTACGCCTCTTTCATTAACCTTTACCTGAACAAGGACTCCACCGGTAAAGTCTATCCCAAACTTTGGACCTTTTACAAAAACACCGTAGAACCAAGAACCCACTATCAGAAGTAGAGATACAGCATAGGCCAAAAATCTTCTTCCTATGAAATCAAACTTCCTCTCCATTCTCAGCTCCTTAAGAACTAAATGCTAAAGAAGTTCTTTTTATACTTCACAATAGCATCAAGGAGAACCTTTGTAACAAAGACAGCAGTAAACATACTTGAAAGAATACCGAGTGAAAGAGTTACAGCGAAGCCCTTGATAGGCCCTGTTCCAAACTGAAAGAGAACGGCAGCAGCTATAAGGGTCGTAACGTTTGCGTCAATAATTGTTCCCCAAGCTCGCGAAAATCCAGCTTCAACGGCAGAGAAGAGATTTCTCCCTTTCCTGAGTTCTTCCCTTATCCTTTCAAAGATTATGACGTTTGCGTCAACAGCCATACCAATCGTCAGGATAAAGCCGGCAATGCCCGGAAGGGTTAAAGTAGCGCCGAGTATAGCAAGCAGGGCCCACAGGATGCAGACATTCATAAGAAGCGCAAGGTCTGCAATAACGCCAGAGAGCTTATAGTAGGCAATCATAAAGAGCATAACGATGATAAGACCTGCTACTCCAGCTTTTACTCCCTTTTCTATGGATTCCTTTCCAAGGGAAGGACCAACGGTTGTTTCTTCTATGATTCTAACGGGTGCGGGGAGAGCTCCAGCTCTAAGGACAATTGAGAGATCCCTTGCCTCCTGATAAGAGAATTGTCCAGTAATTTGCCCCCTTGCTCCTATAGCGGAACGGATTGTGGGAGCAGACTGAACTTTACCGTCAAGGACTATGGCAAGGCGGGTTCCTATGTGCTTTGAAGTGTAGGCCTTAAATATCCTTGCTCCCTCTGAGTTAAGTTCAAAGCTAACAGCAGGCATACCGTATTCATCTCTACTTGGATAGGCATCCTTAAGGTAAGCACCGGTGAGTATTGGTTCTTTCTTAACCACAAAGAAGGTATATCCTACAGTCTTTCCCTCTTTGTTCTTTATCTCCTGAATGAGAACCTGCTGATCGTCAGAAATTTCTCCGCCAAATTTTTTAACGAGCCCCTCCAAGCTCTTAATGTCTATCTCTTCTTTTTTACCTTCCTTTACCAAGAAAAACCTTGGTCCAGTAGGTGAGGGTTCCACAGTTACTACAGAATTCTGAGGAACGGTTCCTTTTAGCTTTGTAATTAGTTCACTTGGGGTCCTTGCAACGTCAACGACTTCTTTAAACTCCAGTTTGGCAACTTTTCCTATTACTTTTTTAGCTCTCTCGGGATCTTTTATCCCCGGGAGCTCCACAATAATCCTGTCCTTTCCGTTCCTCACAATTACCGGTTCTGCAACGCCAAGCTCGTCAACTCTGTTCCTTATCGTTTCAAGAGCTTGTTCTGCAAGCCTGTCTATCTCTTTTGTAACATAGGCAGGCTTCATTTTTAGAAGTATTTTGCTACCAGAGGCGACAACCTCAAACATTTCGCCGTAATCGTCTTTTATTACTTTTACCGCTTGGGAAAGGGTTTCAGAGTCAAGAAGAAGGAGCTCTATATTCCTACCACTCCTCTTGGCACTCAAAATGGGAATGTTTTCCTCTTCAAGCCTGTTTTTTATTTCTGTAAGTGCTGTAGAAACCTCGTCTTGAAGAGCTTTTTCAATATCAACCTGAAGAACAAGGTGTGTTCCTCCTTTTAGATCAAGACCAAGAGTAATCGGCTTTGTAAAAACAACATAAAGGGAAGATACAAGAACAAGTAGGACAACAGCTATGCGGAGCTTTAGGCTTTTCATTACATCCTCTCCTTAAAGGTCTGCACCGTTAATCCTTAGCACGCACATTATACCTCACGCTTACTTCTGCTGAGAAAAGCCTCTTAATCTCTCCATCTTTCTCAAGCAGAAGGTAACCTTCCCTGTCAATACCGAGAGCTTTCCCAGTATAGCAAAATCCGTTTTCAAGAACAGTTACCTCCTTCCCAATCATCGGGCAGAAAGACTCAAACTCTTTAACGTCAAAAGTTCCCTTCTTTAATTTTTCATAGTAGAGGACAAGGTTCTGAGATACTTTCAGGGCAAGCTCCCCTATATCGCAACGAATTCCTTCTAAAAGGAGAGAGGTGGCAGGGTGGGATACATGTTTTAGTTCTTCTTCTGTGTAAAAAACGTTAACGCCAACGCCTACGATGAGCCTATCGGAAAGGTTCTCCGGCAAAATGCCGGCAACTTTTTTACCGTTAACGTAAACGTCGTTTGGCCACTTTAGGTAGAAGCCTTCTCCGAATGCACTTAGAGCCTTTAAAACGGCAACCCCAAAGGCAAGGCCTGCAATAGAGCTCTTTTTTGGGTGGAGTGGTTTAAACATCCCAGAAAGGTAAAGTCCCCTATCAGGAAGGGAAAGCCAGCTCTTCCCCCTCCTCCCCTTACCTCCGGTTTGCCTGCGCGCAACTACAAAGAGGTTCTCTTTAAAAGAGACTCTTTTTAAATACTCGTTTGTAGAGTCAACCTCCTCTAAAAAGACGAGCTCCATTAAAAGTCCCCGTAGACAATCACGTCACCTGTCATCTCAGGGGGTATCTCCTCTCCGAGGATATAAAGGATTGTAGGAGCTATATCTCCGAGGATTCCAACAACGGGAATGCCGTCAAACTCTTCTGGGAGCTCTACATCGTCCTTAGTTCTTCTCTTCACTCCGTAAGCTCCGCACATTCCCTTTATAACCACGAAGGGAACGTAGTTTGTCGTGTGGGCTGTCCAAGGGTTACCCGTTTCAGGGTCTATCATCTGCTCTGAATTTCCGTGGTCTGCCGTGACTATGCAGATACCACCTTTCTCCAAGGTTGCCTTAACAACCCTCTTTAAGCACTTATCAACGGCCTCTATGGCCTTTATCGCAGCCTGTAAGTTACCGGTATGGCCAACCATGTCCGGGTTTGCG
>CAZQLZ010000009.1:0-8267 GCA_964594265.1 uncultured bacterium
GCGGACTGTAAATCCGCCGGCGTTACGCCTACGCAGGTTCGAATCCTGCCCCCTCCACCACTACCGCGGGGTAGAGCAGTCCGGTAGCTCGTCGGGCTCATAACCCGAAGGTCGCGGGTTCAAATCCCGCCCCCGCAACCATTTTTCTTATTTTTCACTCTTTGCACTTTGCCAAGAGATCTGCAATATGAAGAACTTTTACCTTAGAGTTTATCCTTTCCAAACCTTCTGCAATGTTCATAACACAACCGGGGCACTCTGTTAAGACGGCGTCGGCGGCTGTAGTATCTATGTTGTTGGCCTTTCTGAGCTGTATTTTTCTTGATATTTCTGGATACGAGAGTTTAAAAGAGCCACCCATACCGCAGCAGTTGTCGGCCTCTTCTGAATTAACAAACTCAACGTTCTTGATAGCTTTAAGCACGTCAATTGGATAGTTCTTCGGTATCTTCTGACCTCTTACGATATGGCACGGGTGATGCCAGGTCACTTTTATAGGTTGAGGATATTTCCATCCTATAATTTTGTCTATGTTTTCAAATAGGATCTCTATTAGTTCTTTAATTGGATAAGGAAAGCTGCTGTAAAAAGATTTAAGGACATGTCCGCACGTTGCACATGCCGTTACTACAAAGTCAACGTTGAGTTCTTTAAAAACTTTTAGGTTTTTTTCTCTTAACTCTTCAAAAGTTTTTAGGTCTCCTGAAAAGAGGGCTGGAGCTCCGCAACAGTACTGCTCTCTTGGAACAAATACAGAGTATCCAAGAGCGTTTAAAACTTTTACGACGTTTTCTGCTGTTTGCGTGTAAAAGTTGTTAAACATACATCCGGTAAAGAAAAGAACTTTCCCTTTTTCTCTATCTACCCTATGCCATCTATCCTTGTCGTTAAATGGTTTTGCTTTAGGTTCTGGTATTAAAACTTTGCCGAGATTAGGAAGCTTAAAAGGGAGTAGTCTGTTCTGGAAGCTCTGAGAGCTTTTAGTTAGGAGTTTCACAAATGGTGCAGAGAGTTTAGTAGCAGCTTCAAGGAGATTTCTGTTACTAAACAACTTAACTGCAGCTCTTTTTTCTGGGGGTAAACCGAACTTTTCTACAGCTAAACTTCTGGCCGGGATTATTATCTTTTCGTAGTCAACCATAACGGGACAGCTTTCTGCACACCTTAGGCAGGTTGTGCAAAGGTTAAAGAAGTGAGCGGCTTCCCTATCAAGTTCTACGACTCCTTGGTTTATCATGTTGGCCAAAAAAATTTTTCCCCTTGCAACGGATGGCTCTTCTCGGGTAACGTTAAAAACGGGGCAAACGGTTCTACAAGAGCCACACCTTACGCACTTTTCTAAGAGCTCTTTACTTACACCGGGGATTTTTTCTTTGGCCATTTACTTCTCCGCAGAAAAAAATTTTCCGTGTTTGGAGGGTAACTTCCAAATTTATCTTTTGCGGGGGAAGGTTAGTCAAAAATTACCTCTTTAGCGTTAAAAATAGGGCCTTCAACACAGCACCTTTTATAGCCATTTACAGTTTTTACGGTGCACCCAAGACAGGCACCTACCCCGCAGGCCATTCTCCTGTCCATAGATAGGTAACACTCAACACCAAGATTTTCTGCTATCTCCTTAACCTTTTTCAGCATCGGGGTAGGACCGCAGGCTATCCACCTGTAATCTGGGTATTTTTCAAGCTCTGCCGTAACAAGTCCGGTTTTACCGTAGCTTCCGTCCTCTGTATAAACCGTGCAGTCAATCCCTGCCTTTTCAATAAATGGAAGGGCAGAGAGGTTCTCTTTTGTCCTCTCCCCGTAGAGGAGTTTAACTCTCTTTCCCTTCTGACTAAAGAGCCTTGCAGCGTAGAAGAGGCCTCCTATCCCTATACCGCCGGCTATGAAAAGGTAGTTATTTGCGTCGTCTTCAATGAAGTTGCCTAAGGGCATCAGGATGGAGACGGTACCTTTAACCTCTGTTAAAAGGGATGTTCCCCTACCGTAAACTCTGTAGAGGAATGAAACGTTACTTCCTTGAACGTCAAATATCCCTAAAGGGCGGCGAAGCAGTGGGTCAAACTGACGAGAGCTCCTTACTTGAACCATTCCAAACTGGCCGGGTTTTATCTTTGAAAGCGTTTCTTCATCAACCTCAACGGTTAACAGAAAATCCCTTCCGCTTACGTGTCTATTCTCAACTACTCTAAACTCCATCATTATTCTCTCTTGGAACAGATTTTTCCTTTGGCTATTTCCATGAGGGCAATTACGGTCTTTTTGTGCTCTTCACCCTTTTCGTCCTGTCCAAAAGTGTAGGGGTCAATGGTGTAAAGGTATCTTGCCCTCTTTGCCGCTACGTGAACGGTTTCATAGTAGTTTCCAATTTTTTCAACTACGGGCTCTAAGGGTATCCTCTTAGACATGGCCAACCTCCTAAATAAAATTAAGCTTTACGGATAAGCTCTACTATTTCCCTATCTTCTATCAGCTTCTCAATTTCTCCCGATAGCCTGTCAGTTTTGCACTTTTCGGCTGTAATGATAGACCTTAACCTCTCAAAGGCAACTTCTAAGATGTCGTTTACAACTATGTAGTCATACTCAAGGGCTTTTCCTATCTCTTTGCGAGCTATCTGCAGCCTTTTTCTTATTGTTTCTTCATCGTCTGTTCCTCTTTTCCTGAGGCGTCTTTCAAGCTCTTTAAGGGAAGGGGGAAGGATAAAGATGAGGACGGCTTCCGGAAAGTTCTTTTTTACTTGGAGAGCTCCCTGCGTGTCTATATCAAGGAGTATATCCTTTCCTTCTTCTAAGGCTTTTAAAACCTGACTTTTAGACGTTCCGTAAAGGTTCCCGTAGACTTCTGCCCACTCCAAGAAGTCTCCTTCTTCTATCATCTTTTCAAAGGTTCTTCTGTCAACAAAAAAGTAATCTCTGCCGTTTAACTCTCCCAGTCTTGGCTTTCTTGTTGTGTAAGAAATGGAAAACTCCATGTTGGAAAACTCTTCAAGGAGCATGTGGCAAAGGGTAGTTTTTCCCGTTCCTGAAGGAGCTGAGATAACTATAAGGAGACCTTTCATTTTCTCCATTTTTTTCTCCTCACTCAACGTTTTGAACCTGTTCCTTTATTCTTGCTATTTCTGTTTTTATGGTGATAACGGGATCGGTTATGTCAATTTCTTTTATCTTGTTCCCGAGGGTGTTTATTTCCCTGTGCATCTCTTGGCACAAAAAGTCAAGGGTTTTTCCAACAGGTTCTTGAACCTCTAAAACTTCCCTAAAACGGCATATGTGAGCCTTTAGTCGTGATATCTCCTCCGAAACGTCTTGCTTTTCGGCTAAAAGTGCAACTTCCAGCTCAATGCGTTTTGTAAAGTCTTCGGGGAGCTCTTCTCCTTTTAGCAATTTTTGAACCTTCTCCTTTAACTTCTGGAAGAGTTTTCCCTCTATTCCTTTGAGCTGTCCTTCTAAGCTCAAAAGGACAGATTCTATCCTCTCAAGCCTCTCTAAGAAGTAGTTCCTTAGCTTTTCTCCCTCTGACTTTCGTGCACTGTCAAGCTCTTTTAAAGCACACTCAATAGTTTGCAGGAGGAGCTCTTTAAAAGGTTCTACCTCCAGTTCCTCTTTAACAAAAATCTCGGGGATTGAAAGGAGATCCTTGAGGGAAATCTGAATTTCCCTTCCTGAAATAGCTCCTATTCTCTTGGCAGCTTTTACATATTTAACGGCTTCGGCGTAGTTAACCGAAATGGGAACGGTAACATCTGGTGAGAGTCTGTAGTAAACGTATAGATCAACATCTCCCCTTTTTACGTACTTTGATACAAGGGTGTTTATCTCGTTTAAAAAGGGATTAAAAATTCTTGGTATTGAGAAGCGGGTTCTTAGAGTCTTTCCGTTAAGGCTTTTGACTTCAGCGGATATTTCTATAAGATCGTTGCGCTTAACGCACTTTCCGTATCCTGTCATACTCTTCAAGGTTCACCTCTTAAAAAGTGCATGATTAATTTTTATCGTTGCTCTTTTTCTCAAAAGGCTTACAAAGTTAGCGTAGTTGCTCTGGCGTTTAATGTTAAGGATAAATTTCTTAATCTGTTCTATCTTTTCCTTTTCGTACTTGTCAACTCTTATTTCTGAAGTAGGCTGGAAGACTCCGTAGCCGTTTGAAAGAGCTACAACCATTTTCGCTCCACTGTGGAGAGAGAACAACCTGTCCACATCGGCGGGATTTAGAGGTTTAAACTTCTCAAAGAAAGAGGCTTTGTCCAATCCTTTTATCTTTTTTGTTAAACCTTTATTCTCTCTGAGAAATTTTGTAGCAGCTTCTTCAGCAAGCTGAAGAGCTTTCTGCATCTTAAGCTTTTTGACTATCTCCTCTTTTACAGTCTTTAAGGGTTTGACTTTTTTTCCTTCTTGCTTGAAGAATACGTAAAAGTTGTTCTTATCGCTGTAAAATCCAAAGTTTTTACCTTTAAATCTTTTTTCTATTAGTTTCTTGTCCGTAACGGGTTCGGGAGAAAACTTTCGGAGCTCCTCTGTTTTCCCGCTCTTTGCTAACCTAAAAGCTTCTTTTGCTTTGTCCTGAGCGTTCTTTTCTCCCTTTGGAATCTTTATCAAGAAGTACTGCTTGCCGGTCTTTTCTGTAAATTCTTTCTTGTGAGATCTATAGTACTCTTCTATTTCTTTCTCCGTTACTTTTGGCTTAAAGCTCTCTGCCGGAAAGAGCTTAAAGGAAAAGTCTCTCTTACCAAAAGTTTCCTTGTAGAGTTCCTTCACCTCAAAATCGGTGACTGAAGGAGAGTAGTCTATGACCTCCAAAAGCTTCTGTATTGTTAAGTCTTCCCTCACCATTTCTTCAAAGGTGTGTTTCGTGAGCCTATTGGCTTTAAGGAACTCCTCGTAGAGCTCTACCGAGAACTTTCCATCCTTCTGGAAAAGGGGAGAGCTCATAATCTCCTTTGCAACAGCCCAGTCGCTCACCTTTATTCCCTCTTCCTTTGCTGCCTGCAGAAGGAGTTTCCTCGTTATTAGCCTCTGAAGGGCAGTTAATTTTATCTCTTTTTCTGGAAAGAGCTTCCTGAAGTTTTCACCGAACTGCTGCTTGAGTTCCCTGACGAGACTGCTGTACTCCCTGTTAAACTCAACAAGGTCTATTCCTTCACCGTTAACCGTTGCAACTTCGTTTCCCGAAGGTCCTGAGATTGACCCTCTACCCCAGACTAAAAAGATCGTTCCTACAAACGAGGCTGCAACGATCCAGAGGGGGATGCTAAATGCTCTTAAGTTTTTCCTTATCTTTGAAAGCATGTGCCCTCCGATCTTGGAACTTGAAATTTCATAAGAAGGATTTATACTTGAAATTGAAAGCTATCTCAAGGAACGAGGAGCGCCTTTAGTGGAGAAAAGTTTCAAAAAGCCGGTAACGGACGTAAGGTCCATCCTTGAAAGAGCCAAAGATTTAATTAAGTCTAAGAACTACAAAAAGGCTATAGAGGAGTTAGAAAAACATAAAATAAGAAGCGTTGATTACTACCTTCTCCTTGCCGAAGCTTACGAGGGACTTGGAAACAGTGATAAAGCAGAAGTTTACTTGGAAGAAGCCCGTTTCCTTGATACGGAGCTCCGCTCTAAGGAAAAACTCCGTAAAGGTGTTACCTTAGCTTCTATGAAAAACTTCCGTGCCGCCGAGCAGGCTCTTCTTGAATCTGTAAACTTAAATCCCTTTGAAAAAGAAGCCTACTACGAGCTCTACAGGCTTTACAGAGAGACAGGTAGGCACAAAAAAATGGTAGAAGTCTTGCAAAATCTAATGACTTTGGATCCTTTCTCTCCCTTTCCTTACCTTGAACTTTCAAGGTTTTACGCTTTAAGAAGACAATACAGAAAAGCAGCAGAGGTTTTACGCTTTGCCCTTGGAAGGATTGACATTCCGGAGCTTCACTTTGAGCTCGGTAAAGTTCTTGCCGATATGGGACAGATAGAAGAGGCAAAAGAGGAGCTCAGAGAAGCTTGCCGTCAAGACTTTATGAATGTTGAATACCGTCAAAAGCTTGCAGAAGTAATGGTTAATGATGAAGATTATGAGGGAGCTCTCCAGGTTGTTATGGCAACTCTGGAGCTTTATCCTGATGCCGTTTACGTAATTCAGAGTGCGGCAGCTCTTTATGACCTCCTTGGGAACGAAGAACTTGCCGAGTACTACTACAGGCTTGCCATTTCAAAGTCTGAAGGATTTGTTAAGGAAGACTCTTTAAAGCTCTTTGCCGAATTCCTTATAGAGAAGGGACGCTACGACCAAGCAGAAGAAGTTCTAAGGGAAATTATTGACTCTACCAACAACCTATGGATTCTTATAGACGCCTTCTTTGACCTTGCAGTTATACTCGCTGAACAGGAAAGATATAAGGACATAGTTGAAGTGGGCAAGGAACTCTTAAAGCATCCGGAAATTACAGAAGAGGAATACTGCGAGATTGCTGAAATTGTTGCCGATGCCCTTTGCGAGGAGAAAAAGTACGAAGAGGCCTTAAGGTACTATAAAGAGATAGTTTCTTACTCAAAAGACGAGAAGCTGATAAAACGTTCCTACTCAAAACTTAAAGAAATTGAAGAAATACTCTCCCTTGAAAGAATGTTCAGAAAGTGATGGACAAAGAGCAGAAAGAACTTGAGTTCTTAAAAGAGAAACTTTCCTATTACAAGGAGCTCTTGCGGAATCTCACAGTTCTCCTTGTAGCTCTTGCAGGAGGAATTGCGAGCTTGCTTTTTCGTCTTACTAATCCAATAGCCTCTGTTCTTACTTTTGTAGGTTTAGTATTGCTTTGGAGTTTAATGTTGGAAATAATTTTTACACTAAAGATACTTAAAAGCACATTGAAGGAGTTGGAGAAGTGGAAAGAGAAGCCTTGATAGCTCTAATGGTAGGAATAGCGATAGTTGTTCCTCTCCTCTATGTGATTCATAAAATGGTAAAAGTAGCTGCATAATTCTACCCCTTTACAATCAGCCTTCTCTTTGTTAAATTTCCACCTGCTCTTCTTTGGTGGAAAACGCAAATTTTGGGAGGTTGTCTTAGATGCCGCTGGATAAAGACGTTGTACAGGAGATTGTAAAGAAGTACGGCTTCCACGAGAAGGACACCGGTTCTCCAGAGGTGCAGATTGCCCTCCTAACGGAGAGAATCAAGAGGCTCACAGAACACTTTAAGGTTCACAAGCACGACAATAACAACAAGAGAGCTCTCCAGAGGCTCGTTGGAAGAAGGAAAAAGCTCCTCAAATACCTCAGGGAAAAGGACTTTAACAGGTACCAAAACATCGTTCTCAAACTCGGTCTCAGAAAATAAAGGAGGCTTTTCGCCTCCTTCCCATTTCTCCATCTTCCCTCCTCTTTCTCCTCCCTTGTTGTGTTATTATTTTGCCTGACCTGAATTAACTTCACTTGGAGGTAAAAATGTCCATATCGGAAGTTGCTGCTAATGTTGGCGGCCGGCCTTTGCGCTTTCAGACAGGAAAAGTTGCAAAGCAGGCAGATGGCGCTGTTCTTGTGTCTCAGGGAGACACGACCGTTCTCGTTACAGCAGTAATGAGCGATGAACCAAGAGAAGATATAGACTTCTTTCCCCTTCTTGTTGAGTATAGAGAGAGGGCTTATGCGGCCGGAAAAATTCCCGGCGGTTTCATAAAAAGAGAGGGTAAGCCTACCGACGAGGAGGTTCTAAAGTCAAGGGTCATTGATCGTTCTATCAGGCCTATCTTCCCGAAGGGTTTTAGAAACGACGTTCAGGTTATAGCCTTTGTTATATCGGCAGATCAAGAAAACGATCCTGCAGTTCTTGCAATTAACGGGGCTTCTGCAGCCATTCACATCTCAAGGATACCCTTTGAAAAGCCCGTTGGAGCTGTAAGGGTCTGCAGGATAAACGGAAAGTATGTCATAAATCCTTCCTATGAGGCGCAGCAGGAGGCCGACATAAACCTGATAGTTTCCGGAACGGCCGATGCTGTTGTAATGGTTGAGGGAGGAGCTAAGGAAGTTCCAGAAGAGGAAGTTCTTGACGCCATCCTTTTTGCCCACGAGGAGATAAAGAAAATCATAAAAGCTCAGGAAGAGCTCCGCACCCTTGCCGGTAAGGAGAAGTACGAGTTTATTGCTCCTTCCTTAGATGAGGTTACAAAGGCCAAGATAGAAGAGTGGGTTTTTGAACGTATAGAGCCGGTCATCACGATTCCTGATAAGAAAAAGAGGAGAGAGGAGCTCCGTAAACTCAAAGAGCTCATGCTCGTTGAG
>CAZQLZ010000010.1:0-3872 GCA_964594265.1 uncultured bacterium
AGAAAATTTCAGGGAAGCCAAGAAAATACTGGAAAGGTGTGGTCTCACAATGAGTCAGGCTTTTAACATTTTTGTCGCCATGATAAGAGAACATAAGGGGCTACCCTTTGAAATCAAGATCCCGAACAAAGAAACTCAAAGGGTTATCAACGATTCAAGGAAAGGGAGAAACCTTATACCTATTTCAGACGTAGAGGAGCTCAGGAGAAGAATTAATGAGCCTTCAGATTAAAGTTCATAAACAGTTCGTGAAAGATCTACGTAAAGTAAAGCTGAATCAAACAAACTTGGAAAAGCTTTTTCTTTATATATCTTTGCTTTCAAAAGGAAAAAATCTACCTCCCGAAGCTAAGGACCATCAGTTACAGGGTGAATGGAATGACGTCAGGGAATTTCACATAGCTGGCGATTTACTGGTTTTGTACCGTAAAGAAAAAAACGAAATTCATCTCCTCAGGATAGGAACAGGAACTCACTCTCAGCTTTTCGGTTAAAATTTTTGCTCCAAGCAGAAAAAGGAGGACGCTATAAGATGGTTAAAAGACAGTTTCTAACCGCCATACTGTTTGTTGTTCTCCTTCCCCTTAGCGTTCTTGCGAAAGACTTTGGAGCTCTCATCCTCTACGATCACTCAGAAGTAAAGTTCTTCCCAGACGGTAGAAAAATCTGGAAAGAAGAAAAGGCGGTAAAAATTCTTGACAAGAGAGGAATAAAAGACTTTGGAGAGATTGTCATTCCTTTCTCTACAGAACACCAGAGGCTAAGGATACTCTACGCCTACACAGTCCTCCCTGATGGCACTGTAGTAAAGCCCGATAAAAAAGCCTTTAATATAGTTTATCCACCTTTCGTTTCAGAAGCTCCCATATACTCAGACCTAAAATACCAGACAATCTCTATGCCGGCAGTTACGAAAGGAGCAGTCATTAAGTACGCCTTTGAGATTGAAACCTTTAAACCTTACATGGAAGATGAGTTCTGGACGACAAACTTCTTCCAGGATGAGTATCCAGTAAAAGAAGCAACCTTCAAGGCCTACATTCCAAAGGGAAAGTACTATAAGTACAAGACCTACAACATGACCGAAGAAGAGGCAAGGCCTCAAGTCTCCGAAGAGGGAGATTATGTCGTCCTTAGCTGGAAGTTGGAAGACGTTCCTCCAATAGAGAAAGAACCAAACATGCCTCCGCTTGGAGAGCTTGCAAAGAAAGTTGTTATTACATCGCTACGGAGCTGGGATCAGGTTGCTAAGTGGTACTCAGAGCTTGCAAGAGAATCTTTACAGCCGGACGAGACTGTAAAAAAGACAGTTGAGAAGATAGTTAAGGGTAAAAAGACTCAGGAAGAGAAGATAAGAGCCATTTACAACTTTGTCGCCAAGAACATCCGTTACGTTGGAATGGAGTTCGGGATAAACGGTTACAAGCCCCATAGAGCTCCAGAGGTTCTGAAAAACAGGTACGGAGACTGTAAGGATCACGCTACGCTACTTATAGCCATGCTTAAAGTTATAGGAGTAAAAGGGTATCCCGTTTTAATTCCCACCTTAAGCAGGTCAAACATGGATCCTGAAATGCCCCTCCCAACGGCCTTTAACCACGAAATCGCAGCCATAAAGGTTAACGGTCGCTTCCTCTATATGGACACAACTTCTGACTATGTTCCTTTTAAACACCTTCCTGCCAGTGACCAGGGAAGGAACGTTTTAGTTGTAGATACCGAAAAAGAGAAAAGTATTCTTGATAGAACTCCAGTAGCTCCGCCTTTGGAAAACCTTGAAGGGTTTAAAGGAAGCTTTAGCCTGAATTCATCTGGGGAGCTCTGTGGCCAATTCACCTTTATTTACAAAGGAGTCTACAGCGTCTTTCAAAGAGCAAGACTTATGAACTCAACACCTTCTTCTGTAAAGAGGCACGTTGAAGGACTTGCCTCGCGAGTTTCTCCTGGATTTGACGTAGAGGAATTCAAACTATCTGACTACAAGAACCTGAACGTTCCAGATGTAACCGTAGAGATAGAAGGGAAAGACAGAAATTACGGGACTCTTACATCACACTTTCTCCTTGCAAAGTTTCCTGTTCCTGACTACAGCAGGATAGTTTCCTTAGTTGCGGCAAAGAAGAGGAAATACCCTTACGTTGTTGGTTACAAGATGTCAAAGGTCAACGATGCAGAACTTGAACTGCCAAAGGGCTATGAGCTCTACTTAAAGCCGGAGAATTTCTACTTTCAGAACAGGGTTGGGAGCTTTTCCGTAGAGTGGAAGGTGGAAGGTTCAAAAGTTAGAATGCACTCCCGTATGGTTCTTACAAAGAGTGTCATCAGTCCAAAAGAGTATCGGGATCTGAGAGAGCTCTTTAACACTGCGGTTAAAACAATTAGAAACCAAACAATTGTCTTAAAAAAAGAGGTTGAAAAATGATCATTCTGGGAATAGACACCTCCTGCGATGATACATCTATAGCTGTTTATAAGAGCTCTAAAAACGTAGTTCTATCCAGTATAGTTTCTTCACAACACCAGTTTCACCTGGCCTTTGGAGGGGTTGTCCCAGAGATTGCAGCAAGGAAGCACGCTGAAAACATAGATATAGTTTTTGAGGAAGCCTTGAAGATAGCAGGCGTAAAGGTTAATGACATTGAACTCGTTACAGTTACGAGAGCTCCCGGCCTCTTACCTGCCCTCCTTGTAGGGCTTACCTTTGGCAAAGGTATTGCTTACTGCTTAAATGTTCCCTTTAAAGGTGTTCATCACATAGAAGCCCATATCTTTTCTCCCTTCATAGGTTCTATACCTCCAGAAAGTTTTTTAGCCTTAGTAGTAAGCGGAGGACACACACTCTTAATCTTGGTTGAGGGACTCGGGAAATACAAGGTAATCGGAAAAACTCTTGACGATGCTGTCGGCGAGGCCTACGACAAAGTTGCAAAGATGCTCGGACTTGGCTACCCGGGAGGCCCGATAATAGACAGAATCTTTAAGAACTACAGTGGAGAGTACTTGGAGCTCCCAAAGCCCAAGGTTCCCGGTTTTAACTACAGCTTCAGCGGTCTTAAAACGGCAGTAAGGCGATTAGTAGAAAAAGGCTATCCAGCAGAGCAAATTGCAGCCTCTTTTCAGAAAACAGCAATAGAGTATTTAGTTGGAAAGCTAAAAAAAGCCCTGAAAGAATTTAACGTTAAGGACATCGCCGTCTCCGGCGGAGTCTCTGCAAACTCCTTACTCAGAGAGAAACTCTTGGAGCTCCAAGAGGAAGGCTACAGAGTGCACTTACCAAAATTGGAATACACCTCAGATAACGGTGCAATGGTCGCTTACATTGGCTACAAAAGGTTCTTACTTGAAGGAGAAGACTCCTTAACCCTAAACGCCGTTGCAAGGATGGGGTTATAACAGTAAACTTAGCTTGCTAATTCCAGAGCAATTTCTTGGCCTGACTTTTGAAATCTACTCCAGCTGAGAATTTCCATTCCAATAACTTCGTTTCTTTCGTTGTAGTCCAACACTATTCCTTTCCCTTCAAGGTATTCGCTGTCTGCTACAGGTTCTTCTTTCAGCCTTATAGAGAGAGTGTCCGTTTCAGGATCGTACTTTATCCGCATAGTCCTCTCCTTTTGAGAGTCCTGTCAAAGTAAGCAGTTACAATTATCAATATATTCCCCTCTTCCTCCACTACAATCTTTAAACATCTTCCATTTATTCTCTTAATCCGCCACTCCCTATTTGGAAAAATGTCATCAGGTAGCGTGAAATCTGGGAATAGAGCAAACTCCTGAATCTTCTCGGGATTTATCCCTTCTTTCAAGAAAAAGTCTTTCCGTTCCTCCCACTTTTCCCAAAAATGGTCTGTGAACAGGACTTTCAGTTTATCC
>CAZQLZ010000011.1:0-46299 GCA_964594265.1 uncultured bacterium
GAAAGTCTAATTCTGCTACCTTCTATCTTAAACCCTGTCTTGTCCCAAGTTACTACTCTGTGGGGTGTTTGAGGGTTTACGTATTTTGGTGGTCTGACAGTTTCTATTCCTTTTTTCTTATACCTTTCAGGGTCTTTCAGGAACTTGAAAAAGTTGTTCCACCCTCGTGATAGTTCGTCAAGGATTATTTGAGCACAGCGGGACTGCAAAGAGCGTAGGTGTATTGAGTTGTCTTTCAATTTGTTGTATAGGTCTCTGTAATCTGGTTTTGCCAATTTGTTTTTTACAAGGTAATTAGCTTGATTCCAAAGCTTTCCAGCGTGGTAGGTTAGATATCCAAGAATTATTTCTTGCTCTTTCACCAAACGGTTTAGTTCTATTACCAATGCTCTTTTTACTTTCATCTCTGTGCTTTTAACTTATATTTAGAACTGTCCAAATTCAAGGTGCTTACGCACCTGCGGGCTTTCATCCCCTCCCTCACAGAAGGGGTCTTTCCGCCCGCAAAAGATAAATAACTTTCTCGTAAAGCTCTATTTCTCCTGGAGTTGCAGGCTTAAGGTCCAATTCTTTCTCCCTTATCCTAATTATCCTGTCAACTGTAGAAACTATGCCAAATTTGTTCCTCATGTTCAGAGGGGAAGCTTTTTTAGGTTGTTATTTGTCTTAGGGTGTGGTTTTTTGGGGGAAGTAATTTGTTACAAATAGTAAAATTTTATGGTAAAGAATATCAAAAGAAGTAAACAACTGAAATTTCTTTTAAAACACAAATTAATGGGGTGTGGTATGTGATGGTGTTATTGGTGTTTTGTGGTGAGGAGGTAAACTTAAGTGTAAATTTTTATGGTTAATCTTAGACACTAAAACCCACAAATTACACTACCTAAGAACCCATAAGACCAATAGAACGAAGGGCAAAATAAAGTCCTATGCAACCCGTAATCATTACATCTCCTCCGGGAAAAGCGTATTCCCCATACTTTTTGAAAAGACTCCTGTTAGGTCCTGCTATAAAGACTCTTTCGGGCTCTACCCTTTCAAAGACCACCGCCCCATGACCGTTGTCAACGAAAACTTCTTCAAAAGTAAGGGTAGCTTTACAGAGTTTCTCAACAAGTTCTTTTAGCTTCTCCGCTGTCAGGTAACGAGTGTGGTGTTCAAAAAGACCGCATATCATCCCGCCTTTAATTGAAACTCCAAGTGTGTGGCCGTTTCCAATGTCAAGTCCTACAAACTCCTTAACTCCAAGCTCTTCAGCGTAGCTAAGAACTCCACAGATGGAAGCAACTTTACTATCCATAACAACGCCAGAATACCCTCTTTTCTCCAGCTGCTCTAAGATTGAATCAAACCTGCTGAAAAATCCTGTTTTTTCAGTAATGACAAAGTCACAAGGGTTCCTCGTTTTTTTAAGCTTTTTCTCAAAATACTTAAACCTTGTAACCCTATCGCTTTGTCCCTTCACAAAACCGTGATCTTGACAGGCAACAGCTATAATCTGAGGATTGAAAGATCTCCCCGCTAACCTAAGGAGCTCTCCGTAAACGTCAAACTCAAGATCAGAAAGGTAAAGGTTCGGTTCCTTAACTTCTTCAACAATATCAATCCCAAGCGACCTAACCTTTTCAATGTCATCCTTTATAGTTCTTGCTGCTCTCTTAGAAATCACAACTTTATAGCCCTTTCTTAAGTGATTAAGAATAGCTTTTTTCACAGGTCCTCCTCCCATTGCGTAACCGTCAATAAAGAGATCTTCATTAAAGGCAGATATCTTCCTTGCCAACTTCACGGTAGGAGAAGGAAGTATCGCCTTAACCCAGTTCTCCGTGTTAGTCCTTTCATCGGCGTAGAGTAAATCCTGAGTTCCCTTCCCAATGTCAACGAGGAAAACTTCCATAGCAGAGCTCCCAACAAAAATTTTTTAAAGAGTTTAACACGAGAGAAGAAAAATCCTGTATATTTTAGATTCCACAATACTAAAGCTTAGCAGGAGGCCAGATGTTTGAAATAGCCGACGACACTTTTCAAGGGCCAGTCATTAAAGTCATAGGTGTTGGAGGAGGCGGAGGAAACGCTGTATCAAGAATGTTTGAAAAAGGCATTGAAGGGGTTGAGTTTATAGCCATTAACACAGATGCCCAGGTTCTATCCAAGCTTCCAGTTCCTGTCAAGGTTCAAATAGGGGAAAAACTAACTAAGGGACTCGGGGCTGGCGGAAAACCCGAGATAGGAGAACAAGCAGCTTTAGAAGATGAGCCAAAGATAAGAGAGATTCTTGAAAACTCTGATATGGTTTTCATAACAGCCGGAATGGGTGGTGGTACCGGAACGGGAGCTGCTCCAATCGTTGCAAAAATTGCCAAAGATATGGGAATTCTTACAGTTGGCGTTGTTACAAGACCTTTTGACTTTGAAGGAAGGAAAAGACACGAATACGCAGAGGCTGGAATAAAAAGGCTAAAGGAATTCGTTGATACACTTATGGTCATTCCAAATCAAAAACTTATAACCGTAGCTCCAAAAAGCCTCAACATAATAGAAGCCTTTAAACTTGCCGATAACGTCCTATATCAGGCAGTAAAGGGAATTACCGAAGTAATTACCAAACCCGGGCTCATCAACCTGGACTTTGCGGATGTCAAGACAGTTATGCAGAGCGGCGGATACGCCTTAATGGGAACTGGAGAAGCTGAAGGCGAGGATAGGGCTCTAACAGCAGCCAGAAAGGCCATTGATAATCCCCTACTTGAAAATGTCCAAGTAGAGGGAGCAAGCAGGATTCTCGTTAACATTACTGGCGGACCCGATCTTACACTTGACGAGGCTTATGCTGCTGCCGGTCTAATTAAGGAAAGAGCTAAGAGAGATGATACAAACTTCTTCTTTGGTGTAACGATTGATGAAAATCTTGAGAAAATCCTTCAAGTAACCGTTATTGCTACAGGATTTGACGAAAAAGGAAGACCACTAAGAGGATTCTCTATCCCCTATCACTACGGAACAGATGGAAAGAAAGAAGAGGATTTCGGAATAGACATTAACAAGCTCTTAGAAAGTTTAAAAGACGAGGAAGAGGAGTAGAGCTTTACTCCAAAGCGGAAAGGGTCAACTTAATGGCTCCTCTAAGGAGCATTTCTTTGATGGCCCTTTCCGTGTCTCCAGGATTTACCTCTACTCCTCTTGAAGCGTCAGCAAGAAAGAAAACAGTATAACCAAGGTTCAGAGCTCCAATGACAGTATTCTTCACACAGTAATCAGTAGCCAGTCCTCCGATAAAGAGCCTTCTTATACCCCTTTCTTTTAAGAGGGAATCAAGAAGCGTCCCCTGAAAACCGGAATAGGCTTCAAGCTCCGGTCTGTCTCCTTTATTAATTATGAAGGCATCCGGTGGCAATCTTAAACCGCTCGCAAAAGAAGCCCCTTCTGTCCATTGAATGCAATGCTTGGGCCACAGACCCCCATTTTCCATGAAGGAAATATGATTCTCAGGATGCCAATCACGGGTAGCAAAAATAGGCTGGCCTTTTGACACAAACAGGGAAATATATTCATTAAGAGGTTCAACAACCTCATCACCCTTAGGAACAGGAAGAGTTCCTCCCGGCAGAAAATCCTTTTGAACGTCTACAATTATCAGAGCATCGTACTGAGTAATCCTTACCATTACTCTTCCACTACAAGCTCAAAAGTTTTAACAGCAACTTCTACTGCACTTTTAACGGGAAGTTTAGAGGTATTGAGCTTGAGATGAAAGAGAGATATATCGGTAACGTCCACGTCGCACATATCCCTGTAAAACTCTTTTTCCTTTTTGTCTATCTTTCTAAGCTGTTTTTCGGCTTCAGACAGAGAAATTCCTGCCTTCTCGGCATAGACCTTTACTCTATCGGCAAAGGGAGCTTCAACCTTAATGTGGAGCGTACCGGGATACTCTCTAAGAATGCAAGCAGCAGCGTGTCCTACGATAACAACATTATTTGAAACAGCGAAAGAAGTAACAGCCTTTGTAAGGGCCTCCCTAAACTCCTCAAAGGTTATGTCTCTTTTCTTCTCTCCAAAGAAAGCCCCAAAATCTATAAAGCTTCTGTCAATCTGAAATAGGTCAAAAATAGTTAGCTTTGAAGAAACATACTTAAATTCATTAAACTCCTCTATTTTCCACTCGGGAACTCCAAGCCTCTTAGCAACTTCTTGAAGTATCTCCGAAAAGACCAATCTATAACCGAGCTTTTCAGCTATTCCCCTACCAACATCCAACCCCAAGGAACCAAGCTCATAAGTTACCGTAACAACACCCATTTTTCCCTCCAGCATCCTATTTTTAAGTGCTTCCTTTCTTATTTTACCAATTAACTCAACAAAAAAATCAGAGTCAATACTCAAAGGCAAAATCCTATCTAAAACTCTAAGTCTTTCTTCTATAGCAGTCAGAAACTCCCCACAACATAGAGCTAACTCTTCATCCTCGTAAAGAATATCTATGGCCTCATCAACCCTACCCATCCAAGTTTTCCTCTAAGGAAACCTTTGGGAGCTCTTCTATTGAAGAGAGCCCAAAGTGGTAAAGAAAAACATTAGTAGTCCTATAAAGCTTTGGCCTTCCTGGAGTTTTGGCCCTGCCGGCAACCTCTATTAAACCTTTCTCAAGGAGGGACTTTATAGCACCATCACAGTTCTGCCCTCTTATCTTCACAATGTCCTTCTTTGAAATAGGCTGATTGTAGGCAATGATAGCAAGAACTTCTAAGAGAGGCCTTGAGAGTTTTACCGGCCTATCCTCTACAAAAGACTTAAGAACCGTAGAAAGATCAGGAGCCGTAAAGAAACGGTAACCGCCAGCAACTTTTTTAAGAATAATTCCCCGCTCTGAATACTCTTTTAAAAGTTCTTTTAAAACTTTCTTTACATCCTCTACCTTAAAGCCAAGCTTTTCTGAAAGAGTCCCTTCAGAAACCGGTTCTTGAGAGAGAAAAATTGCAGCCTCTACAGCTCTCTTTATCCTATCCATTGACAATCTCTCTCACTACCCTTTCAGTAGAATCAAAAACGGCAAACTTCTTCATACTTTCAGAAATTTTCCTTGCCCTGATTATATCAAAGAGCAAAAGCTTTACAGTAGCTGCAACTTCTTTGGGTGTTAGTTCTTCCTGCCTTTTCAGGATACATCCACCCGCCTCAGAAAGCTCTTTTACGTTAAAAAATTGGTGATCATCTACAGCGAAAGGAAAAGGAATAAACAGCGTAGGTATGCCAAAAAGGAGAATCTCTGAAACAGCAAGAGCTCCCGCCCGAGAAATAGCAGCATCGGCAATCAAGTAGAGCTCCCAAATCCTCTCATAAAAAGAAAACACCTTAGCTCTTATTCCGGCTCTCCTGTAAACTTCTTCCATCTCAGGAGATTTTCCCTCGCCCGTAACGTGAACGACCTGAATCTTTTCCTTAACGTCAAAAAGTTCACAGGCCACTTTTTTCATCGTCTCGTTGATCCAGAGAGCTCCCTGACTCCCCCCGATAACAAGAAGGGTCTTCCTCCCCTCAGAAAGAGAAAGAGACTTTAAAACCTTCTTCCTCAGAAGTTTTCTACTTTTTGCAGCTTCAACAACTTCTTCCCTTACAGGGTTGCCGGTAAAAACGGCCTTACCGTCAAAAAAACGAAGAGAGCTCTCATAACCTACAAGAACCTTCTCGGCAAAACGCGAAAGGAAAAGGTTTGTTTTACCAGGGATAGAGTTTTGTTCCTGAAGTATTAGAGGAACTCCCTTAACCGCTGCAGCAATCCCTAAGGGAAAAGAAACGTATCCCCCAAAAAGAACAACTCTATCAGGTCTAAACGAGGAAATAACAGATAGGGCTTGCCAAGTACTTCTAAGGAGAAAGAAACCGTTTAAGAGAGCTCTAACTCCTTTTCCTCTTACTCCTCTGGAATCAATAAAAACGGAAGCAGAAGGTAAGAGCTCCCTCTTCCTACTCTCAATACCAACCGAAGAACCCACAAAAAGAACATCGTGGCCTTCCTGAATAAGCCTATTAGAGACGGCCAGACAGGGAAAAAGGTGTCCCCCCGTTCCTCCACCAGCAACGATAATTCTCACGTAAATTTCCCCCTTCCTAAGAGTCTTATGTTCGCCCTACTCTCTTCAGGTAAGAACCTTGCAATGTTTGCCAAAATTCCAACGGCGATAAACATAGAAATCAAAGAAGTTCCTCCCATACTCATAAAGGGAAGTGTAATTCCCGTTGTAGGAACAAGCCCAAGGTTTACTCCCATATGAACCATCCCCTGAAGGAAGATGTAAAGGGTCAGTCCAAGCGCCATGAATTTTCCTACTTTTTCATCCGTTCTGTCGGCAATAGAAAGTCCTAAGTAGAGTATCAGGAAAAAGGCTAAAAGAACTAAAATTGCACCGAGAGCTCCCGTCTCTTCAGCAATGTGAGCATACATAAAGTCGCTAAAGGAAAAGGTCAAAAAGAGAAACTTTGATTGTGCCCCCTGACCAATTCCCATTCCAGTCAGTCCACCCTTGGCAAAGGCCACAAAAGCCTGAACAAGCTGATAGCTATTATACTTAGCAGAAGTGTGAAAATATCCTGCAGGATCAAGGAGAATTTTTATTCTTGCAAGACGGTAAGGAGCCGTAATCACGGCAATTACAAACATAACAAAGCCGAGCACCATCGGGTAGAGAATGTAGCGAAGATCTAAACCTGTAATAAAGAGGATGGCGAATATAACAATTGAAAGGATCATCGCCGAACCAAGATCCTTTTCAAGAAGAATGAGAATAACCGGAATAAAGGAGAGGACGATAAAGCCGATAAAAACTCTAACATCCGACTGTATCTCGTACCATTTATACTTCAGGTAACCGGCAACAAAGAGAATGACAAGAACCTTCGCTACTTCAGCAGGCTGGATAGAAAAACCGGCAATGAATATCCAACTCTTTGAGTTGTTAACCTCCTTTCCAAAGATTAAAACGGCAACAAGCAAAAGATTGGCTACGACATAGAGCCCCCAGATGTAGCGTTTATTAACGGCAAGGTCTCTGTAATCAAGGAATTTATAAATTCCAAGAGCTATTACTATTCCTATAACAAGAGCTACAAACTGCTTTAGAGCAAAAGAATAAGGAGCAACTCCGTGCTTTAGACAGTAAAAGTAACTGCCGGTATATACAAAAACTATTCCACTTACAGAAAGTAGTATTGCTATTACAAATATAAGAAAGGCAGAATACTCTCTACCGCTTCGCAAGATTTTCCTCCAAGAACTTTACCGCCTCCTTGAATCTATCTCCCCTTTCTTCAAAGTTTTTGAACATATCAAAGCTTGCACACCCCGGAGAAAGAAGAACAACATCCCCACTCTCGGCCAAATCGTAAGCTCTCTTAGTTGCCGAATAGATATCAGACTCAATCACAACGTTCACAAGGTCCTCAAAGAGAGTTTTAAAAACAGGTGCAGTCTCTCCAATTGCAATAATAGCTTTTACTTTTTCCTTAACAAGAGGCCTTAAAGGAGAAAAGTCCAGTCCCTTATCACTGCCGCCGGCGATTAAGACAATTCTATCAAAGCTTTCAAGGGCTTTCCGGAGAGAATCAACATTCGTTGACTTGGAGTCGTTTACAAAAGTAACTCCGTTAATACTGGCAACAAACTCCGTTCTATGGGGAAGTCCTCTAAAGGTTTTAAAACCTTCTAAGATAACTTCATGGGGGACTCCAAGGGTTTTCAGAACAAGTAGAGAGGCCATGTAGTTTTCAGCGTTATGAACGCCCTTTAAGGGGAGCTCCCTCAAGGAAACGGAAAATTTCTCACCAAAGATCCTATCCCCTTTCAAGAAAGCATCGGCTTTTCTTTTTCTACTAAAAAAGAGAATGTTCTCCCCAGAAAAACTCCCTAAAATCGGATCATCAAGGTTTAGGACAGAAAACCTTGATCTGGAAAGAAGTCCTAACTTTGTAAAAGCATAGTCGCGAAAGGAAGAGTATCTGTTAAGGTGGTCAGGAGTAATGTTGAGGATTACAGAGATTTCGCAGTTAAAATTTATAAGATCCTCTATCTGAAAAGAAGAGAGCTCCAGAACAGTTACGGAATTCTCATCCGTCTCTTCCACAAAGGAGGAAAAGGGAACACCAAAATTACCGCCAATAAAAGTCCTGTATCCCCCAACGGATAAAACGTGATGTATAAGGGCTGTTGTTGTACTTTTTCCGTTTGTTCCGGTTACAGCAACTATTCTACCTTTAGAAAAACGATAGGCAAGTTCTATCTCCCCTATAACCGGAACACCAGCTTCTTTAAACTTTTGGACAAGCGGATGGGTAGGTGGAACACCGGGAGACTTTATAACTACGGAAGGTCTCTCGGGCAACGGAACAGGATTTTTATCATCATAGGCAATAACCTTGTAACCTTTTTTCCTTAAAAGAGAAGCCGCGGCAGTTCCACTTCTCCCCATACCAACAACTACAGCTTCCACCATTCACTTCCCACCTACACTGCAATAACGGCTATACCTTCCTCTCTTGCAATTTCAATTATCTGCTGTTTGTCAAGCAAGAAAGTCTTTCCAGCTTCAAAAGCAATAGCCCTTCCGCCTAAGGAAGCTACTAACCTAACCGTATCAGCTCCCAAAGTAGGAACGTCTATCCTCATATCCTGAGATTTCCGAGCAGCCTTACAGACGGTAAAGCCCTTACCGGCTAAAATTGCCCCTCTTTTTATGCACTCATCTGTACCCTCCATCCCCTCAACGGCAACAACAGTCCTATCTTTAACAACGACCGTTTGACCAATATCAAGAGAGGCAATTTCCTTTGCCACTTCCATACCAAATTCTATATCTCTCTTTAAGCTAAGAGAAAGCTTTCCGGCCACAATCCCCGGTTCAAGTAGCAAGTGAGAGAGAAAAGGAGTTGGATCAATTACAGCCGTCCCTATTTTTTCTATTTCGGCTATTACACCCCTAATTATGGTTTCAGGCTTCCTGTCTTCCAGAGAGAGTATAAAAGTAACTGCCTTTAAGTCAAATCCCGAAAAAGTAAGAGCTGCTTTGTGTTCAACCTTTCCAAGGATAGCAATCTGCCCAAGCCTTTCCTTTTTTAGGAGCTTAAGAAACGTCCCAAACCTAAAGGGTTTTATCCAGAAGACCTTACCAGAAAGTCTCTCAACCTCTCTATTTGTTATTCCCTCAAGAGCAAAAGTTACCGTCTCGTAGCCCTTTGAAGAAGCAGACTTAAGGAATTCTAAAGGAAGAGAACCTTTACCGGCAAGGAGGCCTATTCTTTCCCTCACTTAACGGACTCCGACTTAATCCTGTCAAGGATGGCGTTTATAAACTTTGGGGATTTTTCATCTTCACCGTAAGCTTTTGCTATTTCCACAGCATCGTTAATTACCGCCGGAGGCGGAGAAATACTCTCGTTAAGTATTTCATAGGTAGCCACTCTCAGGATGGATCTATCCATAGGAAGAAGGCGGGAAACAAACCAACCTTTTTTTAAATGCCTTGAAATTTCCATATCAACATTTTTAAGATTTTCAACTGTTCTTTTAAAAAGGAGCTCCGCCATCTGTTTTACTTCTGGGGAGACACTCTTCTCTTCCCAGTAGGTAGAAATAACTTCATCTGGAGAAAAGCCGCCAATATCATACTGGTACATCATTAAACAGGCATGTTCCCTTGCCTCTTTTTTATCCCTGTTTGTCATTCCATCTCCCTTAAGAGATTGACCATCTCTATTGCCGCTAAAGCAGCCTCCCAGCCTTTATTCCCAGCCTTTGTCCCTGCCCTGTCTATGGCCTGCTCAACAGTGTCAGTCGTGAGGACGCCAAATATCACAGGCTTTCCAGTTTCAAGGGAAACCGCAGCAATTCCTTTACTTACCTCAGCGGCAACGTAGTCAAAGTGGGGAGTTTCTCCCCTTATAACAGCTCCCAGAGCAATAACAGCGTCAAAATCTTTTTTTGCCAGTTTCTTGGCAACTAAGGGAAGCTCAAAGGAGCCGGGAACCTTAAAAACGGTTATATCCTCCTCTCTACCTCCGTGGCGGAGGATACAGTCAATAGCTCCCTCCAAGAGCCTATCGGTTATAAAGGAGTTAAACCTGCTTACAGCTATCGCAAACTTTATCCCGTCAGCCTTGAGTTTACCTTCAACTACTTTCACCATTTAAACCTCTTCTTGCCGTTATTTACTTCCGAAAAAGCGACCGCAGAGCTCTTTCAAAGTCTTTTCAGCACCTTCCATAATATCCTTGATAATCTCCTCTGCAGTCTCCTCCTTGTTGACGTAACCTACAACCTGACCGGCCATAACAGAACCCCACTCAACGTCGCCTTTCTCGGCAGCAAGGCGGAGTCTCCCTTTTCCAAGCTCTTCAAGCTCCTCCTTAGATGCACCGGAAAACTCAAGCTCTGCAAACTTTTTAGTTAACTTGTTCTCAATGAGTCTAACTGGATGTCCCGTCGTTATACCGGTAACGGTAACCTGATTAAAGCGTGCCTTTAAAATCTTCTGCTTGTAGTTTGGATGAACGTTACACTCCTTTGCCGCAAGGAAGCGAGTCCCAACCTGAACGCCCTCAGCTCCAAGAACAAAGGCGGCTGCTGCCTGCTCTCCAAGTGCAATACCACCAGCAGCAATAACGGGAATGCTTACAGCTCTAACTATCGCAGGAATAAGAACCATCGTTGTCAGCTTACCTATGTGACCTCCTGCCTCCATTCCTTCAGCAATAACGGCATCACAACCTATCCGTTCCATACGCTTGGCAAGGGCGTCGCTTGCAACAACGGGAATAACCTTTATTCCCTTTTCTTTAAAGGCGGGAATGTACTTTCCCGGGTTTCCGGCTCCGGTCGTTACTACCGGAACTTCTTCATCAAGACAGACCTTTACTATCTCCTCAGCGTTAGGCATCATCAGCATAATGTTAACGCCAAAGGGCTTATCTGTAAGCTCCTTACACTTCCTTATCTCTTCCCTCAGCTCCTCAGCACTCCTACTTCCACCGGCGATTATTCCGAGACCTCCAGCGTTTGAAACAGCAGCCGCAAGCTCTGCGTCTGCAATCCAAGCCATTCCCCCCTGAAGGATGGGGTATTCAATTCCCAGTATGTCACAAACCCTTGTTTTGAGCATTTTTCAGCCTCCATCAGATTTTAAAACTTCAAGATGCAAGACCCCCAAGTAAATCCTCCTCCAAAGCCTATAAGAAGAACCAAACTGTCCTTTTCAATTCTACCTTCCCTAACAGCCTCATCAAGGGCTATGGGTATGGAAGCGGCGCTCGTGTTACCGTACTTGTTAAGGTTTACAAAAATTTTCTCCCGGTCAATACCAAGCCTTTCGGCAACGGCGTTTATAATCCTGACGTTTGCCTGATGAGGAACAAGGAGGTCTATTTCCTGAGGAGAAACTCCTGTCTTTTCAAGAACCCGAAAGGCCGAATCAACCATAGTTCTTACAGCTACTTTAAAGACCTCGTTACCCCTCATCCTTACGTAAAATGGAAATTCTTCGTTTGAACCAACCGAAGGAACGTAGAGCAAATCTCCATAAGAGCCATCAGCTCCAAGGTCAAAACCAAGTATCCCTTCCTCTTCACTCTTTTTAAGGACAACAGCTCCGGCACCGTCTCCAAAGAGTATGCAGGTAGTTCTGTCTTCCCAGTTAACGATTTTAGAGAACCTCTCGGCGCCTATAACGAGAGCTTTGTCTACTTCCTTCGCTCTCATTATGGAATCAGCAACGTACAGGGCGTAGATGAAACCGGTGCAGGCAGCAGAAACGTCAAAGGCTATCGCCCTTTTATTTTCCATTTTCGCCTGAACTTTACAGGCAGTAGATGGGAAGAAGGCATCGGGAGTGGCAGTAGCTACGACAATAAGGTCAACCTCTTCAGGGTTTCTACCTCTTAAAGCCCTTACGGCAGCTTCCGTGGCCATATCAGAGGTAGTTTCTCCTTCGCTAATACGGCGTTCCCTAATACCAGTCCTCGTTGTTATCCACTCATCAGAGGTTTCCACCATTTTTTCAAGGTCAAAGTTTGTAAGAACTTTGTCTGGAACGTAAGAACCGGTTGAAACTATCTTAACACCCATCTAACATCCCGTATTTCTCAATATTTTCTTCTATGTGCTCGTTGAGGTGACTTTCTGCAAACTGAGAAGCAACTTTTATGGCATTCTTTATTGCTTTAGCGTTTGAACTGCCGTGAGAGATTATAACAGGCGCTTTTACACCAAGGAGGGGAGCTCCACCCCACTCGGCGTAGTCTATCCTTTTCTTAAAAGTCCTTATAGCTGGCTTAAGAGTCAGAGCTCCAAGTCTTGATATGAAATGTCTCTCTATTTCTTCCCTCAGTATTTTCGCAAGTATTCCAGCAAGACTTTCACTGAGTTTCAAGGCAACGTTACCTACAAAACCATCACAGACTATAACGTCAAAATTACCAGAGTAGATATCTCTACCTTCTGCATTACCAACAAAGTTTAACCCTTTTTCCTTTGCCGCCTTTAAGAGGACAAAGGCCTCCTTTGTCAGTTCATTACCTTTACCCTCTTCCTCTCCAATGTTAAGAAGACCTACCTTCGGGTTAATCTCTCCGAGCACATACTTTGCATAAGCTTCACCCATTACCGCAAACTGAAGAAGGTGAATAGGCTTACAGTCAACGTTTGCTCCAACGTCAAGGAGAAAGGTCTGGCTCTTAAGGTTTGGAAGCACCGCAGAGATAGCCGGCCTATCTACTCCTTTAAGTCTTCCAACCGTAAAAAGAGATATAGCCATAACAGCTCCTGTGTTGCCAGCACTGACAAAAGCGTCAGCCTCTTTTCTTTTAACAAGATCTAAACCAACGTGAATAGAAGACCCCTTCCTTTTCAAAGCTTTTGACGGTTGCTCGTCCATAGGAACGGCATCATTTGCTGGAACTACCTCTATCTTCCCAAAAGGATAGGAAAACTTTTCAAGTTCTTTTTTGAGACGCTCTTCGTCACCCGTAAGAATAACGGAAATGCCAAATTCCCTAACGGCCTGAACAGCACCCATAACTGGAACATGGGGGGCATTATCCCCCCCCATGGCGTCCAGAACTACCCTCATCTTACTCTTCTACCTCTATAACCTGCTCTCCCTTGTAGTAACCGCAGTACCTACAAACCCTGTGAGGGAGCTTGGGTTGGTAGCAGTTTGGACAGACCGAAATAGCCGGCACTTTTGCCTTCCAGTGGGTTCTCCTCTTGTCTCTTCTTGTCCTTGAAACTTTCCTCTTTGGAACTGCCATCTTACTTCTCCTTCTCCATCAGTTTATTTTTAAAAGCTTTGAGCTTTTCCCACTGATCAACTTTACTCTCGTTCCACTCCTCATAACGGGGAACTTCACACTCTTCATCACACAGAGGCTTAACGGGTAAATTCAGGAGAATCTGTTCTCTAACAACCTCCACAAGGTCAAGGACTTCTTCGTCGGAGAATTTTATATCAAGGTCAGAAGATTTTATCTCTCCTCCCGTAATCTCCGAAGTTGGCATGAGGCGAAAAGAAAAGTCCCTATCTATCCTCTCCATAAATTTTTTGTTGCACCTACTACAGGTAAGCTCCACCTCGCCTTCTATCCTGCCCTTTACTCCGTAACCGACAGGTCTTTTGTAAACTTCCACTTGGAGCTTAAAAGAGGTAGCAGAGCTTACCTCTTCTTTGGGAAGATCTAAGAGTTTTGGCTGTATTTCTGTCTCTACCCTTATAGGTTCCTTAGCCGTAACTTCGTTAAGGTTAATTCTCCTCTTCATGGCTTTAGCCTGTGATAAGATTGCCTTGAAATTTGGAGGATAAAGTTATGCACGAAAAACGGATTTTGCAAATTCTATTAAAACGGAGGAACGCAATGGGAAGTTTTCTTGCCATTGTAGCTTTCTTTCTCTTCTCCATACCGGCAAGTGCCAAGATAATTGACTACATAGTTGCCGTTGTAAATGGAGAACCTATACTCTACAGCGAACTAATTAGTTACGCTAAGGAAAACCGTATACCTGACTTAGAAAAAGCAAGGGACTCACTCATTGAAAAGAAAATTTTGCTGACAGAGGCAAAAGAAGAAGGATTAACAGTTTCAAACGAAGAGGTAGAAAAGGCATTAAAGGACTTCATGGAGCAAAGCGGGTTTAAAACAAAAGAAGAATTAAAAAGAGCTCTAAGGAAAGAAGGACTTACCTTAGAAGAAGTAAAGGCAAAGATAAGAGAGCAACTACTGGTTGCCAAGCTCATAGCAAGTAAAGTAAAGCCAAAGGTGAAAATCACAGACCTTGAAGTAGAGAAAGCGTGTAGGAGGGAAAATAGTTTCCGTGTAAGAGAGGTCTGCTACATATTTACTAAGAATAAAGACAAAGCAGAAAAAGCTTTAAAAGCACTAAAGGCTGGAGCTCCTTTTGAAAAGGTAGCCAAAGAGTACTCAGAAGACCCAGTCACGGCAAAGAAAGGTGGTTACCTTGGCAAAGTCAGAAAAGGTACACTCATCAAGCCCTTAGATACAGTAGTCTGGAGCACAGAACCTGGTAAGTTTAATCTGATTCAGACAAAAGACGGTTATTTTATTGTTTACGTCAAGTCGGAAAGGAGTAAAGGATGCAATAGAGAAAAAATCAGACGGGAGCTCTACACGAAGAAGTTTCAAGAGACTTTAAAGGCTTTTATTGAAGAGCTTAAAAAGAAAGCAAGCGTGAAGGTCTATATTTAAGGATTCAAAAACTTCTTCTGGAGGAAAGTTGGTAGTAGTTAGGTTGAAAACCTTTGAAGAAATTGTAGAAAAGCTAAAAGGATTCAAGAAAATTTTCATTCTTGGTTGTGAAGTTGGTTCAGGAAGGTGCAGGAACGGTGGACTGAGAGAGGCCTTAGAGCTATCTGAGAGGCTGAAAAAGGCAGGATTTGAAATAGTCGGAGTAAAAAGTCCCGGTGGGACGTGCATTCTTGAAAAGATAGATGGAACAGAAAAAAGTTTAGTAAAAGAAGCAGAAAAAGTGGCGGACGCCATAGTATCTTTAGCCTGTGGTGCAGGAACCCAGCTAATAGCTGAAAGAGTTAACATTCCTGTAATAACGGGCGTTACCACCCTTTTTATAGGTGCAGAGAGGGAAGGAAAATTTTTCAACGAGTACTGTATAGCTTGTGGAGACTGTATTATTTCCGATACGGGTGGAATATGCCCCATAGCCCGCTGTCCTAAATCCCTCGTAAACGGCCCCTGCGGTGGCGCTATTAAAGGACAGTGTGAGGTTGACCCAGAGCTCCCGTGCATCTGGTACATAATAGCAGAGAGAATGAAAAAAATAGGAACGTTTAACAGGTTAAAGGAAAATGCTCCACTTAAGGACTACAGCAAGTCCGTATATCCAAGAAGGTTAATACTGGAGGAGAGGTCTTGACCTTTGGAGAGAAACTAAAAGCAGGAAAATTCTTGATAACGGCCGAAGTCGCTCCTCCAAGAGGAACAGACTGGGAAAGTGTTGTAAAAGGAATAGAACCCTTGCGGGGAAAGGTAGATGCCTTTAACGTTACCGACTGTCAAAGGTCAATGGTTAGAATGTCTTCTCTGGCAATGTCAAAGCTCCTCCTTGATAACGGTTTTGACCCGATACTACAGCTTACCTGTAGGGACAGGAACAGGATAGCTCTCCAGTCTGACCTTCTGGGAGCCGCAGCCCTCGGCATTAGGAACATCTGCCTTATGACCGGGGACTTTACAACCCTTGGAGATCAGAAGGACGCAAAGCCTGTCTTTGATATAGACTCCGTTCAACTGATAGAAACGGCGAAAAGGCTTACAGAAGGATACCTCCTAAACGGTAAGGAACTAAAAGGAATCCCCAACTTTTGCATCGGCGCTGTTTTTAATCCCTTTGCAGGACCTTTTGAACTTCAGGTTATGAAGTTAGAGAAAAAGATTAAGGCAGGAGCCCAGTTTATCCAGACCCAGCCTATCTATGAGGTGAAAATAGCAGAAGAGGTCAACAGTCTCATATCAGAACTTGGAGCTGTCCCCATTATCGGTTTACTTCCTATCAAGAGTCTAAGGATGGCTAATTTTATGAAGAAGCTCAACCCTACATCTATTCCTAACTCCTTAATAGAAGGACTTGAAAAGGCAGAAAACCCGGCAAAGTACGGCTGGGACTACATAATAGACTTGGCTCACGCTATTGCAGAGTTTGGCAAGGGCATTCACTTTATGCTCGTTGGAAAAACAGAGGAGCTCGCCTCCTTTATAGACTACTTAAGAAATCACGAAGAGTACAACCACAAGTTTTAAGGGAGGATTATCTACATGAACGACCTACCGGTGCACGTCGGCATAATAATGGATGGAAACGGTAGGTGGGCAAAGAGGAGAGGGCTCCCAAGAATTGAGGGTCATAGGAAAGGAGCCGAGGTAACCGAGAAGATAGTTATAGCCGCAAGCAGGCTTGGAATAAAGTATCTATCCCTCTATGCTTTCTCAACTGAAAACTGGAAAAGGCCAAAGGAGGAGGTTGAGTTTCTCTTTCACCTAATGTACGAGTACGTGAAAAGTAAACTAAACCTCTTCCTTGACAACAATGTAAGCTTTAGGGCTATGGGAAGACTCCATCAACTTCCCGAATACCTTCAGGAAGGTTTTAAGGAAATAGAGGAGAAAACCGCCCACTGCACCGGCATGACGGCCGTTTTTGCCGTTAACTACGGAGGAAGACAGGAGATTATTGACGCGGTTAACAGAGCTCTAAAGGCAGGGGAGAAGGAGATAAACGAAGAGGTAATAAGGAAATACCTCTACATTCCGGAGCTCCCCGACCTTGACCTCCTCATAAGGACGAGCGGGGAGCTGAGAATTTCCAACTTCCTCCTCTGGCAGTCGGCCTATACAGAGCTCTGGTTCACTAAAACCCTCTGGCCAGACTTTACAGAAGAAGAATTCTTAGCTGCCATTGAAGACTACAAGAAGAGAGAACGAAGGTTCGGCGGTCTAAAATGAGAGAAAGGCTCATAGGTGCGCTACTTGTCGTAACTTACGCTTTAACTATGGTCATAGCTCCTAAGGACTTTTACATCTCCTTAGTTTACCTTCTCGGTATAGGGATGGTGGCAGAGCTCTTTAAAATGTCCAGAATGGAGAGTGCAAAAACTGCAGCTGCAGTGATATTCTCAATTCTCTACTTTGCCGGAATACACATCCCTCATATCTCCTTCCTCATTCCTTCAGCAGGAATTCTCTTCCTTTTTAGCTACTTCCTAATAATAGAGAAAAGAGTTCCCGAAAAGTTCTTGGTAACTGCCGGGTTTTTCATATATTTGAGCATGGGAGTAATAGCCATAGGAAAACTCTCTAAGGAGCTCTTTATACTTCTCCTCAGTATCGTATGGTCGGTTGACACATCTGCCTACTTAGTAGGTAAGTACTTCGGTAAACATAAGTTAATACCGGAAATTAGCCCTAAAAAAACCGTTGAAGGAGCAGTTGGCGGCACAGTTGGAGGGGTAATTACTGGAAGTTTAATCGGAAACCATTTGGGAATTTTTGAGTCTTCCCTTCTTACACTCTTTATACTTGCCACTCTTACAGTTGTGTCCCAAATTGGAGACCTACTTGAAAGCTTTATCAAAAGGCTTTTCGGCGTTAAAGACTCAGGTAGTCTAATTCCCGGACACGGAGGATTACTTGATAGATTGGACAGCAGTTTAGCGGTTGCCCCATTTTTAGTCATCGTTGGAGGTCTACAGTGAGAATAGAGATAGGACACGGTAGCGGTGGAAGGCTTACCCGCGAACTTATAGAAAGAGTATTCCTAAGGTACTTTGACACTCCAGAACTAAAACCGTTACAGGACGCGTCATACATATTTGTAAACGCAAAGTCAATAGCCATAACCACAGACTCCTATGTCATTAGTCCCCGTTTTTTTCCCGGCGGCGATATAGGGAAACTCAGCATCTGCGGAACAGTTAACGACTTAACAGTAAGTGGTGCAATACCTAAGTACATATCCGTTGGATTCATACTTGAAGAGGGACTTTCCTTAGAGGAATTAGAAAAAATTGTTAGAAGTATGGCAGAAACTGCTAAAAGAGCAGGAGTAAAAATAGTTACCGGCGACACGAAAGTTGTTGAAAGTGGAAAGTGCGATGGTATATACATAAACACAACAGGCGTAGGTGAGGTCGTAAGGGAGCTCTCTCCTCAAAACTCTAAACCCGGAGACGTTGTAATAGTAACCGGCTACGTGGGAGATCACGGGACAGCTGTCTCCTTAGCTCGGGAAAACTTTGAAATTGAAACCGAAGTAAAGAGCGACTGTGCTCCTCTAAACTCTCTCTTAGTGCCCCTGTTTGAGCTTGAAGGTCTCCGCTGGATGAGAGATCCAACAAGGGGAGGACTTGCAACTGCGTTGATTGAGTTTGCCGAAAGCGCAAAGGTAGGAGTAAGACTCTATGAGGAAAAAATACCCGTAAGAGAAGAAGTTAAGTTCATCTCCGAGATGATAGGCTACGACCCACTATACCTTGCAAATGAAGGAAAGGCAGTAATCATCGCAAGCAAAGAAGATGCTGAAAAAACTTTGGAACTGCTCCGTTCCCATCCATTGGGTAAGGATGCCGAAATAATAGGAGAAGTAACTAAAGACTTCAAAGGCGTAAGGCTAATAACTTCTATAGGTGGTGAAAGGCGGCTTGAACTTCTTGAAGAAGACCCCCTTCCGAGGATCTGCTAAATGAAGATTCTCTTCTTTTCTTACCTCCTTATACTGGCTGTAATCTTATTAGACAGGAAGTTTGGAATCGGTCTCTGGAGAGAGCTCTTTGCATCTTCCATCCTTTCACTAATTCAGCTTATCGGTATTGGCTTTATAATTCTTTTCTTTCTTAAGCTGCAGCTAAAAGCAATTTACCCAATTTTCGTTCTTCTTTTCTACATAAATGCTGCAATAATCTCAACGAAGAGATTCACATTCAAGGGATACAGCAAAAGAACAGGTTTCGTAGTATCGCTCATTTCAATTGCTTCTGTTTCCTCAATATCTCTGCTACTTTTATTTTTGAGTGGAATCCTGAAAGTAAAAGCAAACAGCATTATACCACTAGCCGGAATAGTCACGGCAGCCGGAATGAGGAGCTTGTCCTTGACCTTCAAATATTACGCTACAAGACTGAAAGACCTTGAAGATATTATCACTTCTATGGCAGCACTGGGAGCAGAAGACACGCAAATTTTTAAGTTCATCTTTAGGGAACTTATAAACGACGTAACCATTCCCGTAAGAGACATGCTTAGATCCGCAGGTATAGTCCACATACCGGGAGTAATGGTAGGACTACTCTTAGCAGGAACATTACCGCTAAAGGCAGCTGTAATCCAGTTTGCCATTCTCTCTACAATGATATTTCAATTCTTTTTCGTACCAAGCTTAGCCCTTTTCACCCTTGTTGCAATGTGTGGCCTTAAAATTGAAAAGTAAAGGCGGAGGAAACAGTGAAAGAAAGAATAAGAGAACTGGTAGAGGCAATTCATAAACTCGCACCAAAAGAAAGGAAAGTAAAAATTATGAACGTTTGTGGTTCTCACGAACATACGATAACTGTAAGCGGTATGCGTTCACTCATGCCGGAAAGTATAGAGCTCGTTCCAGGTCCCGGGTGTCCAGTGTGCGTATGTTCTGAAAGCGACATCATAAATGCCATCAACCTTTCCAAAAGGGACGACACAATCCTTGTAACCTATGGAGACATGCTAAGAGTTCCTACAAAAATCGGATCTATAAGGAGCAACGGCGGAAACTACAGGATGATCTCCGCTCCCCACGAAGTTCTAAGGATTGCCAAAGAAAATCCAGACAAAAATGTTGTCTTCTTCTCCATTGGATTTGAAACTACCACAGCACCAACTGCCGCCCTGATAGAGATGGGACTGCCAAAAAACGTAACCATACTTACCTCCCAGAAACTAACTCCAGAGATAATGGAAATCCTGGTAAAGGATTCCGAAGTTGGCGTTGATGCCTTTGTAGCTCCCGGCCATGTATCGGCAATAGTTGGAGCAAACGCCTGGAGAGTATTCCCTGAAAAGTATGGAATACCTACGGTAGTCGCAGGCTTTGAACCTGACAACCTACTCTTAGCAATTCTCAAAATATTGATCCAGCTCAAAGAAAATAAAGCAGAACTTGAAAATGTTTATAGGAAAGTAGTTAAACCTGAAGGAAACAGAAAAGCACAGGAACTGATGTATAAGTACTTTGAAAAAGCAGATGTAAACTGGAGAGGAATAGGAAGAATTCCAAAGTCCGGCCTTGAGTTGAAGGAAGAATACTCACACATCAATGCAAAGAAGGTATTTAACCTACCGGAGATTGAGGAAGAAAAAGTTCCTGGCTGTATCTGTGATAAGATAGTTCTTGGGAAAGCTTACCCTAAGGACTGTAAACTTTTTGGAAAATTATGCACGCCATCAAACCCCAAAGGCCCTTGTATGGTTTCTGCAGAAGGAGCATGCAACATTTGGTATAGATTCAACCAGTAGTATAGGGTATATAGGAGGGATAAGATGTTCAAATTCCTTAGTTTTGGAGGAAAAAAGAGCGAAAAAAAGCAAGTTGAAAGAGAGACAAAGGAAAGACCACTAAACAAAAGAGCCTTTGACAGATATACTGTAGAAGGGTTAGGAACAATAAACAACATTTCAAAAGGTGGCTGTGAATTAAGAAAAGAGAACTACGAGGAAGTGAAGAGTGAATTTTTAGAGGTACAGGTAGGAGAAGAAAAAGTGAAAGCCATTGTTGTTGAAGACAGAACAAGTTGTGTACACCTGAAATTTGTGGAAGAGTTTAAAAACAAAGAACTCCTGAAAAAGCACGTTAAAAGATTAAAAGAGTATGAAGAACCCGAAGGAAAGTTGAAGATTGATTTCCAGAGTTTTGAAGAAGGAAGCTCAGAGCTTAAAGTAATCATAAATTTGCTCTCTGAGATTAACAACCCAAATACAACCACTGAAGGATTAACTAACTATATAGAAAAAATTCCTAAGGTCAAAGAAGCCGTTCTTAGAGTTGCAAACAGCGTAGAATCAGCAGCCAAAGAAAAGATAACTTCATTAACTACAGCAATAGCAAGGATTGGATTTGAGAGGCTAAAAGAAGTCGTAAGAAACACTATAGTAAGGGAACTTTCCTTTGAAAACAAAGATCTTCCCAACCTTGAACACTTTGAAGGTTACAGCGTCTTAAAATCAACCTTCCTGACAGAAATACTCCCCTACACTACATTTAGAGATACAGGAAACGAGGCAAGACTTCTTTTCACGAGCGAAACAACTCCTTTCTCCTTTTTCACAAAACTAAGCAAAGACTTTAAAAGTTACTACACGTCTGTAAACAGGATTTATTCTCCCTACTCACGCTACTTGGAAAGACTTCACTTTGGAACAGACTTTCTAAAACTTGGAAAGGAATTTATAGTTGAGTATTCAGATCTTTTTAAATACCTCTACGATGGTTATATCCTCGCTCATCTATATCTTTATCCTTTCTTAAGTCTTCCTTCAGATCTCAAAATATCCCTCAGCAAAAGGAAACTTGACTTCAGCTACATTTCTTACCTCACGTTCTTAGTCGTCCTCGCCATCATAGGAAAGGACAGAAAGAGTGCTTACATACTGCTCGGCAGACTTAAAAGACTTGGAATGAGCACTAACAAAGCTATGGAGTTTCTGTCAACCGTTGTTGATAACGCCAACGATGCCCTTTACCACATGGGACTTAGAAGAAACCTTAGAATGTTCTCCTATCCGAGCCGTTCAATAAGAGCTCAAAGGATATTCCCCGTAAGGGACAACATCTACTTCAAGTACTTAGTAGAAAGGGGGGCATCTGCTAAAAATAGGCTCGCCTTAAGACACGAAGACAGAACTTTTACAGGATATATCTTGGACATTATCTTGAACGCAGAAGAGTTTGACTTTAGAAATAAAGCCTTCTGTATAGTTCCCTGTGAGAACCTCAGCGATTCAGAAATTGACCCTGAAGACTTTTCCAGCTTTGATATCATCGCCTTCAGAAACATTGACCTTTTACAGAAAGAACTTATAAAAGACTTTAAAAAAATCTGGAAAAACTTTGAAGGCACAGTTATTTGCACATACTCTACCTACTCCTTCTTGGACTGGGAAAATCCTGAACTCCACAAAATCATAAGGGAATACGTAGTAGACATACCTTCCTTTCTCTACGAGACTAAAAGTTATGAATTTATGATTGAAAGAACAAAAAACGAGTTGGAAGAGCTCTTAGGAAGGGACTCTTTTGATAAGAGTTTAATCTTTGCTAATGAAACTATGGAAAGCGTAATCTATTCTTACCTCAAAACCTTTAAATTTTAAATCCACCGGAGGTCTCAGATGAGAATAGCCATGCCCATAGATGAAAAGGGCAACATAGTAAGTATGTTCGGTTCTGCCCCTGCCTTTTTGATAGTTGATACAAGAAACAATAAAAAAGAGATAGTTCTTAACCTTAACAGCTGTGGTGGATGTAGCGTTGGATGTAGTGGAGGAAAAAGTCCCGCAGATCTTTTAGCCGAAAACAACGTTGATGTCTTATTAATAGAGAAACTTCCTAAGGAACCTTTCATGAAGTTGGCAAGAAGAGGAATAGAGGTTTACCAACTTCCAGCAGAGGTTAAAACTACCGACGAAGCGGTAGAGCTCTTTAGAAAAAAAGAGTTAAGAACTATTTATCTTGAGTGAATCAGAAAGGAAAACCAAAGGATATATGAAGTCTACCGGGACCTTGGTGGGGAAGTTTCTTAAGTTTATAGCCATAGTCAAAACGCAAAGGTCCCACAGGAGTTAAATATCTAAAACCCACACCGACAGAAGAATACCAGTCCGAGAGGTTAATGTTAAAATCTTTGAAGTTTTCAAAAACATTTCCTGCATCGTAGAAAAGAGCTAACTGTAAGCTTCCCTTAAAGAGATAGCGGATTTCAAGACTCAAGAGTCCGTAAGCTTCTCCACCTACAAAGTTTCCCTTTTCGTCAACTGGGGATATGGTCTCGTACTTATATCCTCTAACACTTTCAGCTCCTCCAAGGTAAAATTTGTCCTGAATTGGGACAAAGCCCCCTCCAACCGGTTGAATCAAACCGATACCCCCTCTTAAGGCAAAGGTAAGACTCTCAAAAGGAGAAAAAAGGTAAAGGAACTTAAAGTCCTCTTGGCAGTATCCCGCATCTCCTCCCAAAAAGCTACCACTAAAAGAGAGTTTTAACCGTGAAAGAAAACCTTCTGACGGATTGACGACGCTGTTTCTTCTATCGTAGGTTTGAAGGTAAAAAAGAGTCCTTTTAAGAAACTTCCTTTCCGTGCTTATAGTAGTATCTCTTACTTCTTCCCTCGCTATTTCTACTCCGAAGGTTTGAGTAAAAACGCGAGAAGCTCTGCGGGAAAGAGAAAACCTATAAAGAATTCTATCTGCAATAAAGCTCTGGAAAATCTGCTCTTTTTTAATAACCGAGTAAGAAGTCTCATACCTTTTAAACGGAAAAGCGGGTTTGCTTAACTTAAAAACTGCGTCATAACCTTCTTTCTGCCTGTAATTACCAAAAAGGAAGTATCTAACACCAATTCCCATAGGAGAAGTAGAGGAAAGAAAACCATTTAAGATATAGCCTGAATCTGTACTTAAGCCTATGAAACCCTTAAGGTGCAACCTACTTCCTTCTTTAAGCTTTACTATCTCGTTAATGCATCCATCTACCTTAAAGTCGTCAATAGTTACAGAAGAAAAAAGCCTGCTACCTACAAGACGGGAATATTGACTAACAACCTCCTCCCTTGAGTAGATCCGACCTGGAGAAAGAGTAAACAGGTTCTTTACCCATTTAAGTTTTGTTCTTTCAAGTCCCGAAACAAGAACAAAACCAAATCGGTAAAGTTTACCCGGATATATTGCCACATTAAGAGTTACAGCTTTTTCTTCTCCTAAGTCTTCGTAAGTTTCAAAAGTATCAACTTTAACATCAGGATATCCCTTTTTAGCATAACACTCTATCAGGTTACCTCTTAGATTCTCCAGTCTTTTTGTTGAAAATGGAAAAGGAAGTTTCAATCTCTGTTTTTCAAAACATGCTTCTAAATCACCTGTAACTTTTATGGCTGTAACTATGTATCTCTTCCCTCTCTTAATCCGAAACTCCAAAGTTCCGTCAAATAGCTTGTATGAAACTTCCGCATCCCTGTAACCGTTCTCAAAAAGCTTTCTCTTTAAGTAAAGCCTAAGCTTTTCTATCTTTTCTTCAGAAAAAGGAGCATTCACAATATCAGAAAACTTTCTCGGTAATTGGAAGCCATCAGGAAGGAGGAGCTCCCTAATTATCACCTTTTTACCTTCTCTAATCAAAAAGACCACATCGACCAAACCATCTTTCTCCTTTATTTGAACAGTTACTTTCACATATGGAAATCCTCTATCCTTGTAAAACTTCTCTATGTTTTTTCGCGAGTTTTCAAGTTCAAATTCGTCAACTGAACGGGCAACCCGAAAAGTAAGAAGGGAAGAAAGCTCTTTACTTGAAAAATGACTATTGCCAATAAACTTAAAGGAATATTTCTTCCCCGGCTTAACACTCACAGAAAGAATAACAGGCATCCTGTTCTTTAAAAGATTCCTCCTTTTTGCAGGATGAAAAGAGTAGTCAACCGAAACGTTGTAAAATCCCCTTTCAAAGAAAAAGTTTTCTACCTTTTCAACTACAGATTTAATTTTGTTAAGATTCAAAGGTTCCCCTTTAAGTGATGAAAAACTCCTCAAAAGAAAAGAACGGAACTTCTTGGGAGAAACAATTTCTAACTTTTCAACGTAAAAGAGAGAACCCGGACTAACGTTCACAACAAGCTTATAGCAGTCAGGAAGTCCAAGACGCTCAAAACGAACCTTAGCTTCCCTGTAGCCAGCAGAACGAAGCTTTAGGAGGAGAAGCTGTTTAACATTCTCTAAGGACTCAGGAGTTAATCTTTTTTCTTTGAGGAGGAGCTCCACTGTTTTTTTTACTTCCACAAGCTCAGGAGGTAACCCCTTAAACTCCACACTTTTGACAAGACTACAACTTTTAACAACTATTCTATTTCCTTTTACCTCTGCATCATACCCAAGACGGTAAAGGAGAGAAGAAGTAACAGAAATACAGTCGGTAAACTGACAAACTCGTGGAAGCTGAGCATTTATCTGTCTAAGGAGCTCTCTATCAAAGAATACACCCCTGTCAACTTCCACAGTAACCGCAAGTACCTGTAAAGGTAAAAGCAGAAAGAGGAAAAAGATTAAACAACTCCCTTTACGTATGGCATCCCCCCAAAGAAAATCTCTCTGACTCTACCTTCCTCTATAAGGAGAGAAACCGCTCTTTTAACCTCTCCTTCGGAAACACCCAAAGCAGAAGCTATCTCGTCAATCGGACAGGGTCTCCTGACAACAATGCCGTACACTTCGTTTTTAAGCTCAAGAGTTCCCATCTTCCTCTTTTCCCTTTTGAAGCCTGCCACGATTTCCGTCTTGGGATATCCTACCCTCTCTTTTATTCTCTCAAGCTCTGAAAGTGTAAGTCCTTTAACGTCATAAGCAGGAGGCCTAACAACGGTATTAAGCTGCCACTTGTGAGGTTTTAAACGGTGAATTATCTCTCCTATTCTCTCTACCTCTTCCAAACTATCATTAATATTCTTAACAAAAAGGGTTTCCACCCAAACCTCACAAGGTGTTTCCTTAATAAGCCTCTCTATACCTTCTACTATTTTCTCCACACTAAGCCCTTTAACTGGTCTGTTAATCTTCTCAAAAATGGACTGAGTTGCTGCATCAAGAGACGGAAGTACAACATCTATTTTTTTTACATCTTCAAGGACATCGTCCCTATAAAGGAGAGAAGAATTTGTTAAAAGAGCCAATCTGTAAGGGTAACTCCCTTTAAGGAAATCAACAAGCTCGCCTAACCTTAAGTAAAGTGTAGGTTCACCGTAGCCGGAAAAAGTTACAAAGTCTACATCGGGTAAAGTACTTAAAAATTCTTCAAGTTCTGATTTAACAGAATCAAAGGGAACGTATTCAAGTCTTGACAGCGTCTTTCTGCTTGTTTTTCCTACTTCACAGTAAAGACAATCCATACTGCACACCTTGTAAGGAACAAGGTCAACTCCCAAAGAAAATCCAAGACGGCGGGAAAAAACGGGTCCGAAAACATACTTCATTATTCCTCCCAACAATAGGTAAAATATCTACTCAGAAAATTTATACGAAAACTTGGAAATAGAGAGGGAAAAATGAACGGAGCTCCAGAAATCAGGGAACAATGGAGCACAAAACTTGGGCTCATCCTTGCAATGGCCGGAAACGCAGTAGGACTTGGAAACTTTTTAAGGTTCCCAACCCAAGCTGCCGAAAACGGCGGCGGAGCCTTCATGATTCCTTACATGATAGCAATGCTCATTATAGCGATACCTTTAATGTGGACTGAGTGGGCAATAGGAAGATATGGAGGAGCGAGAAACCACGGAACAACTCCCGCAATATTTAAGCTCCTCTGGAGACATCCTATAGCCAAATATCTCGGTGTCCTTGGACTCTTTGTACCCTTTGTAGTTCTCTGCTACTACATTTACATAGAATCCTGGACTCTTGGTTACGCTCTCTTTTCCCTTTTTGGAATGCTTCCCCATCCAGACCCAAGCCTCCCACAGGATCAGTACTTAAAGCCTTTTGCCGATTTCCTCCAAAACTACACCAAGCCATCTTTAACCGCCTATTTCTTCTTTCTTGCAACCGTAGCCTTTAATGCCTACATCCTCTACAAGGGGATAAGCGGAGGAATTGAAAAGTTTGCGAAAATAGCAATGCCTACTCTCTTCCTGTTAGCCTTCATCCTAATGGTCAGAGTGATTCTCATAGAGACGCCCAACGGAACTGCAGTTCAAGGGCTGGATTTCTTATGGCATCCAGATCTTTCACAGCTTCTAAACCCACAGGTCTGGCTTGCCGCCGCAGGTCAGGTTTTCTTCACTTTAAGCCTCGGATTTGGAGCGATAATCACCTACGCTTCCTACATTAGGAAGGACGACGACATCGTTGCTTCTGGCCTCTCTGCGGCCTCTCTCAACGAGCTCGCAGAGGTTATCTTAGGGGGATCAATTGCTATTCCTGCAGCCGTTGCCTTCTTTGGACTTATAAATGCTGAAGCCGTAGCAAAGAGTGGGGCCTTCAATCTCGCTTTCGTAAGTCTTCCAGCCATTTTCTCAAACCTTACAGGCGGAAATGTGATAGGATTCCTATGGTTCTTCCTCCTCTTCTTTGCAGGAGCCACCTCCTCTGTTGCCATCAGCGTCCCAATAATAGCCTTCCTGCAGGACGAATTTAACCTCAACAGGAAGACTGCTGTCACGGCAACGTTAATCTTTATGTTTCTCGTTTCTCAAGTACCCATATTTCTACCGGATGCTCTAAATGAGATGGATTTTTGGGCTGGAACGTTCTTTGTAGTTCTCTTCGCACTCCTTGAAGTTGTTGTCTTTTTCTGGCTCTTTGGAGGTGAAAGGGCTTGGGAGGAAATAAACAGGGGAGGCCTCTTTAAAGTTCCAAGGGTTTACTTCTACATCTTAAAGTATGTAACACCGGTTGCCCTCTTTGCAATCCTCACCACTTGGAGCTTTCATAACTTGCCTAAGGCCTTTGTAGAGACCAACTTAGAAATCTGGATAGCAAGGTTTGTAATGGTCTTTACCCTTGCCCTTCTCCTCTTTATGGTTTACCTTGCAGACAAGAAAAAAAGTGAGGAGATGAAATGACAGGGAGCTCCCTCTTATTCATGATCTTTTCTTGGATGGTTGTTTTTGGATTCGTTGTCTTTTGCTTTACGGTTATACTGAGAGAGGAGAAATGATAAGACTTAGAAGCCTTAGACTCCAAGGCTTCCTCTCTCATAAAGAGACAGAACTCTCTTTTGACGATGAAGCTTATGTTATCCTTGGAGAAAACGCCTCCGGAAAGACCTCTATTTTGAGAGGAATTTTCTTTGCTCTATTTGGAAGGGACTTTTCAGCTGAAAAGTTAGAAAGAGTAGTGAACAGAGAATCAACAAGCTTACAGGTAGAACTCTCCTTTCTCCACAGAGGAACTAACTACAGGATCAGAAGAAAGTTTTCTGCACTAAGGAAAAAGAGCGAAGCAGAGCTTTATAAAAAGAACACTCTCTACGCCAGCGGCGTAAAGAACGTAAACCTTGTGATTGAAAAAGAACTCGGCTTAGACCCCAATTTGTTCAGAAACACGGTTTACGTCCCACAGGGAGAGATACTCACCCTATTTAACCTCCAGAGAAAAGAAAAAAGACAGGTTTTAAACAGGCTCCTTGGCTTAGAGGAAATCGGTAAAAGACACGAGGAAGTAAAGAACTTCATCTCAAGGCTCAAAGCCCTAAGAGACTCCCTTCTTAAAAGAGAGGAGCTTTTAGAGGAAATAGAGTCTGAGCTTTTAAAAACTGAGAGGGAGATAGAGGAAAAAGAAGAGGAGCTAAGAAAAAAGGCAGAACAATTAAAGAAGGAGGAAGAGCTACTAAAAGAACAGGAAAAACTTTACGAAGGCTTATTAGAAAAAAGGGAAAAATTCCTAAGGCTAACAGACAACCTTTCCCGCATAGAGAAAGAGATAAAGGAAAGAGAGACCGAGCTAAAAGAACTATCCCAGAGGGTAGAGAAGATAAAAGTTCTTAAAGAGAAAATTCCGGAGTTAAATGAGCGTATTAAACTTCTTAAGCCCTTAAAAGAAATAAAGTCTCTCCTTTCTCAGATTGCAGAAAAGAAAAATGAGCTTTTAGCCCTCCAAAATGAAACCTTAAGCCTTGAAAAGATAAAGGAGGAAGTGGAGAGTCTCCAGAAGGAGATACCGGAAATTGAAAAGGAACTAAGAGAAACGGGAGCTCTCTTTAAGGAGCGAGAAAAGGAGCTAAAAGAAGCCGAAGAGAAACTAAGGACACTAAGAGAAACCGAAAAGCTTTATAGGAGCTTTTTAGCGTCTTTTAAGGAAAACGAAGAAAGACTCAAAAGAGTTGAAAAGGAGATTGAAAAAACTCCCGAGGTAGACCCCCAAGAAAGAGCCAAGAAGGTAGAAAGATTAAGGTCAGAAGTAGAAAAGCTAAGGGAAGAACTCTCCGCTTTAAAAGTCAAAATCTCTGAGGCTAAGAGGAAAAAAAATCTACTTGAAGAGGCAAACAGCCCAGAGTGTCCTGTGTGCGGCTCTCCAATGGAGGAGGAAAAGAGAAAAAAGCTTATAGAGGAGAGCAGAAAAGCAATAAAAGAAGCAGAGAAAAACTTAAAAAAGCTTGAAGAACTTCTTAAATCTAAGGAAAAAGCTCTTAAAGAAGCAGAAAAGCTACTAAAGGAGGAACTTGTTAACGCAGAAAGGAGAAAGACCTTAGAGGAAGAAGAAAAGAGACTAAAAGAAAAACTATTGGAACTCCAGCAAAAGATGAAAGCGCTAAACTTTAAAGAGGAAGAAATTTCCTTACTTGAAAAAATAGACTCAGAATTAAAGAAGGAAGTTGCCAAGCTAAAGGAAAGAATGGAGCTCCTAAGGAAGAGGCTATCTGAAACGGACAGAAAGATAAAAGAGCGCAGCAGTAAGTTTTCAGAGGAAAAACTTAGCCAGCTTCAAGAAAATATAAAAACTACAGAGAAAGAGATAGAAGAGCTCCTTTCAAGGATAAGGGAAATAAAGAAAGAATTTAAGCTCGGCGTATCCAGAGCAAGGGAGGTTGACAACGAGATAGAGAGACTTGAGAAGCTAAAGGAGGAACTCAACAAAATAGAAGGTGAGGTTAAAAACCTACCGACCTACATTGGAGAAAAGGTCAAAAAGGAGAAAAGACTCAGGGAACTTATAGAAGAGAAGAGAAACCTCTTAGAGGCCATCAGGAGGTTAGACTTTAAAAAGAACGTTCTTGAAACTGTTGAAAAGACTCTTAAAAGACAAAAAGAAACCGTTGAAACCCTTAAAAGTTCCATCTCCAAGCTTGAAGGAGAGTTAAAAGCCCTAAGGAAAAAAGTAGATCTTGATAGAGAAAAGTTAAGGAGAAGGGAAAAAGAGTCTAAGCTCCTTGCAAAAACAGAAGATTCCTTAAGAATTCTTAAAGCAGTTTCAGAAGGTATTCATCCAGAAAAAGGTTTCCTCCAAAAAGTCAGAAAGTCCCTCTTGCCCCAAATTTCTCTCTACTGCCGTGAATTCTTTGAGGAGTTTGATTTTGAGTTTGGGGACTTAGAAATCTCTGAAGATTTAACCGTAACCTTTAGCGTTTCTGGCGGCAGGATGGAGCTCACAGACTTTTCCGGCGGTCAACAGATAGCCTTTGCTCTCTCACTCAGGTTTGCAATGGCACGCTACTTTGCCCAGAACTTTGAACTACTTATACTTGACGAACCAACCATTCACCTTGATCAGCAGAGGAGACAGGCGCTAACAGACTTACTACTAAAGCTAAAAGTTAAAATACCCCAAATGATAATAGTCACCCACGACCCAGAACTTGAGATTGTTGGAGATAGAGTTGTAAGAGTTAAAAACGTTAACGGAGTTTCAAAAGTAACCGTAAGCTGACCTTCGGAGGTGGAGTTGATAAAAGTAACCTTAGAGCTCAGCCCAGAAGACTTCTACACAATAGTAGGACACAGAGAAGAGAATCTTAAAAAACTTGCGGAAATTTTAAACGTTCAACTCGGTTCCCGAGGCAACGAGATAATGATAAGCGGTAGTGTAGAGGACGAGGAAAGAGCTAAAAGGTTCTTTAAAGAGCTTGAAGGACTTGTAAAGTCAGGACACAAGTTAACAAAGGCGGATGTTGACATGTATATGACGCAACTCTCAAGTGGTAGGGAAGCAAAGATAATAGAAACCGCAGAGGAAATCGTTACTACCTACAGAGGAAAAAAAATCGTAGCAAAGACCCCAACTCAGAAAAGATACATAGAGGCCATAAGAAAAAACGATATAGTCTTTGGTGTCGGACCCGCGGGAACGGGAAAAACTTATTTGGCCGTTGCAGCGGCCGTATCCTACTTTAAGAGCGGAAAGATTAACAGGATTATCCTGACAAGGCCTGCCGTTGAGGCGGGAGAAAAGCTCGGATTCTTGCCGGGAACGCTTCAGGAAAAGATAGACCCTTACCTTAAACCTCTCTATGACGCTCTATTTGAGATGATTGAACCGGAAAAAGTTAACTCTTTTTTGGAAAGGAATATCTTTGAGATAGCTCCTCTTGCCTACATGAGGGGAAGGACGCTCAACGACGCGTTTATAATTCTTGACGAAGCTCAGAACACAACGAAGGAACAGATGAAAATGTTCCTAACAAGGCTCGGTTTTGGCTCTAAGGTTGTCATAACCGGAGACATAACACAAATTGATCTACCATCAAAGGAAAGATCAGGATTGGTTCAGGCTCTTAAAATTCTCAAAGGTATAAGAGGAATTGACATCGTTGAGTTCTCAAGAAAAGACGTTGTAAGACACAGACTTGTTCAGGAGATAATAAAGGCCTATGAAGAGCATGAAAGCGGAGAAGAGAGATAACTGGTATATATACGGTCTGATACTCCTTTGCGCCATTTTAGCCACATTCATTATGCTTCCTTTTAACTTTATAAATATCCCCGAGCTCCGTCCGGGAGACATCAGCCCCGTTGACATACGTTCTCCTGTAAGCGTAAAGGTAGAGGACGTAAGAGCAACAGAAAGAGCTCGGGAAAAAGCCAAACAAAAGATTGAACCCATCTATAGTTACGATCCTTCTGCCGAAAAAGAGCTGGACAGAAGCCTTAAAAATATCAAGGAACTAACTTCCGAACAGAGAAATCTTCTAAAGGATATCCTTTTTTCTTACTACAAAAAAGGCATAATTTCCGAAATACCTAAAGGTTACCAGAACATAATCATCCTCCTACCATCAGGCAAAAAAGTTAAGAAGAACAGCGGAGAACTTCTAAAACTATCCGAAATTGAAAGCCAGCTAAAGGATGACCTCTCTCACTTCTTCCAGGACAAAGAACAGATTGAAAAAATCGCAAGCAAGATTGCACAAATAATTAAGCCAAACTACGTGTTTCAGAAAGAAAAAACCGAAACTCTATGGAAAGAAGCAGAATCAAAAGTTAAACCAATCTACATAACGCTCCAGAAAGGAGAAATAATCGTAAAGAAAGGAGAAAAAGTTTCCCCAGAAATTGCCAAAAAGATTGAAGTCCTCCGAAAGGAAAAAAGTCGGGGTAAGGAACTTAACAAGTACATTTCTCTATTTCTCCTCTCCATTACCCTTTTCTACTTGACAGTAAAGCTCTACAGAATTACCAGTCCATCGGCTTTCAACCTGAAAAATGTCATTTTCTCTTTCTCCATAATTACGCTTGACATAATTCTCATAAGGGGATTTACCTTTATGGCAAAACTCTTACTTGAAACTCTCAACCTACCCGTAAACGAACATTTAATCTATGTTCCTGTAGTTACATCAACAGTTTTTGCCTCAATGTTCATAACCAAAAAGGTAGCAACTATTCACAGCTTCCCTGTTGCAATTATCCCTTCCTTCATTCTGCCAAGACCTGAGCTCTTCATAATACCCGTCGCAATAGGTAGTATCTTTTCCTGCCTTGATTCGCGAAAGTACAGGAACAGGGAAACAATATACAAAAGCGCCCTCACAACAGGACTAATAATATCTGCCGTTCAACTTATCCTCTTAACCTACATGAACGGTCTCAAGACAACCCCCGAAATGGTAGCTCTTCCAAGCTTTGCCATCTTCGGTTCTGTAATTGCAGCAGTCGTCGTCAACGGTCTTAGCCCTCTCTTTATTTACCTCTTTAAATTTTCAACGGATATGGTCTATATGGAATTAATAAACCTTAATCACCCGCTACTCCGTAAGTTCATCCTCAAAGCTCCCGGAACTTACAACCATTCAGTAATGGTTGCAACCTTAGCCGAAGCTGCTGCAGAAACCATAGGAGCAAATGCTGTTCTCGCAAAGGCAGGAGGTCTTTTCCACGACATAGGAAAGCTCAAAAACCCGCAGGCTTTTGTAGAAAACCAATCAGAAGGAATTAACATCCACGATAAGCTTCCCCCGGAAAAAAGTGCTGCAATCCTGAGAGCCCACGTTGAGCATGGAGAAGAATTGGGAAGGAAGTACAAACTACCTGAGAGAATAATAGACATCATCAAGCAACATCACGGAACAAAGCTTATGAAGTACTTTTATCACAAGGCTAAAGAAATGTACGGTGAGGAGAAAGTAGACGAAAAGAAGTTTAGATACCCCGGCCCTAAACCCCAGTTTAAGGAAGCCGGAATCGTTATGCTTGCAGACACAGTTGAAGCTGCCATAAGGTCAATGAAGGATAAGAACATCAACCTCGACGAAGCCATACACAGACTTATAATGGAAACAATAGAAGACGGTCAGCTAAATCAGAGTGGGCTTTCACTGAAAGACATTTCGCTGATAGAAAAGGTCTTCAAGAAGGTGTTATCCGGCATCTACCACAACAGGATAGAATATCCCGAGGATGGAGACAGTAAGGAAAATAGTAAAGGGACTTAACTTCGCTTTAGAAGGCTTTTTCTTTGCTTTTAAAAGCGACCAGCACTTTCGGATAAACCTCTTTTTAAGTTTAGTAGGAACGTTTCTTTCCCTGATTTTACTTGAAGGATGTCTCTCACTGATTCTTGCTTTTATAAACTACTCAGTTCTCATAGCAGAGTTCTTTAACACTGCCATAGAAAGAGCCGTTGATACAGCCACTTTAGAGTTTCACCCGCTGGCAAAAGCGTCAAAGGACATTGCATCTGCTGCCGTACTAACGACAGGGATATTTGCCTTAGTAGCCGATCTAATCTACTTGCTCCCCGCTATCCTCTCTATCCTCTGAACGAGACACAGTCCTTAGTATTAACTTCTTTATCTCTGTCTCGTAGGATCTAATGAGACCGCCAACTATGTGGTAGTAAGCAAGAGTAACCACAGCAACAACTATACCTAAAGCCGTAGCCTGCAGGGCAAAAGCTATTCCCCTGCTTACAGCTGTTATGTCCGATACTCCTCTTTCTGCCATTGTTACAAATGAATTCATAATGCCGAAAACTGTTCCCAGAAGTCCCAAGAGCGGTGATGCCGTTACTACAAACGCTATAACGCTCCTACCTCTCTTTAGTCTTGAAACGTAGGTATGGTACAGAATTTCCGCTGTTTTTTCATCTGCCCCTTCGGTTTCTTTAATAAGAAGCCTCCTCTCTGCCGGGAAGGCAAAGACAAAGTAGAGGAGTCTTTCTATAAAAACGACACTGGCCAAGAAGAACAGGAAATAGAGAGAAAAGAAAACACCCTTGTGAGCTATTTCCAGATCTATCACGATAAATCCTCCGAGTAAAATATGTATAATCATTTTACACCAAAATTTCTTGAGGTAAGTATGTTCCGATTTAGAGACCACGAAACCGAAGAGAAACCCGAGCTGGTAATAATCCCTATGGTTGACGTAATGCTCTTTCTACTGGCCTTTTTTGTTCTCATAGCAGGAAGCATCATTCCAGGCCTTGCGATAAAGACAAACCCTCCTGAGACCATTCAGAAATCCTCTTTCCAGCCCAAGAGAGAAGTAGTTACCATAGTTATCAAAAAAGATGGTTCTTTCTGGTACGGAAAACAAAGACTCACATTTAAACAACTCGTAAGGCTTTTAAAGAGTTTTAAGAAGAAAAACCCACAAGTTTCTCTCGCTATAAACGCCGACAAGGAGTCAAGCATTCAGTCTCTTGTAAACGTCCTTGATGCGGCTCAAGAGGCAAAAATCAATTCCATAGGACTTATAGCGAAGGAAAAAGATGAGAGCTCCCGTTAGACTCTTGATAGCCCTACTTACAGCAGCCATCTTGGAAGTTGGCTTCTTCTTTATATCAAAGAGCGTGATTAAACCACCAAAGAGAGAAGTTAAGAGAGTCATAAAGATTTCTCTCCTAAAACCTGAAAAGAAAACTGTTGTTGTAAGAAAGGAAATCGGTCAACCCACAAAGAAAAGGACTCCACTACCTTCTCCAAAGAGCAAGCCAAAACTAAAATCCAAGAAACCACGTAAACAACCGATAAAGAAACAGAGGAAAGAGCAAAAAAGAACAAAACCCAGAAAACCCGGTGGTTTAAAACCCCTTCAGGGTAACCTTCCTTTAAGTTACCTTGAGGCTGTAAAATCTGCCATAGAGGAAAACATCTTCTATCCCTTGGAGGCCATAGAGAGAGGAGAAGAGGGAATTGTTGAAGTAAAGTTTACGATAAACAGAGAAGGAAGAGTTCTAACCTGCAAACCGATTAAAGGAGAAAGCCACATCTTAAGGGAAGCTACCTGTATGGCAATAAAGAGAGCAAAGTTTCCGCCCATACCTGAAAGCGTAAAGAACGACTCTTTAAGCTTTCAGCTGGAAATTGAGTACGACCTTAAAAAGGCCTTCGGTGGAACATAATCATTTTTCAGGTTTAACCTTTTCAATCTTAACCGAAGGAATCCTTAAGTTATTAAGGCGTTCCTCCAGTTCTGAAATTTTGCTATCTAATCCAGAAATCCTACCAGAGAGCTCTCCTCTTAAAGCAGAAAGTTCTGAGCGCAAAATTTGGAGCTCTGCTTTTAATTCTTCTACTCTACTGTCAGCATAGCTCTTTACACTTTCAGTAGTAGCTTTGAGCTCTTCTTTCAAGTTTTCAAGAACTGCCTCTCTACTTTTAACCTCTCTATCAAGCTCCTCTATCAAGTCTTCCAGCTTTATTAACCTCTGTTCTAAAGAGGAAATAGAAACCTTCAACTTTGGGATTTCTTCCTTAACAGAGAGATGTTTCTTTTCAAGAGCTTTTAGTTCCTTCTCAAGCTCCGACTGCTTAAGCTCAAGTACCTGAAGCTTTGCTTCAAGAGCATTCACCCTGAGTTCTTGCTGCTGTCCTGCAACTGTACAGGAAGCAAGAAAAAAACCCGCAACAAATACCCATCTTTTCATCTTCCCCTGGTTAACAGAACTGCACATTAATGAACTTTGCAGTTCCGTTGGTGGGCTATTTCTATTCCGCCTTTTTCAGGATGGTCACACCCACCAGGCGGTTTTTGACCATCCATAGTCCCTCCACCAGGTAGAGGAACTAACCCTTCTGCCTCTTCCTCCCACAGTCCCTCTTCGGGATGGGATTTCTCCCAAGGAGGAAGAAGGCAGGGGCTACTCCAGAAACTCACTGGCTTTTTTGTCTCTCCTTTTGAGAGACCCCTCACAGACTTGTCCCCAGAGGTCTGCTGTTGGGCAGCCAATTCGCTTCTGGAGCTTTGGAGTAAGTTAATTGTAGCAGATTACATGAAACTAAAAATGTTTTTTAATGTTCACCAATCAGCGACTGTTGAGAACCTCCGAGACAATCTCAGAAACTTCTATCCTTGGTGCATCCATCCAGAGAGACTCTAAGTTGTAGAGCTCCCTATATTCCGGCCTAAACACGTGGACTATAACATCACCGTAGTCCAGCAATATCCAGTTAGCAGTTTCATAACCTTCCATACTAAGGGGAAGAATTTCGGCCTCTTTTAACCTTTTCTTTATCTCGTCAGCTATAGTCCTTGCGTGGGTATCAGAAGTTGCAGAGAGAATTACAAAGTAGTCTGCAAGAGTAGTAAGCTCCCTAAGGTCAATAACGACCGGATTCTCTGCCTTTTTATCAAGGGCTACCTTAAGTGCAGTCTTTAGCTTTTGCAGGGCGTCCAAAACCGTCCTCCTTATAGGGTTTCTTTTATTTTCCACCAAATAGAACGCTTTAGGGGGTTTATAACAGGTTCAACGTCAAGTATTCTCTCCCCAAGAAGAATCCTTCTTGCCTTTACGCCGTAGGGAGAATTTGGGTAATTCTTCGCCACTTCTGAAAGTATCTTCTCTCCCACCTTTTTGTTTTCCTCTGCTACTTTCTTCCAAGTTTCAATATCTCTACTTATAAGTTTCATCCTGTTCTCCGCCACCCTCCTCTCTTCTTGATTATCGGACTTTAGTCTCTTTTTTTCCTCTTCAAGCTGTCTTTTAAGTCTGTCTATCTCCTCTTCTGCCTGAATACTCGTAAAGTAGTAAGCTCTCCCAAGGAGGTACTTAAGTCTATCCATTGGTTCAACATCTGAATACTCCTTTAAAACCCTCTCGTAGCGCCTAACAGAGGCCGTAAACTTGTGAACCATATCGTAAGTTCCAGCAATGTATACCTCATGCTCAGCAAATAACTCTTTGGCTATTCTTTTGTAATCTCGTGCTTTCTGAACACGGTTATCCTCAGGATAACGTTTTATAAACTTGTCAAAAACTTCGTAAGCCTTTTTAGTAAAGGTCTGATCCCATTGTGGTCCTTTCACTAAGTTAAGATAGGAAACTCCAAGTCTAAAAAGAGCATCCTTAGCAAAAGGAGAGGCTGGGTAGAGCTCCAAAAACTCCTCGTACTGGATAGCCGCTTCTTCAAAATTTCCGTCGTTAAAGTAAGCGTTGGCAAGAGCAAACTTTGCTTTTTCTTTTTCCTTAGGAGGGAGCTCCCCCTCAAGGGCCTTTTCCAGGAAGTTTGCTGCTTTTCCCCAATCCTTTTCCTGTAGAGCTTCAAATCCTTTCCGGTAGAGTCCTTCTGTTGTTTGGGGAATTCTCTCGCACGAGAAAGCAAGAACTAAAATCAAGAACAGCCAACTCTTCAAGCTCATCTTTCTCTATCCCTTCACGACCATGAATTTCTCAACGTGATAGTGCTCAACGGGAATCACCTTGATTTTACGGCCGAAAACTCTTTCAATCCTGTCAATTATATCTTTTTCATCAACTGTTAGCTTTTCAACAACAGCCGGGTTAGCATAGACCTTTATAACTTTGCAGTTTTCCCCCATCTTAATGGAAGATATTATTTCCCTTTCTATCTCAAAGGCAACCGTCTCAACAGACTTTACCCTTCCTTTCCCTTCACAGTAAGGACAGGTCATTGTCAAGGTTTTACCCAAACTCTTCTTTACTCGTTTCCTTGTCATTTCAACAAGACCAAGATCAGACATACTGACAATTTTTGTTTTCGCTCTGTCCTTAGAGAGCTCCTCTTCCAAGGTTTTTATAAGGAGCTCCTTGTTCTTTTCTTCTTTCATATCTATGAAGTCTATTACGATGATTCCACCTATGTCCCTTAGTCTTAGCTGTCTTGCTATTTCTTTTGCAGCTGCAAGGTTTACTTTCAAAGCAGTTTCTTCAAGGGTCTTTGTTTTCTTAAACTTACCACTGTTAACGTCTATTGACACTAAGGCCTCTGTCTCATCAATTACTATGTAACCTCCGTTTTTAAGGTAGACCTTTCGGGAAAGTGCCTTCTCAATAGCCATTTCAACACAAAACTTTTCAAAGAGTGGAACATCTTCCTCATAAAGCTTTATTCTGTCCGATAGTTTTGGAATAAAAGCTTTTGTAAAGCTTAGAGCTCTTTCATACTCCGTCTTTGAGTCAATTATTACCTCCGAAACATCATCAGTAAGGAGATCCCTTAAAGTTCTTGGAACAATTTCAAGATCCTGATAGAGTAGAACTGGAGGTGGTTTACTTTCTGCCTTTTCTACAAGTCCCTTCCACACCCTTAGTATGTAATCAAGATCTCTCCTTAGCTCTTCTTCGCTTGCTTTTATAGCTGCCGTCCTAAGGATAATCCCATACTCCTCAGGCTTTATCTTTCCAGCAATCGCCTTTAACCTCTCTCTTTCTTTTTCGTCAGTTATCCTCCGAGAAATTCCTATCCTGTTAACGGTTGGAAGAAGAACCAAGTAGTGGCCGGGTACTGTTATGTTGGTCGTAACCCTTGGCCCTTTAGTTCCTATGGGCTCTTTTGAAACCTGAACAATTACTTCCTGTCCTTCAGAGAGAACTTCTTCAATTGAAGGAAGTTCATCTTCAAAACCTCTTGACTCCTCAAAAGGATCTTCCTCCTCAAACTCAAGGGCAAAGGCATCCCGAACGTAGAGAAAAGCCTTCTTTGAAACCCCAATGTCTACAAAAGCTGCCTGAACGGCAGGGATAATTTTTTGAACTCTTCCTTTATAGATGTTACCGACAATTCCTCTGTTTCCCTTTCTTTCAACGTAAAACTCTACAAGCTCCCCATCCTCAAGAACGGCAATTCTAACTTCCTTCGTGTGAACGTTTATTAGTATCTGCTTGTTCACTTTAGAGAAGTTCCTCTCTAAGGACTTCTGCTGCTGCAAGATCAATACCCATCCAGAAAAGTATGTCCTGGATATTTAAAATATTACCCCCTTTGACATTTAATACTACCCTGAGGATCTTCCCGTCAAACCTCCAAGTCTTTATCCACTCCTCCAGCAAAATCTCTTTCCCCTTCCTGTTCTTAAGAACCTTCTCTTTAAGGAAGTCAAGACTGAACTCTCCCAAAGGTCTTATTCTGTAGGTAACCTCCTCTATCTTAGAAAGCAGAGTCTCTTTTAAGTCCAGTTCGTAGTACCTTTTGAACCTTAACCCTTGCGGTAAGAAGGACTTAGACTCTTCTATGAACCTTTCAAAGTCAAACTCTTTTTTAGAGAGCTCTACCTCAACAATCTCCCCAAGCCCTTCAACTCCTACAGGAAGACCGAGAAGTATGTTGATTTTTGGATGAGGGTTAAAGCCCTGAGAGTATCTCAGAGGAATGTTAAATTTGCGAAAGGTTCTTGTAAGAGCTCTACTTAGATCAAGGAGAGAAAGGTACTTAGCATAACCTCTTTTCTCAAAGATTAAGGCCACCTTTCTCTTTAGTGGAAATTCCCTTTTAGGTTTGGGGGGGACTTTAAAATCTATCCTCTCAGGTATCGGGTGCTTCTTTAGTTCCTTTATCTGTTCTGAAGTACAGGAGCCACAGGCGTGACAGCCGACTATACGACAGTCGGGAGTCCACTCTTCTCTTTTAGCCTTTTCAAGCTCTCTAAGTAAAAACCTCTTCGTTACAACGCCCTTTATGAAATCCCAGGGGAGCTCTTCATAAAGCTCTTTTCGTCCCAAGGCTCTTTCAAGGTCAATCCCACTTCTTTCAAAGGCCTTTAGCCACCCTTTCCAGTTAAAGTATTCGTCCCAACCGTCAAGTTGACACCCTTCTCCATAAGCAGCTTCTATAAGTTCAGCTACAGACTCATCACCCCTTGTAAGTATGGCTTCTATAAGGGACTGTCTGTAGTCGTGAAACCTCAAAATAAAGGCCTTTGGAGCTCTCCTCTTTATGTAAGAAACCTTCTCCTTTACTTCATCTTCCTTAGAGAAAGCTTCCCACTGGAATGGAGTAAAAGGTTTAGGGACAAATATGGAGATGCCCGCTGCAAGATGCTTCCTGCCCTTATACTTTTTTCCAATTTTGTAAACAGTCCAGAGCATATCCACAAGGGCGTCAATGTCTTCCTGAAACTCAAAGGGTAGCCCTATCATGAAGTAGAGCTTCAGCCTGTTCCATCCCCTTTTAAGGAGTCCCTCAACCGCTTTAAACAGGTCTTCATTTGTAAGATCCTTGTTTATTATTCTCCTGAGCCTATCAGAACCAACCTCTGGAGCAAGGGTAAAGCCTGTTTTTTTCACCTGCATAATCTGTGAGGCAAGTTCAGGATTAAATCCCTTAACCCTCATTGAAGGAAGGGACAGGGAAATCATCTCCCTGTAGCACAGTTCCATAACTTCGGGGACTAAAACGTTAAAACGGCTGTGGTCTGAAATTGATAGAGCAGAAAGAGAAGCCTCCTCGTAGCCGGTTTCTTTAAAGGTTTCTTCTACAAGTTTCTTCACTAACTTCTCGTCCCTTTCTCTATAAGGACGGTATATGTAGCCTGCCTGACAGAAACGGCATCCCCTAAGACACCCCCTTGCTGCCTCAACGGTAATCCTGTCCTGAGCCGTCTCAATTACTGGAACCGGCAGAGAAGTAGGGTAGTAACTCTTAATCCCTATTCCGGTAAATACTGCCTTCTTTACCGGATACTTACCAAAGGCCGGTACCCACACTCCGGTGATTTTCCTCGCCTCAAGGAGAAAGTCCTCCTTAGTTCCCCCTTCTCTTTTTATTCTCCTCATGAGCTGGGCAAGCTGGACAACCACTTCCTCCCCATCGCCAATGGCAAACAGGTCTATGAAGGGAGCTAAGGGAACGGGGTTGTAGACGCAGGGACCTCCGGCAAAAACTATCGGGAAACCGTCTCTCTCTTCCCTTTTAATCCTTAAACCTGCAAGCTCCAAAACCTTTAAAGCGTTGGTATAGGTAAGCTCAGAGGAAAAGGAAAGTCCCCAAAGGTCGTAGTCCTTTACAGGCCTTTGCTCCTCAATCGTGTAAAGGGGAATCCCCTCCCTTTTCATAAAGGACTGCATGTCGGGACGGGGAAGGTAAGCCCTATGCATGAGAGCAAAGTCTGTGAGGTTGTTGATAACGTGGTAGAGGATTTTTCCGCCGATGTGGGAGCTCCCCACTTCATACAGGTCGGGATAGGTAAGAACAATTCTTACATCCCTTTCAAAAAAAGAGGGAGCTCTCAAGTTTAACTCTAAGGGCAGGTAAGAGGCAGGCTTTTTGACACTGTATAGCTTGGTAAGGAGTTCTTTTCTTTTAAATATCGCCGTCAAAGAAGTCCCCGTAGTCAAACTCGGAGTCGTAATCTTCAAAATTCTCTTCAAAGTCTCGTGATACTCTATCCTCTACGGTCTCCTGTTTTTCTAAATTCTGCAGTTGCTCCGGCTCTTTTTCTTCATTGTGAACGGCAGCGTGAACGCTATCGGCTATCATGTCCGCAATTAAAAAGCCAGTCAGCGCACCAAGAACCGTTCCAAGCCAAGGAAAAGCCGGAACGTAACTGGTATTGGAACGGGTAAATAGCTTCTGGAGTTCTTTCTGGCTAACCGGAACGATTATTATCTCCCTTCCATCGTCAATTTTCAGCTCGTAAACACCGTCCTCTAACCTTTCTACAGAGAAGCGCTTTATTTCGGAGCTCCTAAAAAACCTAAAACGCCCGTCCTTAAACCAGGAAACCCCATCTTCGGAAAAGCTTAGAACAGAACCGTCAAGCCCCCTAACATCCACAGTTCTCCTTCCACCAGTAAGGCGGGGCATAACGACAAACAGGAAAACTAAAAAAAATATCAGGAAAAGAAGTATTCCCATCATTACCCCTTTCGGCAAAATTCAAAAAATTCAGACACCTTACGCTCCCAGAAGGCTCTTTTATCCTCTCCCTTTTTAAAAATATCCCTGCTTTCAAGATATTTAAAGTAGCCGTCTGCCGGCATTCCTGTTCTTGAAAGAACCACAACCGACCCCGGCAGAACCCTAAACTCCCGGTAGTACCTGTCACATACAGGATGTAGCAGTTTAGAAATCACCCTTCCCAAACCCCTTCCTCTTTCTGGAACAACTCTCCTACCAATTCTCCTATTAAGCTCTACAGCAAGATTTCCGTAGGTAATAAGCTGTCTCTTCCTTCCGCACTCAATCAGGATAATCTCAAGGAGCTCCAACATCTTTAGAACCTATAGATAACGCTTGTCAGGAAAGTTTTGTCCGTATGATACTCGGCATCGTCAGGAAGGAGGTTGTGATAATCCAAAACATAAGAAAGGCCTAAAGCTAAATTTTCCGTTACTGGAACATTGAAAGAAGTCTCACTATGAACGAAGTAGTCACTACCATTCTCAAACGATACCTGATATGAAAACTTCTGAGAGAACAGTAGGTTTTCAAGCAATCTATTTTTATACTCAACTTTCACTTCCCACAGAGAGTAACTATCAACACTTCCATCTGTGTAGTTGTTATAGGTGTAGTTGAGACCCGAAAAGAGTTTCAGGGATTCGTTCTCACTATCTATCAACTGATAGCCAATTCCCGGACCAAAACCAATCCTATAGTCGTAACCTGAAAAAGGGTCAGCGTAGAGGAAGCTTGAAAGGTAGAAGAGAATTTTCTCGCTCACGTTTCTTTCAATCCGCCCATTCAAAGTTAGCTTGTTGGCAGTCTCTTCACCACTGTCTATTTTGTAAAGATAAGAACCGTCTGAGTAGAACCTCAAGGAACGATAACTTCCTTCAAAGCTGTAGGAAACAGAAAGCGTCTTTGTATCCGTGTTACCGGAAGTGTCTGTATAAGAAACTGAAAGCTGGTTCTCTCCTGTCTCCCCAAAGGCAGGAAGGGAAAGGATAAATAAAAATGCTAAAAGCTTCCTCATTCACTCTCCTCCTGAGATGTATAATTTGCTCAACCCCATTCAAGGAGACGGTAGGGTATGAACAAGGAAAAACTTTTTGAAAACCTTAAATCGCTGGCAGTTGCCCTTGTCCTTGCGCTAATCATCAGAACCTTTATAGTTCAGTCCTTTCATATACCTTCAGGCTCTATGATACCAACATTGCTCGTCGGAGATTTTATCTTGGTTGACAAAATTACCTACCATTTCAGAAAGCCTGAAAGAGGAGACGTCGTCGTTTTCCTCTATCCAGAAAATAGGGACGTTTATTTTATAAAGAGAATAGTCGGCCTTCCGGGAGATACAGTGCAGGTTATAGACGGAAAACTCTACATAAACGGAAAACCTTGCAGTTACTCTCCGGCAGGCAGTTACAGTTACGTTGAAAAAGGAACGTTAATGAAAGGAAAACTCTTTTACGAGTTCCTCCCCAAAAAGAAAGGAGGTGAAAAGAAACACTTGATTTTGAAGACAGGATTGCAAGGAGACAACACAAAAGTATTCGTCGTTCCAAGGGATAAGTACTTTATGATGGGAGACAACAGAAACAACAGCTATGATAGTAGATTCTGGGGATTCGTTGATAGAAACGACATAGTTGGCATAGCAAGGATTATCTTTTTCTCTTGGGATGGGGAAAGACACTTACCCCGCTTTAGCAGGTTCTTCAAATTAATAAACTAAGGGGGAGAAAACTCTCCCCCCTTTAGAGCTTACTTCTTCTTTTTCTTGAGAACCTTCTCAGTAGCCTCTTTAAGATCCTTTCCAGGCTTAAAGGCTGGTGAGAGCTTTGCAGGAACTTCTACTTTTTCGCCAGTTCTTGGATTCCTTGCAGTTCTTGGAGCTCTCTCCTTCATGAGGAAGGTTCCGAAGCCCCTGATCTCTACTTTGTCTCCGTTTTTGAGAGTTTCTGTTACCACCTCAATGAAGGCGTTAAGAGCAGCTTCGGCATCCTTCTTCCTGATACCTGCCTTTTCAGCAATTGCTGCTACGAGATCACTCTTTGTCATAACCGCTCCCTCCTTAACGGGTTTTACTAAAGCAAAGTCTTACAAGGCTCAAAAAGAAAATACTATTTCAACTATTTGTTGTCAAGAAGTTTCCTGCACAGGAGTTCCAAGTTTTTCCTGCAAAGTTGCAACATCTATCCCCTCAATCCTTAAAAGCTTAATTCTGCTCGTCTCCCCCTTCACAATCTCTATATTAGACGCAGGTACCTTTAGTGCCTTTGACAACAACTCCACAACCTTCTTGTTAGCTTTACCTCCCTCAGGAGGAACTGTTACCCTGATTTTCAGTCTCCCCTCTTCCACTCTCTCTATTCTGTTCCTTGAAGCCTTGGGCTGAACTTTCACTTCCAGCTCCAGAGCTCCGTTCCTCTTTCTTATCCGCAGCATTTGGTCTTAACTCCTCAACAATCCTTGTCATGTCAATGATTGCCATTTTAAGCCTATCAAACATTTGCTTCTGGGCAAGTCTCAATTTTTCTATCTCAAGCTCAAGCTCCTTTTTTTGCTTCTCAAGCTCTTCCTTCTCTTCAAGTTTCTTCTGGATAATTTTTTCAATTTCCTTTTTGGCCTTCTCTATGAGCTTTTCGGTTTTATATTCGGGAGTTTTAATCCTTAGCCTTTCTATCTCTTTCAGGAGCTCCTGATATGCGTTAGCTACCTCTATTAAAAAGGCCTCAACCTCATCAGGATCATAGCCAAAGAGCTTTTTGCTGAACTCCTTTGTTCTTATGTCCTGAGGTCTAAGCTTTACCTTCCTACCCCGAATGCTTTTCATTCTTTTCCTCTTACCTACAGCAGACTGTCAATCAACTGCAGAATGATTATAGCAACAATGGGGCTGATATCTATTCCGTTAATAGGAGGGATGAACCTCCTTATAGGTTCAAGGAGGCCGTCGGTAAACTCAATCATACCGTCAACAAGCCTGTTCCTACTGTGATGAGGAATCCATGTAAGAAGTGAACCGATGATGATAATCCAAGTCAGAACTTCAATAACCGTGTGGAAGATTTCCTTTACCAGCATCTTATCTCCTCTATAAGTTTAACAAGTTTACCGAAAGCCTTTCCCCTGTGGCTTATCCTGTTTTTCTCCTCTAAGGGTAACTCCGCCATAGTCTTTTCATAACCTTCCGGTATAAATAGAGGGTCGTAGCCAAAACCTCCACTACCCCTTGGCTCTGTTATCACTTTCCCCCTTACCTCTCCCTCACTCCAGAGTCCCATACCTTCCGGAAAGGCTATAGCGGCAAAGGAGACGTACTTAGCAGGGGATTCTTCAAGGCCTCTCTTTTTTAGCTCCTCTATGAGCTTCCTGTTGTTCTCCTCGTCCGTAGCGTTTTCTCCGGCAAAGCGTGAGGAGTAAACTCCCGGCTTTCCACCTAAAGCCTCAACTACAAGACCGGAGTCTTCGGCAATTACGGGCTCTCCTAAAGCTTTGGCGTAGTAAACAGCCTTCTGATAGGCGTTTTCAAGGAAAGTCTCTCCAGTTTCTTCTGGAGCTGGAATCTCCTTCACCTCATCTATGGGAACAACGTCTATACCAAAGCGCTTTAGTTTCTCCTTCACCTCTCTAACCTTCCCCCTGTTCTTTGTAGCAAAGACTATCCTCATCTTTCCACCCCGAGAGCTTTCTTCTGTTCTTCAAAAAGCTGCCTTATACCGGACTCTCCTAAGGCAAGAAGTTTATCAAGGTCCTTCTTAGAGAAAGGTCTGCCTTCGGCAGTTCCCTGAATTTCAATAAACTCTCCCTTATCGTTCATAACGATGTTCATATCCACTTCTGCTACCGAGTCCTCTTCATAGTTAAGGTCAAGCAAATACTCTCCATCCACTATACCTACGCTTACTGCAGCAACAAAGTTCTTAACTGCAGAAAGCTTATCTATCTTTTGAAGAGCTCTGTAAAGGGCAACAAAAGCCCCAGTTATAGAGGCCGTCCT
>CAZQLZ010000012.1:0-8553 GCA_964594265.1 uncultured bacterium
GCCTTTGGTTGGGTGAAGAAAGTAGAGCTTTTAGTAACAGGGAAAGTTGAGAACTCTTTGTGGGTGTAGTAAAATAAGTTAAGGAATTTCGTTTCAAAACAAGAGGGGAGTTTGAGGTTAAAGGTAACCATAAAAACGTATAAGCTTCCTATTCTCTACCGCCATAGAATAATCTCTCTTTTTAAAGAGGCTTTAAAACTTTCTGATGAAGAGTATAAAGAGTACCTCTATTTGAGAAATCATCCTAAACCTTTTACGTTCAATTTAGTTTTGCCAAAGGGTTTTTCTTTAAAAAGAGAGCTCCTTGTAATAGACGAAAACTTTACACTAAAAGACGCCGAAGTTTTCCAGATTCCCGAAAACTCTTTTTTGACTCTTTACGTTTCATCGCCGGACTATCGTTTTCTCATTTCTCTTTACAACGGTCTTTTGAGGCTTAAGAGGTTTTACTTTAGTTCCGATAAAACGATGCTTGTTGGAGGGGAAAAGTTAACTTGGGAGATAAAGAAAGTAGTTCCTGTAAAAAGCAGGGCGGTATTTAAGGAGAGAGTAATCGTTAAAGTGTGTTCTCCTTTGCTCCTTGAAAGGAACGAGAAGGGAGAGAAGATACCCATCCTTTATTCTGATAGATGTTTTAACGAAGTTTTTAACGAGGTAAGTGATAAAAAGCTTAAAACGTTAAGGGGAAAGGGGCTAAAGAAGGAACTTATCATTAAGCCGATTAATGCGAAAAAAGTGATAGTTAAACATACCTTAGAAGGTTTTAGAGAGAAAACCGGCAAGCCCTACATGCTTTTAACGGCAAACGGCGGACTCTTTGAGCTTTGGGGGGATGTTTTAGACCTTAACTACCTCTTGGATATGGGACTTGGAAACCGTACGGGTCAGGGCTTTGGAATGGTGGAGGTTTTAGGTTAATGGTAAGAATTTACCTTGGAGACTGGCTTTACAATGCTGGAATAGTGGGGCTTTTAAGAGCTCTCGGGTGCAGTTTTATAAAAGACGGTAAACCCTACTCCTTAGACGGTAAGTTAATAGAAGGCGTTTCCTTAGGAGAAAATTTCGTTGAAGTTGAAAGAGAGCTCCTTAAAAACTATGCCGGCAAGTTTTTTAAAGTAGCTGTAGAGAGGTTTTTAACCCAGCTCCTTCAAGGGAAAAAGTTAAAAGTTCCTACTGAACCCTCTTTAAAGGAGCTCCAGAACCTAAGCAGACAACTAAGAGCTTTAACTAAACACTTTAAAACCCTTGAGATTGAGCTTCCAAAGGTTTCTAAGAGTAACTTGCCTGAGGCAAGAGAAAAGTTAGAAAGGGCTTTAGAAAAATTAAACGAGTTTTTAGAAAGCCTTCCTGAGGAAGAAGAGGAGAACCTTGCCCTTAAGTGGCTCTCTAAAGGATTTTTCCCAAAAAAGGGAGGGGACTTTAAAAGCGCTCCCCACCGGAGTAAAGAGAACTTTAAGAAAAAGGTGGAGCTCCCTCTCTTCTTAGAGCTAAGACCCTACGAAAAAAGGAAAGTAGCCGTTCCTTGCGTTATCTGTCAGGAGAGGAAGGCAAAGGAGATAGAGGGAAAGCCTCTCACTTTTAACACCTCCGTTTCAGACTTTGCCGGCCTTAACAAGGACGCCGTTAACTTTCTCCACCTTGACTCTAAGATTTCCGAGCTTCCAATATGCGAGGTGTGTCATTTGGTCTTAATGAGCGTTCCTTTGGGGCTTATTCCAAGTTCAGAAAACACCTTTTTATTTGTGAACAACTCTTCATCTTTAAAAGAGCTCTTTAACGATAACCAACGTTTTGAAGTTCTTCTAAGGGAGAACAGTAATCCTTTTATTGAATTTTTTACCGAGAAGGTTTTGGTAGAGGAGAAAGAAAAGGCAGAGCTCTCTTTAATTGGTATAGCCGTTGTAGAGCTTAATCTTGGAAGCTTGCCAAAAGTTAAGTCCTTTAACCTTCCTTTAAGCAAAGCCAAACTTTTTGCTTGGGCAGAGTTTACAGAGCTCTTAAAGAAACTCCGAAAAGCCTACTACAAAGAGGGGAATTCCAGCGAGAGCCTTCTTTATAGAACCGTTGAACTAATTTTATCTGACAAAGTTAACTTTCTCTACCTTTATAAGCTCTTAAGGTTTTACCTTAGTTTTCAGGAACAAAAAAGTGAAAAAGTAACTGTTAACTTTTACCCCTACCACGTGAACGTAGTTAACGTAGCCTTTTTAAACTACTTTAAAGCCGTTTTGGGGGACAGGATGTCTATTGACCTTTCTGAAAAAGAGCTCTGGGTTTTTTGGCACAAAGGACTTGAGCTAAAAGAACAGCTTGAAAGAGCAAAAGCTGAAAATAAAGTGAACTCCCTTGCTTTTAAGCTTTTAAACGCCGTTAGAACCGGTGATAGCCACAAATTTTTTGACATTCTGCTTAGAGTTTACTCCGGCTTAAGCCTTGAAGTTCCTTCTTTGTTCATTAAGGCCATGTCAAACAAAGAGACCTTTAAAACGGCCGGTTACAGCTTTATCTGTGGACTTCTTGGCAAAACGGATGAGGGGGAAAGAAATGGATAAAAGAGCTCTCACCCTTACTTTGATCTTTGACGCAATGAGCGCAAACTACGGAGAGAGCGTTGGAAACGTCTCTGAGCTAAAGAAAATCACAAGACACGGGGAAGTTTACACCTACATTTCAAGGCAGGCTCTAAGATATGAGCTCTGGAAGTTTTTAAAGGAGCAGTTTGGAATAGATACTTCCGAGTACTGGGAAGAAGAACCCGAGATAAAAAAAGAGGTAGAAGAAACCTTAAAGAAAGTAGGCTTTAAGGCAGAGCTCCCTCCGAGAGAAATCCTTACTGCAGAAAGAGAAGTTGTTCAGTTTCATCCAAGCGTTAACGCTCTAAACTGCGTAGAAGCAGACCTTTTTGGTTACATGAAAACGGAGAAAAATAAAAAAGCCCTAACCCGTTCTGCAACTATTAGGCTTTCCCCTGCAGTTTCCTTAGAGCCGATGGCAGGAGACGTTGAGTTTGGAACGAACAAAAACTTTGCAGACAGGAAAGGAGTAGACCCTAATCCTTTTCAGTTTGAACACCATTCATCTTTGTACTCCTACACCGTTACAGTAGACCTTGAAAAGCTCGGAGCGGAGTTTGACGAGAAAGGGGAGAAAATAGCCGAAGTTCCAAGAAGGGAAAAAGCAAGGAGGTTAAAGTATTTTTTAAGGGCTCTCTTCTTTTTAAGCAGGGACATTAAAGGAAGGAGCGAGAACTTATCTCCCCTCTTTGCCGTTGGAGGTTTTTATAAAGTTAAAAACCCTTTCTTTCTCGGCAGAATCTTGGCTCAGTATAGCCCGGAGAAAAGGCAGTATCGCCTCAACACAGAAATTTTAAAGGACGTTTGTTCTTTAACCTTCATGGACGAAAAGGTGGGGGACTCCACTTTGGTTGGTTACCTAAAAGGTTTCTGGGATAATGAGTTTGAAAAAGAACTACCGGGAGCTCTTCCTATCCCTGAGCTCCTTAAAAAGCTTGAAAAGGAGGTTGACAGAATCTTTGGAGAATAAAATGAAGGTTCTTAAAGTTAAACTCTACCAACCATTTGCCTGTTACAGGAAGCCAAACTCCTTTGGAGTGATTGAAAGTTACCTTTTACCTCCTCCTTCTACCGTAAAGGGGTGGTTTCACCACGTCTTAGGGGCAAAAGAGGAGTACCCGCTTTTTTTAAGCATTCACGGTTCTATAGGAGGAATAACCTACGAGCTCCAAAGGCTTATAAAGTTTGACAGGAAGAGGGACGATAAGCCCTTTTTAAAAGGTTTTGGAAAAAGCCTTCTCTATTCGCCAACTTACGTTGAACTCCTATATGATGTAAGGCTAACAATTTACATAAGCGCAGAAGAAGAGCTCCTAAGAAAATTTTCCGAAAACCTCCTTTTAAAAGACTTCCCCTCCCTTGGAAGGAGAGAGGATTTAGCCCTTGTTGAAGAAGAGCCAGAAGAAGTTACTCTTGAACCTTACGCTCCCTCTTTCTTAGAGTTCTTGGGGACGAAGGAGTGGACCTACTTTAGTAGAGAAGCGGCAAAGAAGCTAAGAATTTCTGGAACTTACCATAGGCTTCCCGTTTCCTACGACCCTTGCTTAAAAGAAAAACTTGGCTGGAGGTTCTTTAAAAAGAGGGACTTTTTGCTTGCTCCCTCGGGAGTGCTTTTAAAAGGCTCATGCGAGAACGTTTTTGTTGACCCGAAGGAGGGAAGAGTCCTTGAGATGGTAGAGATAAAGAGGTTTAAAGATGAAAAAGCTTTATGCCAAGAGGGATAAAACCATAGAGGAACATACAGAGGAGCTCCTTAAAAACTTAAACTTGTTAAAGAAAACCTACGGGAAGGAAATAGAAACCTTAGCTGGAAAAGAAGTTTGGGAGCTCTTAAGACTTTCAGCTCTCTACCACGACCTTGGAAAGGCCTCTGAGGGCTTTCAGAATAAGATTAGAAGGGTTCGCGGGGAACGTGTAAAAAGAGGGGACTATCCAGATATTCCCCACAACTTCCTATCTACCCTCTTTTTGGTCTCAGGAACTGCCTATGAGCTTGCTTTGAAAGACTCAGTTCTGTGGGAAATCCTATTTTTTGCCGTTGCCTTTCACCACGACAGAGAGTTAAAGGAGCTAACTTTAGAAGCTCTTTTAAAAAGCTATGAGGACCTTTCTAAAAAATTTGCTTACTTAGACCGGTTTTTAAAGAAGTACGGGGTGAAACTACAGGTTCTGGAAGGAGAAAGCCTTAAAAAGCGTTTAGAAAATCTCCTTGTTTACATTACAGAAATTAAAAGTCAAAAAGCTAAAAAGAGAAAAGAAAGGTTTGGAGACCGCTACAAACTTTCTGTCTTTGTCAAAGGCCTCCTTCACAGGCTTGACCATGCCTCTTCTGCCGGCGTTGAGGTTGAAAAGGAAAGGCTAAAGGACAAAACGAGACTTTTGGAGCTCTACCTTAAGAAGAAGGAGGACTTTAACGGTTTTAAACCCTTTCAGCTTAAAGGCATACAGCTTTCTGACCAGAACGTTATCTTAGTAGCTCCAACCGGAAGCGGAAAGACCGAATTCGCCCTTAACTGGACTCAAGACGGAAAGACTTTCTACACCCTTCCTGTAAAAACTGCAGTAAACGCTATGTGGAAGAGGTTGTCGGAAGTTTTTGGCAGAGAAAAGGTAGGACTTTTGCACGGAGAGAGAGCTCTATCACTCCTTGAAGAAGAGGATTCATCCTTAGAGGAAAAACTCTACCGGATAAATCTTTCTTCTCAGCTCTCAATGCCTGTGACCGTAGCAACGGCAGACCAGCTGTTTACCTCTTCTTTTAAGTATCCGGGGTATGAAAAGGTTTACGCGACCCTTGCCTACTCAAAGGTGGTTATAGACGAACCTCAAGGATACTCTCCAGAAACCTTAGCTCCTATAGTTCAGGCAGTAAAAGAGGTTTCTGAACTTGGTGGAAAGTTCTGCATAATGAGTGCCACCCTTTTTCCTTTCTTAGAGGAAGAGTTAAAGAGATACGGTTTTAAAGTCCTTAAAAATGAGGAGCTTTATGAAAAAGCAGAGACAAAGCACCGACTTTTTGTAGCCGATACTGAGATAGACGGGCTCATCTTTTATGCAGAGAAAGCAATAAAAGAGGGTAGGAAAGTTCTTATGGTCGTCAACACTGTTAGGAAAGCTCAGGAGCTCTACAAGAATTTAAAGGAGGCTTCCCTTCCTGTTAAACTCCTCCATTCCCTCTTCATTAAAAGGGACAGGCAAAGGCTTGAGCTTGAAATAAAAGAGGACTCAGAATCGGGAAAACCTATCATCTGGATAACAACTCAGGTAGCAGAGGCTTCCTTAGACGTTGACTTTGACCTTTTAATAACAGAGGCCTCAACCTTAGACTCCTTAGTCCAAAGGATGGGAAGGGTTTACAGGAAACGAGGAAGGAAAGACCCAAAAGAGCCTAACGTCCTGATAGCATCTTTAAATTCTGACAAGGGAAAGGTTTACAACTCAGGCCTTGTAGAACTTGCCTTAGAAAGTTTGAAGAAATTTTCAGGGGAGTTCCTTAAAGAGTCAGAAAAGCTTTCTTTGGTAGAAGAGGTCTATTCTCCTAAGACTCTTGAGACCTTCCTAAGGGCCAAAAAGTTCTTAAGCGCATTTCGGGAAAACTTAAAACTCCTTGAGGTGGGTGTTCAGGCCGATACAAAAGGGGAAGCTCAGAGCTACTTTAGGAACGTTCAGAACGTTTCTGTAATTCCTGAAAGGGTTTTTAAGGAAAATAGGGAGTATCTGGAGGGTTTAATCTCAGAAGTTGAGGACCGGCGAGTTCCCTTTGAGAGGAAGCTTAAAGCCTATTCGCTTCTTAAGTCCTTTACAGTTGATGTTCCAGTTTTTAGGCTTGAAAAGTATGGTATTGTAGAAATCTCAAAGAAAAAGGACTTCCTTTTAGCTGTTGGAATGGAGTATAACCCAGAGCTTGGTGTTCCTGTAGTGAGCGAGAGGGAACTTCTTGCTTATGAGGGTTTAACCGATGAGTTCATTTGATTTTGAGGAGTTTAAAACCAACGGAATAAAGGTTAACTACTACTTCATTTGTAAAAGGAAGCTCTGGCTCTTTGATAGAGGTCTTGGAATGGAGGATACTTCAGAAAAGGTTTCTCTTGGAAAACTTTTGCACGAGTTTAGCTATCCAAAAGAGAGAAGGAAGAATGTTTTAATAGATAACTTAATTTCTGTTGACATAGTTGACAGCAAAACCGTTTGTGAAGTTAAATATTCAAGAAAGATGGAAGAGGCAAGCCGATGGCAGCTTTACTATTATCTTTTTTACTTAGAACAGCTTGGTATTAAGAGGACTGGAATCATCAATTATCCCCGTCAGAGAAAAAGGGAAATGTTAAGGCTTACGGACGAGGTGAGGAGGGAGCTCCTTAAAATTCTTCAAGAAATAAAAGAGGTTCTTTCAGGACAAAAACCCCCACCGGCAAAAAAGAAACCTTACTGTAGAGGTTGCGCTTACTATCATTTCTGCTTTGTGGAGTAGGGCGTGGAAAGGGTATACATTTTCTCTTCAGGGAAGTTAAAAAGAAAAGACAATACCCTTTGTTTTGAGTCGCAAGAAGATAAAAGGTTCATTCCAGTTGAGGACGTAAAAGAAATATATCTATTTGGGGAAGTTGACCTAAATAGCAGAGTTTTAAACTTTTTGTCTCAAAAAGGTGTACTTCTTCACTTATTTAACCGTTATGGATTTTACAGTGGAAGTTTCCTGCCAAGAAAGAAGAATGTTTCTGGCTACTTACTTGTGAAACAGGTTCAGCACTACATTAACGGGGATGGTAGACTTTTTCTTGCTTCCTCATTTGTTGATGGTGCTGTCTTCCACATAAAAAGGAATTTGAAAAAGAGAGGGATAGAGATTGAAGAAATTGAAAAACTGGAATCCAGAATATTTACCGTGGAAACTGTAGCAGAACTAATGCAGTTAGAAGGAAAAATACGGGAGATTTACTATTCTAAGTTCTCAAAAATTCTAAAAGATGATTTTTTCTCCTTTTCAAAAAGAGTAAAGAGACCTCCCAACAATGCGGTAAATGCTTTAATCTCTTACGGAAATTCTCTTTTGTACTCAGCCGTTCTTTCGGAAATTTACAGAACTCAGCTTAACCCCACTATAAGCTACCTCCATGAACCTTCAACCAGTCGTTATTCTCTCTCCCTTGATATATCCGAAATTTTTAAGCCTCTTGTAGTGGATTCTTTAATATTTTCTCTGGTGAACAGGAGAGCTCTAAAAAAGGAGGACTTTGACTCTACCCTAAACTATACCTTCCTTTCCGAGTTCGGTAAGAAGAAGTTTGTTAAAGCCTTTGACGAAAAGATGAAAACGACCGTAAGACACAGAACATTAAAGAGGAACGTTTCGTATAGGTATCTCATACGTCTTGAGTGCTACAAGCTTATCAAGCACCTTATCGGCGATGATGTGTACAAACCTTTAAAGGCATGGTGGTGAGATGTTCGTGATAGTTACCTACGATGTGGACATTAAAAGAGTTGACAAAGTCCGGAAAGTGCTCAGGAAGTACCTAAATTGGGTGCAGAATTCAGTATTTGAAGGAGAGATAACCCTTTCAAACCTTACGCGGTGTAAGTTGGAAATAAAACAAATTATCTGTGAAGGAGATTCTGTTTACTTTTATCAAATAAAAAATCCAAGAACTTTGAATAAAGAAATAATTGGAGAGGACAAAAACATTTACTCTGATTTCTTATAATCTGCAGCAAACCTTTGTTTTGCCTTTACAGCGAAAACTGCTTGATACACAATGCCCTTATTGCGTCTTAGCTGTTTATCTCATTTCCCTACTGCAGGTTCGCTGCAACTAAATACCTTTTCCGTGCTATAATAAGAAACGGCAAGTCATTATGGTTCTTTGACTACCATTGAATACGGAAGAGTAGGTTTTATCCGAACAAGTGGGATTTAAAGAATTCATTGACAATTATCTCAGCAGCTTTTACAGGGTTTTATCCGAACAAGTGGGATTTA
>CAZQLZ010000013.1:0-3275 GCA_964594265.1 uncultured bacterium
TGCTAAATCAGTTGAAAGTCCAATAGCAACACACAGGGTAAACTTTGATGGCACTCTTTACTTACTTGAGCTCTCACGGAAGTATAACGTTGAACGCTTTATCTTTGCTTCCTCTGCTGCTGTTTACGGGAATCTGCCTGAGTTACCAAAAAGGGAAGATATGCCGGCAATGCCTGTTACTCCCTACGGTGTGAGGCTGTTTGAAAAATCTGTATGACAAAAACAAGGATACACAGATTGAAAACACAAAACTTAGCAATTACAAATAACTGAGCTATCTGAAAGTCCTTTGTCCTCTCGTAACTCCCTAACGCCTGCTTAATCTCGCCAAATATCCCCTCTACCATCCCTCGTTTCTTGTAAAGCTCATCCCCTTCTACAAGTCTTTTACACAACTTCCTAACCGGTGATACTACCTTCCTCCTAAAGCTCTCCCTAACCTTAATGTAAGGCTTAAAACCTAAAAGCAGGAGTTCATTAATAAATTCTTCGCTATCATAAGCTTTATCCCCTAATATTGGTTTCCCCTTCAAGTAACGGTAAACCGTATTTGACTGAAAAACAAAATTGAGAACTTCTTGAGCAAGTTTTACTTCTGAGGAATAACTTCCTCCACAGGAAAGCGATACTATGAACCGTTTACCACTTCCAAGATGAGCACTCAAAATTACTGTCTTTACATGACCTTTTACCCGCTTTATCTCTCTTCCCTTAAGTATCTTCAGCGGATAAAGTTCGTTATACTTAAACCCTGTCCCGTCAAATATTAAAGTTGCTATCTGTTTATGGTATTTCCTGAGTAGCTTGGAAGACAAGAAATTAAGAAAGTCTATTAAGAGCAAAGGAGGTAAATGCTTTAACCTGTAGTAGTAAGTGGAAAAATCTGGGACGTTTTCTCTTCCGAGAATCCTAACTGTAAAATCCTCAACTTCTCTAAATGATAATTGCCAAATGACTTGTAGGAAGAGCATTAGGAGTATTGTTTCATCTGAATACTTTGGAGGTCTTCCCTTTTTAGAGGCTTTGAAATAATTTTTAATTGGCCTACCTCTTCGGTACATGTAGTATTTGATTTCTTTTAAAAGTTCGTGGGGATTAAGGTTTTTTGGTCTCATACTGGAGAAGATAGGCCTTTTCTTTCAATTTGGCAATTTTCAAACACCCTCGAAGAGAGGGTTGACAAACTTGAAGAAATGATGATGAGGCTTGTTTACATTCAGCAAAAAACAGAAATGGAGATTCAAGAACTCAAAAAAGAGATGAAGGAATTTAAGGACGAAGTTAGACGAGAAATGAAAGCATTTAAAGAAGAAGTTAGAAGGGATACTAAAATACTGAAAGAAGAAATGAAAGCTTTTAAAGACGAAATGCTGGCCTTCAAGGACGAGATGAAAGTTTTCAAAGATGAGATGAAAGCTTTTAAGGACGAGATGCTTACCTTTAAAGACGATATGAATGTTTTCAAAGATGAAATGAAAGCTTTCAAAGACGAGATGAAAGTTTTTAAAGATGAGATGTTGGCTTTTAAGGATGAGATGAAAATGTTTAAAGACGAAATGATAGCTTTTAAGAACGAGGTGAAAGTTTTTAAAGATGAAATGGCAAAGTTCAAAGACACGGTTGAAAAGGAGGTTAAGAGGATTAACAAGCAGTGGGGAGAGCTTGCAAATAAAATGGGAACGCTTGTAGAGGATATCGTTTTCCCTGCCACAAGGCCTGTGTTAAAGAGGTATTTTAACTGTGACCCAGAGATTTTGATGATGAACGTAAAGAGAAAGAAAGGGGCTTTAAGAGAAGAGTTTGACATTGTGGCGGTGTGTGAGGATAAGGTCTTTTTGATAGAGGTTAAAAGTACTTTAAGGACTGAGCACGCAAGGGAAATGAAAGAAAAGATGAAAAGGTTCAGGGAGCTCTTTAGTGAGTATCAAGAAAAAGAGCTCTATCCAATCCTTGCTTCCTTGAGGATAGAGGAGGAGGTTCTTTCTAAGCTGACAAAGGAGAAAATCTACGGGATGGCCTATAAAGAATGGGAGAATATGGAAATACTGAACTTCAAAGAAATAAAAGATGCCTTACAGTCTAATTAGTTTTTCAACGAGGCGGTCAATTTTTTCAAGCTCTTTGGAAAGCTCCTCTTTCAAGGCTTTCCTGATGATTCCAACGTTTTTTGAAAGGAGCTCCTAACTTTTAAGAATCTCCTTCACTTTCAGGTGGAGCTATGAACCTCATCTTTCGGGTCAGACTTTGGAAACGGGAGAATGACTATGGATACTATAGACTTTAGGCCTTTTGACTTGGAAGTTCTTTCAGAACTTGACATAGAACTTTCACATTGTTACGCCGAAGACCCAGTAGACCTTTTCTTAAACGGAGAGAGTCTTTTTGGAATGGTTCATAGAGCTCTCGGCTATGAGAATATGTTTCCGGCTTTCTCTCCTTTTTCCGGAAAAAGGTACTACGAGGAGCTGAAAAAGGAAGGGGACGTTTGGCTTTTCATCTGTTTTTGCGGTTGTAAAGGTTGTGCAGATGTTAACGTGACGGTTGAATTTGTAGGGGATAAGGTTTTTTGGAAAAACTGGAGGGAAAGTGGAAAGAAAGTCCCTTTAAAAGAATTTGTTTTTTCTCTTTCCGATTATGAAGGATTTCTTAACAAACTCCATTTATTTTTAATCCGTCCAGCAGTAGAACTTGAACTTTTTGAAGAAGAAGAAAAGGTCCTTCTAAGAGCAAAAGAAGAATTTTCCTTTAAAATGAAACTAAATAGGGACTTTTTATGTCTTGAAGGAGCGGAAATCTGGATAAATCAGAACAATGATGTAGTTCAATTTGTGCTTTGGAAAAACTCAGAAGCTTTCTGGAAACTAAAAAATGCCTTTAGATGGGACACAATTTCTCTTCCTTACCTGCCTGGAAGGTATATTTTTAAAGGGGAAACTTTTGAGAGTTTCTGGACGGTAGTTGCCAAACACGTTTACCGTTTCAGGCGTTCTTAGACTAAATTATAGAAAACACAAATTGCTCTTGGGAGATAAAACTATGAGGCTTATACTGGCTCTTTTTGTTTTTCTCCTTCTGCCGGTTTTTTCTTTTGCCTCTCCAGAGTATAAGGAGAAACTGATGCCGGACTTTGCATCTACCGTTTACGACAGGAACGGAAAAATCATAGGTTTTTTCTACAAAGATCAGTTTAGGCTCTACGCATCCTACAGGGAGTTTCCGGAAACTCTGGTGGATGCTGTTATAACTGCGGAGGATGAAAGGTTCTTTGAACATAA
>CAZQLZ010000014.1:0-4357 GCA_964594265.1 uncultured bacterium
TGGAGCTCCCCGTAGAGCCTTACCCTCTTTATAACGTCACTCCTGTAGGCCTTGAGTGTACAGCCGTAGTCGTGGATTCTTACTCCTGTAATCTTTCCTATGAGCCAGTTGGCTATCTTTGACGGCAGTTTCCTTGATATGGCCGCATCCTTCCTGTTCTTCCTCCAGCCGCTAACTACGTCGTATCCTTCCCTTATCTTTTCAAGGAGTTTAGGTATATCTTTCGGGTCGTTCTGGAGGTCTCCGTCCATCGTTATTATCACATCGCCGGATGCAAAGTCCATACCGGCCATCATCGCAGAGGTCTGTCCGTAGTTTCTGGCAAACTCTATAACCTTAACTTTTTCGTCTTTCTGAGCAATTTCCTCAAGAACCTCTCCGGTTCTGTCCCTGCTTCCGTCGTTAACGAAGATGATTTCGTAATCGTAGGGAAGATTTTCCAACACCTCTTTAAGCTCCCTGTAGAGAAGGGGAACGTTCTCTTCCTCATTGTAGACCGGAATGACTATGGAAAGCTTTCTAATTTCCATTTAGTCTTTCCTCCGGAACGTTAGAGATAACTACGATACTGTGTTTAGTTATGAGCTCCCTCCTTTTATCCCAGACAAAATACTTTACTCCCTTTAAATGCTTTAGTCTGTTTTCCCTTGTAACTATGACTACCGGTTTATTACCTAAAAGGAGCTCTTTTGCCTTCTTTGAACTGATGCTTTCAAGCTTCCCTTTCCTGTAGTAGTAAACAATTTCAGGGCTTGTGTAATTTAGGAAGAAGAAACTAAACTCCGGATTCCTTTCTGCAATTTCCCCGATTTCCCTGCCGATAGCAGGCTTTGCTCTAAGGGGTTCAAGGGATGGTAGAGTTACCCATTTAAAAAGAAGCATTGTCCCTATAAACCCAATAGTTAGAGGCTTGTAGTCACTCTTTTTAAGTGAAAAGAGAGTTCCAAAAACTGCCGGCAGAAGGGCAATGAGACCTACCGGCTTCCATCCTTTATAAACAAAAAATCCTACTGCAGTAGCTGTTAAAAGCAGGAAAAGGCCGGTAGTGATTAGGTAGGGAAGCTTATCTTTGTACTTCCTCACGTACCACGTAACTATTACGGCAAAGGCCGGAAATGATGGGAGAAGGTAGTGGGCAAGTTTTGTGTGGGCTATCTGGAAAAAGATAACTACCGTGAAGAACCACACTGTTACAAAGCTGAGCACCTCATCTGTTATGTTCAACTTCTCCTTCCAGAGTCTATACACGGCAAAAGGGAAGAAGAAGCTAAAGGGTAGGAAGAGCCAGAAGTAGTTTGCCAAGTAGTACCACCACTCTGTCGGGTGTCCCGGAACTTTTGATGTGAAGCGGTGGATGTTGTGGAATATGATGAAGTCCTTAAAGAACTGGTAGCCGTGTTTTTTTAGGATTGCCACGTACCATGGAGCTACGATTAGAAGATAAACGGCAAATCCCTTAAACCACGGGATTTCCTTCAAGGTTCTGGTTAAATCCCTCCGTAGGATGAGGTAAATAATGGCTATAAGCCCCGGAAGGGCTAAACCGACGGGACCTTTTGTAAGGGTTGCAAGTCCGGAAGATGCAAAGGAGAGGATGTAAAACTTCTCGCTTTTCCTGAGATACCCTTCAAAGAAGAAGATTAAGCTTGCAGTCATAAAGAGAGTAAGTAGGGCGTCGGGCATTGCAACAGAGGACATAACGATAAAATCAAGGAGGGAAAGGAAAAGTAGGGATGCCCAGAAGGCAAAGTCCCTTCCTTTGTGTCGGGAGAGCCACCAGAAGAGCAGGAGGACGGTTGAGACGCCAGAAAGGGAAACAAATAACCTTCCTCCAAACTCGTTTAGTCCAAATAGTTTATAGCCAAGGACTATGAGCCAGTAGACGAGTATAGGCTTGTCAAACCTATACTCGTAGTTGTAGTAAGGGGTGATGCAGTCTCCGCTTTCCACCATTTCCCGTGCTGCTTCTAAGTACTTAGGCTCGTCCTTATCAAAGGCTGAGTAAAATCCGTTTGGCAGCACAAGGAGTAGAAGGGAGATAACGACAAGAATCCAGAATCGCTTATCTTTCATACTACCCTGCTCTACACAACAAATTTCAAAATTGAAGTATAACAGAGAAAAAAGGAGGTAGTGAGGATGTATAAGCGACTCTTAAAGTGTTCTGTCTGTGGAAACGTTGGAGAATTTACCTACATAGGTTCAAGGGACGTTAACAAGAAGGGAGATGTTTCAGATATAATCGGAAAGCTAAGTATGTGGATAAGCTACTTTAGATGTCCAAGTTGTGGTTCTGTTGAAGTGGAGTTCCACCCTGTTGGAGAAGAGCCTGATATTCCGCAGGAGTTTTTTAAAGAGGTAGCAGATGGAGAGTAGAGGCTTTAGGTGGTTTCTCCTTTTCCTTGCCTTTGCCCTTTTAATAAATATCGGAACTTTAACCCTTTACCATGAGGAGCCAAGGAGAGGAATAGTTACCTTTGAGATGTTAAAGACTGGGAACTTCCTCCAGCCTACGGTTCTTGAAGAGCCTTACTACAAAAAACCTCCCTTTCATAACTGGGTTCTTTCCCTTTCTGCTATGGTTTTTGGTTCAGTTTCAGAAGTAGCTTTAAGGTTTCCTTCAGTTCTCTCAGTTCTCCTTACCTCCCTGCTTATCTTCTGGTTTGTTGACAAGTTCTTTGACAGGAGGAGAGCTCTCCTTTCCTCCCTCATATTCTCCACCTTCTACATTGTCCTCTTTGGCTACGGGAGTAAATGTGAGCCCGACACCCTCTTTACGCTTTTGGTCTCTTCTTCTATACTCCTTTGGTTTTACCTGATAGAAAAGGGAAGGGAGCTCCCTGCTTGGATAGTCGGGTACTTTTTAACCTCCCTTGCAGCCCTAACTAAGGGACTTCCGGCAGTTCACTTCTTCCTAATTTCGGTTGGGGTTTACTTTTTCTTGAGTGGAAATTTCAGGAGGCTTTTTTCCTTTAACCATTTCCTTGGCCTTGCTGTCGGCCTTCTACCTTTTGTGGGATGGCTCTTTTCGGTAAAAACAGAACAGGCGGTCATAACTCTTATTTCTGAAGTTATTTCCCGTTCACCGGGACACACGGGTATCGTGAAAACTCTAAAAAACTACTTTTCTTTCCCTTTCCGTTTTGTTGGGGCGACCTTCCCTTGGTCACTGGTCTTTATTTACTACTTCATTAAAGGAAGGATAAATCCTGCAGAGAGCTTAAATGACAGAACCGTTCGTTTTCTGCTCCTTTCCTTTTTCTTTAACCTTCTCGTTTACTGGGTATTTCCCGGCTCAAGGCTAAGGTACGTAATGCCTATTCTTCCTCTGCTGGCCGTTCTTTTGGCCGTGTGGATAGGAGAAATTCGCTTCGTCCACAAGAGGGCTAAGGATATCTTGAGGTTTACCGTAGAGCTCCTTGTCCCCATCGGGATAGTTGCCGGAGTTGTTGCAACCCATAACCCTTCTTTCATACTAAAACAAACGATTATCTTTCTAATTTTTGTATACCTCTTTTACTTCTTCTTTATGCCGAGAATTAACTACACTCCGGTTGTAGTTTTATTTGCCCTCCTGATGTTGCTTTTAAGGGGCTTTTACAGCTCTTACTACATTTCAGTTGCCGAGTATAAGTACCCTCCTGTAAGGGAAGTTGCAAGAGAAATTGCTGAGCTAACGAAAGACCACCAACTCTACACAAAGACAAAGTACCTTCAGCTCTGTTTTTACGTTGAAAAGTATAGAGATAGAATTCTTCCCTTCTCCAAAAATCCCCCGAAAGATTCCTTATTCTTAAGCAGTAGAAAAGAGGGAAACGTTCTTAAAGAGTTCCCCTTAGGGAAGCATAAGTTCTACCTCTGCTCTTTTAGCCTTAAAACTATTTCAGACAGAACTTCTGAGGAGGGAGCTCTAAAGGCAAAGTCGCAGTAAGAGGAGATAGGGGTTTCTTCAGGGTTTATCTCTACTAAGAGAGCTCCAGACCTCTTCGCTATTAGTGGTAGGGAGGCTGCCGGCTGGACGAGGGCAGAAGTTCCAACGGAGAAGAACACGTCACAGCTTTCAGAAGCCCTGTAGGCCTTAGAAAGGGCGGTTTCTGGTAAACTCTCTCCAAACCAGACAACTCCCGGGCCTATAAGGTCTCCACAGACTAAACACTCAGGTAGTTCTTTCTCTTTAAGGCCGTTGAGTATTCTCTCCTTAAAGTCGTCCTCAGAAAGTTTCCTGAGGTAGTTCTTATCGGCTAAGGGAAAAATGCTGGAGAGCTCTTCCTCGCTGTAGTGCTTACCGCAGGAGCGACACTTTCCTTCAAAGATGTTCCCGTGGAGCTCTACAAGCTTTTTAGAGCCTGCCCTCCTG
>CAZQLZ010000015.1:0-2962 GCA_964594265.1 uncultured bacterium
CGGACTTGCTTGCCAGTGACGGGATACCCACCTTGTTACAAGCCGTTTAAGGGCATTGCCCGTATGGCGGGGCTTTCACCCTTCCCGCAGGCTTCATCGGGAACGCAGGGAAGATGCTAATATTCTACCATAGTCAACACCCCTTCGGGGTGTCGGGCTGTATTCCTACTTTAAAAAGCGGGGTTAATAAATCAGCCGGAAACCAGCAGTTTTACAGATACCAAAAGCAAGAAAACGGCAAAAAGTCTCTTCAGAAAGTAACTGTTTACCCTGTAAAGAAAGTTAAGCCCAATCTTACCACCGGGAATTGCTCCTAAGGTTGTTAGAACAACAGCAGGAAGGTAAACAAAACCTACCTGCCAGTTCAAGACCTTTTGCGCAGGAATCGCCATGTAAAGACAGGTTCCCAAAAAGGCGTTCAAGAAAGAAACTACCGACGCTAAGGCAACCACCTTTTCCGGAGACCTCTTTGAAAAGGTAAATAACAGAGAATTTATAACAATACCTCCACCTATACCGAGCATTGAACTAAAAAAGGCTGAAAAGTAAACAGAAAAGGGAATCAAAACTTTTTCTTTGAGTTGGAGCTTAACCTCCGCTCTACCTTTAAGTAGCTTTAAACCTGTAGCCAATAGGATAAAAGCAAAGGCTTTCTTGAGAAGAAAAGTTGGAAGAAATGCAGAAGCTACAGTTCCACACGATACTCCTACGGCTATCCAAACAAGAACTCTTGCCAACTCTTTCCAATTGAGCCTTCCCTTTAAAAAGTGAAAACCGGAAGCAAAGAGTGCAATAGAAGTTATTACGGCAAGACTTGTTCCAACAGAGAGTCTAACCGCTATTCCTTCTGACACGCCTAAGGAGGAAAAGAACCACCAGAAAAACGGAACTAAAATGATTCCGCCGCCAATTCCAAACAGACCAGCAGCGAAACCCGATAGAGCTCCAAACAAAAACAACAAGCTCCATAGAAAAATTTCTTCCAAAATATAGCTCCTCTTCTAACAATACCTACGGACGGAAAACCTTTCTCCACAAAGTTAAGTAGGTTAGAGCTCTCAAAACACTCTCCAAAGCCATAGCTCCCCAAGGGATGTAAGGAATTTTATAGAAATTTAGAAGCACTAAGGAAGGTATTATCCTCACAATCCAAAAACTTAATGTATTTACCACTAAAGGTAGTTGAGTTTTTCCAAGCCCTCTGAGAGCTCCAGATAGAACAAAGGCAGCAGCCACAAACGGCTGAGACAGAGCTACCATCCAAAGGTAGCGAACTCCCCAGTAGACCACATCCCTGTCGGTTGTAAAAAACTCTGTAAGCCACCGAGAAAAAAGTCCTATGAAACCTCCCAAGAGCGTCATTATTAAAACTGCCAAATACAACGTAGCTCTTAATCCTCTCCTAATTCCCTCCCAATTATTTGCCCCAAAGTTCTGTCCAATTACGGTTACCGCTACAAAAGAGAAAGCCATTCCAACAGCAAAAGAAAGGGACTCTATTCTCAATCCAACATGAAAGGCAGCTAAAGCGGTAGTTCCACATGTTGCAACCAGGCCAACAAAGAAGTTGTAAGACAGCGCCATAACCACCTCTTCTAATCCTGCCGGAAACCCCACTTTTATGAGCTTTAAAAGGTTCTCAAGCCGAATTTCTACATCCCTTAAGGGATTTATTTGCTTTTCTTTTAGGAGAAAAGGAAAGTAAAAAAAGATTGCAAAGCTTTCTGCTACAGCAACAGCCCATCCAGCCCCTTCTACTCCAAGAGCGGGAAATCCCAAAAAGCCATAGATAAGGAACAAGGAAAGGACAACGTTGAAAACACTTACAAAAAGCGTAGCAAGGAAGATAACCCTTGTTTTACCGAGTCCGTTAAAACCTGCGTTGATTACGTTGGTCATAAAAGCAAAAGGAAGAAGAATGAATATCGGATGCAAGTATTCCAAAGCCGTATCTACTACTTTTCTGGGCGTTGAAAAGGAAACAAGGAAAAATCTAAGGAACTCTTCTCCCCACAGAGTCATAGGCAGCGATATCAGGATGGAAAGGATAAGGCCGGAAAGGAGAAAATTGCTACCTCTTCTTCCAGCTCCTACTGCCTGAGCTACAAGGACATTCACACCGGTGTAAACGACTTCTGTGCTTGCGTAAATGAGCCAAAGAAGGGTTGACGCAAACCCCACTCCTGCAATAACTTCTTTACCCAGAGGAGATACTAAAAGAAGTGAAATAACATTTTGGAAAGTGTAGAGTAGATTTGAAAGAACAATGGGAATGGCAAGTTTTAATACAGTCCTTGCTACTTCCCATCTCGGAGCTTCTTTTCTTATAAATCCTAAGGAGGTGACCATAAAAACTCCATGGAAAGGGTAAGAATTGAAAGGTGGAAATCTATGGAGGATTTTAACTCTTTCTTCCCTATGTTAAAGGGAATGCTTTCTGCCATATACGGCTCTGCCGAAAAGGGACTAAAAATTTACTCTGAGCGTTACGACGCTGTAAACTACTACCGGAACTACAGAGCAAGGCCAAACTCCTACCTACTTGTCGCAAAGAATGAAAATGGGGAACCCGTAGGGTTTCTATACGCAAGGAGGAAGAAGAACCACACCTACCTATACGATATCTTCGTTAAGCCCGAATACAGGAAAAAAGGAGTAGCCAAAAAGCTCATTGCTACCTTAGAAGACATGGCTGGGGGGCCCATTAGGGCGGACACTCACGCTGGAGCTCTAAAGGCCTTTGAAAGGTTAAACTTCAAAGTATTAAAAGAATACAAGGAAGACGGGATAAAGTGGTATTTGGTGGAAAAAGACGCTAAGGAGAGGAAATGAAGTTCGTAGGAGCTCACGTAAGCATTGCAGGAGGAGTTTCTAATGCTCCCATCAATGCTCAAAAAATAGGAGCAAAGGCCTTTGCACTTTTTACGAAAAACCAGAGACAGTGGAAAGCAAAACCTTTAAG
>CAZQLZ010000016.1:0-3342 GCA_964594265.1 uncultured bacterium
CCTCAGCACTCATTCAGTTCCTCTTTAACCTTCTCTACTATTCTTTTCGTCTTATGAGACTTGAGTCCATAAAGTTTTCCAGCAAACAATGTGATGATTGTTATCAGGTCTTCTACAAGTTCTTCCTGCGGTTCTCTAAATTTCTTTCTGTTAACTTCTACAACTTCTACTCCTAAGGCTTTAAAAAACTCCTTGAATGCTTCATAACCATTATCTTCCCTTCTTTCTCCCACTTCCTCAGTGTGTTGGGATGAACACCAAGTATTTTGGAAGCTTCTCCTATCTTGTAACTTCTCATAGTAGCATTAAACTTATATTTCCATACATAAAGTATCAACTATCGTTAAGAAGTTAGTGGACTGTCAGTTTCCCTTTTTGTATCTGCGATAGGCAAGGAACAACAACAAGATAATGATACCAAGAGCTGTAAAGATGATATTCAAGTTATGTGTAACAAAGTTTTTGATTTGCACACCGTAGAAGTAGAAGAGAGCTCCTTCTGCAAAAAACCTTAATCCTCTGCCAATCAAGGAGTATACGATTAGCTTCCTTAGGCTTGCAAAGAGGACTCCAGAAGTGATTGTAAAAACCTTGTAAGGAAGAGGTGTAAAGCCTGCAAGAAGGATGATTAGACTTTCATAGGACTCGTAGAGCCTGTGAACTTTATTAACCTTTTCGCTGCCAAAGAGCTTTTCTGCTAAAGGTTTTCCTCCAAGAAGACCAACGTAGTAGCCAAGAACTCCGCCTAAGGTGGAAAAGACAGTTGCAACGAGAGCGTAGAAAAATGCATTTCTTGGATTGGCTGCACACAGAGCGATTAAAAAGACATCAGGAGGAATTGGAAAGAAAATTGCCTCAATGAAGGAGTTGAAAGCAAGTCCATAAATGCCGTATTTAAGAGCAAGTTCCTGCCAGTAGGAAAGAGTTGTTATCTCCATAACTACCACTTGTGTTTTTTGAGTATTTCAAGAGCTCTGTAGTCTGTCAGGTCAAGATGAATCGGTGTTACGGAAATATATCCGTTTTTTACAGCCCAATAATCTGTTTCTGGCTCTGCCTTCCAGTTAGGTTCTTCTCCTCCAATCCAGTAGTAAGTTCTTCCCCAAGGGTCTTTTCTTGCCTCTACCTTTTCAGAGTAGGCCTTCTTTCCCTGACGGGTAACCATAACACCTTTTATTTTCTCAAAGGGCAAGTTTGGAATGTTAACGTTCAGGCAACATCCTTCGGGGATACCCTGTTCCTTTATCTTTAAGACTATTCTCTTTGCCCATTCTCCGGCAGACTCCCACTCAAAATCTTTGAATGCAGCTAAGGAAAAGGCCACAGAAGGAATGCCAAGGAGAGCTCCTTCCATAGCTACAGAAACAGTGCCAGAATAAGTAATATCTTCCCCTAAGTTTGGACCTTTATTTATTCCGCCAACTATCATGTCAGGCTTTTCGCCGTTCATTATCGCGTGGACTCCGATATAAACACAACTTGTTGGAGTTCCGTCAACGGCGTACCAGTTTTCGCTTATTCTTTCGCACCTTAAGGGTCTGTGGAGGGTAAGAGCTCTCCCAACGGCGCTTCTTTCTCTGTCTGGGGCAACTACTACAACGTCGGCAAATTCTGATAGTTTCTCGTAGAGCGCTTTTAGGCCTTCAGATCTTATTCCATCGTCGTTTGAGAGGAGAATTCTTAACCTTTTACCCATGACTGTCTCCTAAGAACACCCATCTGATTATTCCAACGATTTCCACCACTGCGTAGATGAGGGAACTCACCATTATTCCGTACTGCCTTGTGAGGTAGCCGTAAGTGGCGTACAGCATAGACGCAAACAGGGCAACTGTAAAGCCTACCTGAGGACAACCAACCGCCGTTATAAAAAGAGCTACTACTCCAGTAACAGAAGCAACTATCTCAAGGAATTTCTGAAATCCCGTTCTTTCCAAGCTTTTAGCTCCTTTTTAAAATTTGACAGGTCTAAACATAGCCAATGTTACAAAATTTGGCAAAGGAAGAGGCTAAGGTGTTTTTTATTTTTTCGGCTTTTACCCGATTCATAGCTTATAATCTAATCGTAACGGTTTTCAAACTCAACGACTTGCGTCGTGCGATTCATCCCCTTTTCGGAGGCATAAATGCTACTTGACGTTGAAAAAGGAAAGTTCTTAGTGAAATTAGCAAGAAAGGCTATTGAGGAGTATCTAAACTGCGGAGTTGAGATATCACCACCGAAAGATACCCCAGCAGAGCTCCTTGAAAAGAGAGGAGTATTTGTAACTCTTAAAAAATTTCCATCTATGGAGCTCCGAGGATGCATAGGCTACCCCGAACCCATACTCCCCTTAGCCATAGCTACAGTTCACGCCGGAATTTCTGCTGCAGTAAACGACCCCCGATTTCTTCCGGTAAGACCTGAAGAAGTGAAAAACCTTGTCGTTGAAGTTACAGTCTTAACTCCTCCAGAAAAGATTGACGTTCCAGTAAAAGAGCGCCCAAAAGCCATAAAAGTAGGGAAAGACGGCCTTATAGTTCGCTGTGGAAGTGCAAGCGGCCTTCTCCTTCCCCAAGTTCCGGTAGAGTGGGGATGGAACGAAGAAGAGTTTTTATCTCAAGTCTGCGTAAAGGCAGGACTACCACCCCACTGCTGGCTCAGTCCTTTATGCGAGCTTTACAAGTTTCAGGGGCAGGTCTTTACCGAAGTAGAACCTTATGGAGAAGTCATAGAAGAAAAACTACAAGGAGGATAGGTTGCAGGCGTGGTTACTTGATTTTTTAGTTGCTCTCCCTGCAGTCCTTTGGGCAATAACTATTCATGAATTTGCTCACGGAATCGTTGCCTATAAACTTGGAGATCCTACTCCCAAAATAACGGGAAGGCTAACTCTGAATCCATTTGCTCACCTTGATCTTATAGGATTCTTAGCTCTCCTAATTGTTCACTTCGGCTGGGCAAAGCCAGTACTGATCAACCCTCAGAATTTTAGAAAGCTCAACCAAAAAACGGGTGAAGTCCTTGTAGCTTTTGCAGGACCTTTCGCCAATTTCTCAAGTGCCTTTGTTAGCGTCCTCTTGTTAAAACACTTTCCATTTTCAGCTCTCCCTTTAAACATCTCAGAACCACTTTACTACATGCTCGGATACAACGTTCTGATAAACGTTGCTTTCGGAGTATTCAACCTACTGCCCATTCCTCCCCTTGATGGCTCTAAGATCCTTGAAGCTTTCCTACCTCCAAAACTCTACTACTCCTACAAAAAAATTGAACCCTACGGCTTTATCATCCTCATAATTCTCATCATAAGTCCCATTCTTAACTGGATACTTGTTCCACTTGTTAATACCATAATAGAC
>CAZQLZ010000017.1:0-3324 GCA_964594265.1 uncultured bacterium
GGTCAGGTTCACTACCGCATAAACGACTTTGCCGTTTCCTCACCGCTTCAGGGAATCACGATTGAAAGGGTAGCCAACTCCGACGCAATAGCAGAAGTGTTCCAAAAGCTATTTGGAGGTAACCAGTAATGGGAAACAGAATTATCTCCTTTGACCAAAATAAAGCTTGGGTTAACGGCAATGAGTTTTTCGGACTTGTAGAAGAAGGGAGCGTAGAAGCCAAAAGAAAGATGCTTGATTACGACGGTTTTGCCTTACCTGCGGGCGTTAAAGTTCCGGGAGGAAAGTTAGAGCCGATAACTGCAAAGCTTAAAGTAAAGGTCAACGACCCACTGGTTTTGAGGGAACTCAACAAAAACAGGGGATTCATACAGCTAAAGCTAAAGGGAAGAGCTACCGTTTACGCTTCCACTCAAGGTGTAGTTGAAGACCAAGACGTTTCTACACGAATTAACGGCTTTTTAGAAGAAGTTCCCACTCCCGATTACAAAAACGGGAACGAAATCTCCAGCATGGAACTAACGATTCACGTTCACTTCCTTGAAGTAGCAGTTAACGGAACTGTGGTTCTTAAAGTTGACACAACGAGTGGAGAAGTAGTTCCGAGAGACCTTATCTAAGGGGTGAATGAATGGTTAAGCAAGGCGTCATAATCGTTTGTGAAGGTATAAAAAGAAACGGGCTCGTGGTAACAGAAGAAATCATAGACCAAGTAGTAGAGACCTTTTCTTCCCTTAACTACAAGCCCCCGATAGTTCTTGGGCACATAAACCAGTATAAAGACGGAGACCCGGCAGCTGGACGGGTTCTCGCTTTAAGAAAGGTAGAACACAACGGAAAAGCCTGTATCTCCGCAGACCTCCTTATAGCCCCGTGGATAGAGCGGAGCGTTGAGTCCGGTGAATACGATGGGTTCAGCGTAGGTATTTACGTGGACCCAGAAAGCGGCAAATACTACCTCCACCACTTGGCTCTTCTTGGAGCAGTTCCGCCGGCAGACCAGTCTGCAGGGCTTTCCGCTGGAGAAGTGAAACTCTCTGTAAAGCCAGAAGACCTGATAATCCTTGACTTTCAAGGAATGAAACTTTCAACCTGCTGTGAAGGAGGAGAAAAGATGGACGTTAAAGCGATTGTCACCGCACTCGTTGCAAGTGAAGAGTTTAAAAAAGAGCTTGCCAAGGCGGCACAGGAAGCCGTCAAAGTAACCCTTTCGGCTTCCCAAGAAAAACACCAAAAAGAGCCAAACGAACTTGAAAGACTCTACAAGGAAGAAAAGATAGGGAGAATCAAAGAGATTGCTCTATCCGTTGGAATGAGTGAGGAGGGGGTAAAAGCCCTTGAAACCTTAGGTAAGTTATTCAAGCCCGTAATTGAGCTGTCAAGCGGAGAAAAACTTTCCCCCTTTGACCTTCTTGAAAAAGCTTTAAAAGAGATAAAGCCACCAGACAAAGACCTCTTAAAGCCTATAACCCTTTCAGCTTCAGAGCAAAAAGAAACCGACATCTTTGACCCGTCAATCGCCAAAGTCTTTACCGTAGGAGGTGAAAGATGAATGGAAAGATTGCTACATACGCAACCCAAGAGATTACAGTAGTAGCAGAAGTTCCCCATAAACCTGTAATCCTCACAAAGCAGCTCAAAGCCGACCAGGGCGTTTTAGAAGCCGGAAGCGTAATAGCAGAAGATGCGGACGGCAATCTCGTCCTATACGACCCTTCAAACACAGACCACAAGGTAGTTGGCGTTCTAACGGGAACTGTTGACACGAGCAAAAACGTTAATGCCCTCGTCCTCGTTCACGGAGTTGTAAACGGCAGATTCCTTAAAACAGCTTCCGGCGAAGCAGATGAAGCCACCATAAAAGCCCTTGAAGAAAAAACGATTTGGACGATTTAGGAGGTAAGAGATGGGATTTCAGATTGACCTTTCAAAGTTTTTAACCCCTGCAAAGGTTAAGGATTACATCAAACGTTCCCCTGTCAATCCGAGAGTTTTCACAAAAGAACTCTACTCAAAAGACGTTGATACACATCCCTCTCCCGTTTACAGCATGGCTGAAATTCAAGAGGTTACCGGGAACGTTCCTCTCGTTGTGAGAGGCGGTGAACCCGTAAACGTTGCTGGAGACAAGCTTGCCTTTAGCTTGATTGAACCGCAACCGATTGACATTACGGACACTCTAAGTGCCGTTGACGTTATGAACATGATGGCTCTCGGAGACGTTGCGATTGAAAAGCTGATACAGGAGAAAGTCAACAAGTTCAGAAGGATTGTCCTTAACACCGTAGAAGCCCTTGCGATAGACTCCCTTGACGGGAAAATCAACTACAAGATGAAAGTTCAAGGAGGCTACGACACCTTTGAGGTTAACTTTGGAGAAACAAAGAGGAAGGACGCCTCCGCAAAACCTGAAAAGCTTTCTGAGTTTTACAAGCTATTAACCGCTATGAAGCTGGAGCTCCAAAAGGACGGCTACGGTAACAACGTAGTTACTTATGCCGGCGTGGACGTCTACGGACTTCTCCTTGACCTTTCAAACAACTACACAGGAAAAGCCATAAGGCTTGAAATGGCAAACGGTGGAATCATGGTAGGCGATGTTCTCGTTAAACCCGTTAACTCCGTCTATACCGACCCCCAAACAAAAGCCGTTGTGAAGGCAGTTCCTGACGACCAAATGGTGATGATAGACCTTGACGCTCCATTCAGACTCAGATATCTCGCAATAGACGACTTAAGAGCTTTAAAACAGGCAAGAACCGCAAGCGCAATAGCCACTCCTCTCTTTGTAACCTATAACGACAAAGGCAAGAACATAGAACTTGAAGCCCAGAGTAAACCTTTTGTCATTCCTGTTCCGCAAGCCATTTGCTGGAGCAAAGTAATCGTATAACTTCCGGGGGCTTCCCGCCCCCAGTTTTAAGGAGCTCCCATGACGGTAGAGGAACTCAAAAGCCTTATTACCGTAGAAGAGGTAAAAAGTTACGTACCCAAAGACATTTTAGAGAGCATAACCTTTAGCAGTGAGTCTTTTACTGTTGACGATTCCGTCATAGAAAGAGCTATCAACATTGCCGCTCAAAAGCTTTTTCTAAAACTTAGAAAATGCGGAAAATCAGAACTTACAAGTGACGAAAAAGAGATTGCAAAACTTTACTTGCTAAAGGACGCCATTTACCAGCTTTATGCAATGAATGAAACGGAAAACATCTCAACAGACAAACTTCAAGAAGCGCGACAAATCTTAAAAGATTGGCTCGGAGACTGCGGAAACGAAGAGCCAAAAAAGATTACTACCATCAAGGTGGTTCGCCATGAAAGAAA
>CAZQLZ010000018.1:0-3856 GCA_964594265.1 uncultured bacterium
CCTCAGCACTCATTCAGTTCCTCTTTAACCTTCTCTACTATTCTTTTCGTCTTATGAGACTTGAGTCCATAAAGTTTTCCAGCAAACAATGTGATGATTGTTATCAGGTCTTCTACAAGTTCTTCCTGCGGTTCTCTAAATAAACTTATATTTCCATACATAAAGTATCAACTATCGTTAAGAAGTTAGTGGACTGTCAGTTTCCCTGCTGAACATCTTCCCTTTCAAGCTCCTTCAGTTTCTTTGCAGTGAACCACATAAGCTCATCCATACCTTCGCCGGTTACAGCAGAAACGGCAAAAAAAGGATAGCCTTTCTCTTCAAAGTACCTTTTGAGCTTTTCTATTTTACTTCTATCGTGCAGAGCATCTATTTTAGTCCCAACCACTATTTGAGGCTTTTGGGTAAGTTCAGGAGAGTAGAGCTCCAGCTCCTTGTTTATTTTCTCAAAGGCCTCCTCAGGCTCTCTTGTAAAATCTGTTAAATCTATAAGGTGAAGGAGTAGTTTTGTTCTCTCAACATGCCTTAAGAACTCGTGTCCAAGACCTTTTCCGGCATGAGCTCCTTCTATAAGACCGGGAATGTCGGCAATAACGAAAGAAAAGTCTCCAACTCTTGCAACCCCCAAAATCGGCCTTAAAGTCGTAAACGGGTAGTCCGCAATCTCCGGTCTTGCAGCTGTAACTCTTGAAAGGAAGGTGGACTTACCGGCGTTTGGAAAACCAACGAGTCCAACATCTGCAAGGAGCTTTAGTTCAAGTTCAATCCACCTTTCCTCACCCGGTTCCCCAGGTTCCGCAAAGTCGGGAGCTCTTCTTGTAGGCGTTGCAAAAGCAGCATTTCCCCTACCTCCTCTACCGCCTTTGGCAACAACGAGTTTCTGGCCGTGTTCTTTAAGATCTCCCAACACTTCGCCCGTCTCAGCATCTTTTACAACTGTTCCTACTGGAACTTTTATGATTAAATCCTCTCCACTCCTACCGGTTTTCTTGTTTCCCTCTCCGTGTCTTCCTCTTTCTGCTCTGTAGTGGCGTTTGTACTTAAAGTCAAGAAGGGTATGAACATTTCTGTCGGCCACCAAAATAACGTCACCGCCTTTGCCACCATCTCCACCAGAAGGTCCTCCCTTTGGAACAAACTTTTCCCTTCGGAAGGCAACGCAACCGTTACCTCCGTGACCACCCTGAACGAATATTTTGGCTTTATCTATAAACTTCGCCATTGCTCCCTCCGTTTGCGTTCGGAATGAAAAGTAGGCTGAAAAAGGACTTTTCACAAGAGGGAAAAACTACTAATTTTTTAAACTAAGGATAACAATTTGGAGGGTTAAAAGTGGACTTTGAGAAGGAGAAATTGTTTGAAGAACGATACCCATACTTTTTCTCCTTACTTTCTGCCATTGCTAACGGAGTTGAAGAGGGAAAAACTGAATGGGACGTAGTAAGAGAAGAGGTAAAGGAATGTGAAACAGCCGAAAGGCTCCTACAGGAAATAGATGAGTTTCTTAAAAACAGACCGGCAGATTTTGAACACGTTGTAGAAGACGTCGCAAACTACTACTTTGAAGATACAAACAGTTTCTTAAGATGGATAGAGCAGATTAGGAAATATGTAACCTCCATCAAGGGAAGGCTTTGTGGCTAAACTAAACTCTCAGGATTACGACCTTTCCTCCTTCCTTAACGAAAGGACGTTTTTTTACCAGAAGAAGAACGGTTTTAGATTCGGAACCGATACCTTCCTACTTGCGGACTTTGTCAAGCTAAAAGGAAAAGAAAGACTAATAGACCTTGGAACTGGATGTGGAGTTATTCCTATTTTACTTCTTAAGAAATACCCTGAGATTCAAGCTGTCGGCATAGATATACTTGAAGAGAATGTTCTATTAGCTTCGGAAAACGCAAAGATTAACGGTGTAACGGAACGGTTTAAAGTTTTTAAGCTGAACGTAAAGGAAGTGAAAAAGTTCTTTCGTTCTGGGGAATTTGAGGTCGTTGTAACTAATCCTCCCTTCATTGAAAGAGGAAGGGGAAGTATCAGCGGGAGCTCCCACAGGGCAATCGCAAGGCAGGAGTTAACCGCAAAGCTTGAAGACTTTATCGCTGCTGCATCCTACCTTTTGAAAAACAAAGGAAGGTTCTATATCCTTCTTCCTGTTCAACGCTTCGTTGACGCTATAGAGCTAATGAGAAAACACAGGATAGAACCAAAACGTTTAAGATTCATCCAGCCAGAAAGCCAAAGGGAAGCAAACCTTTTCCTCCTTGAAGGGGTAAAAGGAAGCGGAAAAGGATTGGTCGTTGAGCCACCACTTATCGTTTACAAAGACGCTAAAAAGCGCGAATACACAGAAGAAGTTGACAGAAAGTACAGAGAATTCCTTAAAGGTGAAGAAAGATGAAAAGTCTTCTGATTGATGCTGGAAACACTTCGGTAAAAGTCGCGCTTTTTGAGGACGAAAAACTTCAACCGATTTTCAGAATTCCTACCAGTCAAGTTTTAGAACATCCTGAGGATTTTGTTGAAAAGTTGAAAAGTATAACCTTTAGCAAGCTCGGAACGGCCTCTGTGGTAAAAGAAATAACAGAACTAATAAAAAAGAACTTTCCCGGAGCTCTCATAGTTTCCACTAAACTTAAACTTCCAATAAAAATAGATTACAAAACGCCAGAGCTCCTTGGAGCGGACCGGATAGCCGTTGCCTGCGGAGGACTTGAGTTTGCGGATTCATTCATAACCGTCAGCTGCGGAACAGCTACGGTAGTTGATATAGTAGAGAATAGAACTTTCAAAGGAGGAATCATCTTTCCCGGATTAGAAATTATGGCAGAAATATTAAACACAAAAACTTCCCAACTTCCAAAAGTTGAGATAGAAGAACCTTTTAACTTCCCTGGGAAATCAAGCAAAGAATGCGTCAGGGCAGGAATTATCCTGTCAACCATTGGTGGAATAAAGGAAATTTCCTTTAAGTTTCCAAATTTTCCGATTTTTGTAACTGGAGGATGGGGGGGATTAGTGGCTAAATTTCTTAAAACTCGTTACATTCCAGAACTCAGCTTTTTAGGACTTATAAAAATTCTTAAGGCAAATTGAAAAAGGGCAGGAAAATCCTGCCCCAAGGTTTCTCTCTACTTTCCAAGAACTTCTTTTGCTGCTTCTCTTAAAACCTTATCCGCATTTGCGCCTAATCCTTGAACAGCAGACTGCATCATTGGATTGGAAGTTTCCTTAGCTTTTTTAACGAACTCCTCCACACTCTTTATCTCAGCCTTTAACTGCTCTTTGCTTTTTGCCAAACCTCCATTGTGGCAACCGGAACAACCGTTACTATCCCACGCACCAGCCATTGCTACTGTTGAGGCTGCCACTACCATCACAAAAGCGGCCAAAAGCTTCTTCATACCCTTAACCTCCTCTGAGTATTTATGCTGTAGAGCTGAGTTTAGCAGCAGATGAAGTCTTCGTCAATCTTATAACTCCGTCATCCCTCCAGACAAACTTAAGAGCTCCCTTTGGACAGGCATCAACGCACTCTGCGCAGTTCCAGCAGTAAATGGTCTGGCTTTCACCCACACTTGGCTTAATGCCCATAGGACATCTTGTATCACAAACTTTGCAGTTAATACACTTATCGGGTAGGTACTTGATGACAAGGCGCCTCCTTTTGCCTATTAGAGCCAAGAGAGCTCCAAGAGGACACAAATACCTACAGAAAAAGCGCCTCGTAAGAAGGTTAAGAAGAAGAACAGCTACTACTATCCAAACCTCAACGGTGATAACCTTGTAAAAGGCATAAAACATAATCTCCCTACCAACAAGTCCCGGAGGAGACCACCAAACAAACAAGGGATAA
>CAZQLZ010000019.1:0-9693 GCA_964594265.1 uncultured bacterium
ACTATGTCTTAAACATCGTAGTCAGAAAAGTAGGAGGTTATAATGCCTCTTCAAGATGAATTCTTACTCCACAAAGAAATAAAAGTAAAGCTTGAAAAAGCTGGCTGGTTAAATGGTAATGAACTTTTAAAATTTAAGGAACACTCCTTAGTTGAAGATTTCTATTTCTCTAAGTTTCTTGAAAAAAAGATTAAGGAAATTAACGAAGAGATTTTTTCAAGTTTGACTCCAACAGAAGAAAAAGAAGTTTTAAAGGCAGTTCATAACGAGCTAAAGAATGCAACAGAGGAAAGAATCCTCAATTATCTTAAATACGGCATTCCTGTAGTTGTAAGAAAAGAAACTCTTTTAGTCCAACTTGTTGATTACTCAAATAGAAAAAATACCTTCTTCTACCTATATGAAGCAAAATTCAAAGGTTCTCCTCAAAATGTTAAACCCGACTTTACGCTGTTTATCAATGGAATTCCTATTGCCCTCATAGAAGTAAAATCTGAATCAATTCCAGCATCGTATATAACTGCCGTTAATCAAATAAGAAGATACGAGATTTTTAGTCCTGAGCTTTTTAGGTTTGTTCAATTTGGAATCGCTTACGGTGATGAAAAGTACTACACTCCAACACTCCCGAACTGGAAAAGAGAAACTAAGGACTTACGAATCTATCGCTGGAATAGTGGAATCTTTGACTTCCTTAAGGTAAATAGAGTTTTGGAGTTCCTCAAATATTTCATTTTCTTCCTAAAGCCAAAAGAGGGAGAAACTACAAAGCTAATTGCAAGACAAAATCAATATAGAGCTACGGTAAAGGCAATAAACAGGATAAAGGAGTACTTAAACGGATCTAAGAAAAATCGTGGACTTATATGGCACTGGCAGGGAAGTGGAAAAACTTATACAATGTTTTTTATAGCCAACTATTTCTTAGACCTCTATTACAGTACTAATCCCCTTGTTTTCTTTGTTGTTGATAGGGAAGATTTAGAAAATCAACATGAAAGAGTCTTAAAAGCTGTACAGGATGAAAAGTTTAGAGCACTTTTCAGAAAAGTTGAAAGTATAAAGAACTTAGGAGAAACAATTAGAGTCGCTAAAGAAAGCAAAATGTCAGAGAACATAATTCCAAGAGGTGTTTACTTAACAACTATTCAAAAGTTTCAAAGAGGTGCTAAGCAAAACGACGGACTTAGTGAGGAAGAAGATAAAAAAGTAACAGCAGAACTTTACACTCTTCTTTTAAATCTTGGTAAAAGCTACCTTGAGCATCTTAAGAATACAAACTATGAAGAATATCTAAAGCACGTTCGTGAGCTTGAAAACTTGGACAATAAAGGAAAAGAGAGATATCTGCTTGAGCTGGGAGGTGTCCGTAAAAAGAACGTTCTTTTCCTGATAGATGAGGCACATAGAAGCCAGTACGGACTACTTGCTGCAATGAGAAAGATAAGTTTTCCCGATTCAATTACTTTTGGATTTACAGGCACTCCAGTATTTAAAAACGAGAAAAACACATTTAGAGAGTTTTCGTATCCCGAAGATGGTGAGTTCTACCTTGATGTTTACTTTATAGGAGATTCCATCAAAGATGGTTTTACTCTTCCGATTGTTTACCGAGTGGTTAAAGAAGGGGAAATAAAAGCTGAAGGCGTAAAGATTAGACTGAGCGAGGAAGAAATAGCAGGATTCATAAAGGAATACATGGAGAAAAAAGGAAGAATAGAAGACCTTTTAGAAGGAAGAATATCAAAGAAGGAGCTTAGAAGCCATATAACAAAGGCGAAGGTTATCCTTTTAAACGAGAAAAGAATTGACAAGCTTGCTAAGTACATCGTTGACAGGATAGAGGAGGATACGGAAGGCTTCAAATACAAAGCGATGGTCGTTGCAGTTAACAGAGTTGGATGTGTAAGGTACAAGAGAGCTCTTGATAAATACCTGATTGAAAAATTCGGCGAGCAGGCTAAGAACTGGACAGAAATTGTTATGACCTATAACTACAACGATACAGACCCAGAAATCATAGAGTACAGGGAAGAACTGATAAAGAGAAGAAAAAATAACGACCTAAAGAGAATCAACAATGAAATACAGAACAATTTTCTTGAAAAGGAAGAGCCGAAAATCCTCATCGTTACAGATATGCTCCTTACAGGATTTGACGCTCCTATCCTAAAAGTAATGTATCTTGATAAACCTCTCTACGAGCATAGACTCCTGCAGGCTATTGCAAGAGTTAATAGGACTTACTCTGATAAGAAATTTGGTCTTGTTGTTGACTCTTTCGGACTCATGGAGCACCTTACCAAGACTATGGCAATCTATAACCTTCTTGCCGATGAGGATAAAGAAATTAGAGAAGACTTTAAAGCTAATTTAATGGAATCTATAGAACAAAAGTTCTCCGAGTTTGAATATAGACTTAAGCAACTTAAAAGTGAGCTTAGAAACTTGAAGATAGGTAATGAAGATTTGGGTATTAATATTGAAATGCTCAAGGAAAGTTTTAGGAGTGGAGTTAACAAGGAAGAAATTCAGTCAAGAATAAGCTTAATCGCTATCTATCTTGCAGGTAGTGAGGAGTTATTTTCTGCTAAGTTGGTTAGGATAATAACCGAAATGAAGACTTTACTAACTATCTATTCTGCACTTGGAGCGTATCCTAAAAAACTTGTCTATGTTGAGGATATTGAAGCTATCGCTTACCTGTATTACAGGCTTAAGAGAGTTACTTCTGGAAGGAAAATAAAACTTGGGAAAGAGTTCTGGAATGAGCTTTTGAGGTACATACATGATAAAACAATTGTTGAAGAATTCAAAGAAATAGGAAAAACGGAGTTAAGTACTGAGAGTTTAGAAAAACTAATGAAGGATTTAATAGATGAGGATGAAGTAAGAAAAAGAACAGTAAGTGATATTGCGGACTTCTATTTTAGTCTTAGAGCTTTGCTTTCGGAAAGTCAACACGATCCTGTTTATAGGCAAATAATGAAAAGGCTTGAAAAACTAAGGTCAGAATGGATAACGAGGGCTATTAGTACTAAAACTTTCCTTGTAAGGTTGAAAGCTTACTATGATGAAGCAAATATGTATCGGGAAAAACTTGCTAAAAAGTCGGGAGCAGAGAAAATCATAGAAACGCTTTCATACTACGTAGAGCATGAGACAGGTATTAGAGTTCAACTCAGAAGTACGAAAAAAGTTTTGGAGGAGGTTTTACGTAGTAGAAAACTTAAGAAATTTACCGATGAGCTTAGAAAGACTATAAGAACAGAATTGCTTAAGGATCTTTTCCGTTCAGGTGTTGATATGAAGGTAGCGGAGAGTATTGCTTATGAGTTAACAGATAGAGATAAATATTTAGAAAGTGAGCTGGAGAGACTGTGGGAAGAGTAAAAGATATCTTGCAAGAATTAATGAAAGAGATGGAAATATCTGAAAATATTAGATTGAAAATTGTACCTATGAAGAAAAAGATAGCTTCTTTATCACTTGCTACGAATGTTCTCAGGTTTAACCGGAATGTAGTGAAGTTTTTAAACGATGAAGAAATAAGATACATATTGATTCATGAGCTAATTCATCTTAAGATTAGAGATGTGAATCACGGTTCTTTATTTCTAAGGGAACTCAGTAAGTACTATAATCCGCATGAAACTTATCACTTGGAGATAGAGATAATTAGAAAGTTGAGTAAGCTAACTTCTTAGTCTGACCAGTGATGAGATGGGAACAAAACTAACGCTGAGGATGGAAAAAGAGGAGTATTCTTCTAAGGTAGAGAAACCTGTTTCAAAGATTGTTTCTGATATGTTTAAAGTTCTTTGCCGGTTAAGTGCTAAGCAAACTGATGATGGTTTAACGCCTGCAGTGAGAAAATTAAAAGGAATTCTTAAAGATTCTAAGGTTGGCGAGGAAGATTACAAGAAGTACCTTGAGGAGAAATATCTATTGAGGGTGCTTTTTGAGGAATTCTAAGGGTTTCAGAAGCTCTAAATTGCCGGTATTTTCAGCTGAAGAGTTACTCGCAATAATGTAACATACCTGTTGGTAAGCCGAAAATGGAGGCCTGTAAGGATGAGGAAGATAGGAGCTCTGGCAATATTGCTTTTGCTTTCGGTTTCCTGCGGGAGTGAGAGGGTAGAGGAAACGGCAGGAACGACTTATGCGACGGTAAAGTTTGATTTAGAGGAGCAGGTTGCTGGGGCTTTAAAGTATCTTGAGTCTTTAAGGGGGCTGAAAAAAAGTAAGGACTTTGTAGATGCGATTGATACCTTACAGGGTTTCTTTAAAGGTGTTCACTCTGATGTGGGTGCAACTCTTAGAGCTCTAAGCTACCTTGAAAAACATTCAAAGGTTATTCCTCAGGAAAAATTGGCACAACTAAAACGGCTTGTGGAGCTCCTTGTTTCTTACCGTCAGCCGGTGATAGGTTGAAGGGAGAAGATGACGGCGAAACTGTTTAAAAAACTTTTTGGAATTTTCGTTTTTGTTTTTACTCTCTTGATAGCCCCTCTGGATCTTGCGGCCGAGACTTTTTATCTTTCTTATACTTATCCCGGTTCTATAGGCTTTTTTAAGCTTAAGGAAAGACCTAAAAAGGCTAAAGTTGTAGTAAAAGCTGGAAATAAAGAGTACATTTTTCCAGTTCTGTCTAAAAAGGCCTACTTTGTAATTCCTTACGGGAGTAAGGGAAAGGTTTTTGTTACTCTTTACGAGAACGGGAGAAAAAAGGATAGGAGAGTCATAAAGGTTGCTCGTAAAAAGTACAGGGTTTCAAGAATCTGGGTAAGAGAGCCAAAGTATACTCCAGAGCTCCTAAAAAGGATAAAAAGAGAACAAGAGCTCCTGCGGAATATCTTCTCTCAGGTGACTCCAAAAAAGTTTAAGGAAACTTTTTTGAAGAGACCTCTTAAAAAGCTAAGGGTTTCAACGCCATTTGGAGCAAAGAGGATAATCAACGGTAAAAAGCGTTCAATCCATTGGGGAGTTGATTTCAAGGCACCCCGGGGAACGCCGGTCTATGCGTCGCTTTCCGGTAAAGTTGTCCTTGCAAGGAATCTTTTCTTTACTGGTAACACTGTGATAATTGATCACGGTCTTGGAATTCATACCCTTTACGCTCACCTTTCTAAGATAACCGTTAAAGAGGGACAGTTCGTAAAAGCGGGTCAGCTTATAGGGAAAGTTGGCTCTACGGGCAGGTCAACGGGACCTCACCTTCACTTTGGATTTTACGTAAATGGCGTAAAGGCAGATCCAATGTTAGTTATTAAGTCACATCTTTAAGAGGGGTTGACGAGGATGCTTCTGACTGCGGACGTTCATGCCTATCTTTTCCTATCTTTCTCACTTTTTGCTGTTGGGGTTTATGGTCTTCTCTCAAAGAGATCGGTAATCAGAATGCTCTTTTCAATAGAGATGATTATAAATGCTGCCAACCTGAACTTTGTTGTTTTTTCTGCCCAAAGGAATGTTGACGGAGAAATTTTTTCTTTCTTTACTATAGGTCTTGCAGCGCTTGAGGCTGCTGTCGGTCTTGCGATAGTTATCGTCTTCTACAAGCGCTTTGGAGAGGTTATACCTTCAAAAATCAAGAACTTGAGGTGGTAGAGTGGAAAAGGTTGTTTACTTGACTATAGCTATTTTCTTTGTTGGAAGTATTCTCTCCTTTCTTGTTGGTAAATTTACAGAAAAGTGGAATGCATTTTGGGTTGCGGTAATTACGGGAGCTCTCGGCTTTGGCCTTTCTTCCTACATAGCCCTTAACCTTAAAGAGGATCCTGTAGTTCACGAGTTTGAATGGTTCCACTTTGGAAGCTTCTCTGTTCCTCTTGGCATTTACGTTGATCACCTTGCCATTGTCATGGCACTGATTGCTACTGGTATAGGTCTTTTAGACATTGTTTTTTCCAAAGGATATATGGAAGAGGATGAATCCCCTCATAGGTACTATTTTGAGAAGCTCTTCTTCATAGGCTCTATGGTAGGGCTTGTCTTTGTTAGTAACTTGGTGGGACTCTATATCTTCTGGGAAGGTGTTGGTCTTTGCTCTTATCTTCTGATTGGTTACTGGTACTGGAAAAAAAGCGCTGCTGAGGCTGCACTTAAAGCCTTTGTTATGACAAGGTTTGGCGATGTCTTTATGCTTGCCGGCATTATTGTTGCCTATGTAGTTCTCGGAACAGTTAACTTTCAGGAGCTTAACGCACTTGCAGTTGTTAAAGCATTCAGCGTAAAGCTTGGACTGTTGATTTCTGTTCTTATCTTTATCGGTGCTATCGGTAAGTCTGCACAATTTCCACTCTTTCCGTGGCTTCTTGATGCAATGGAAGGTCCTACAACGGTTTCAGCGCTGATTCATGCTGCTACTATGGTTAATGCTGGTGTTTACTTGGTGGCGAGAATGTTTCCTTTTTTTGATTATTCACAGGCGCTTGTAGTTGTTGCATTTGTTGGAGCTCTAACTGCTTTTATTGCTGCTACTGGAGCTTTAGCTCATACGGAGATAAAGAAAATATTAGCCTTTTCTACAATGGAACACCTTGCTCTCATGTTTGTAGGCCTTGGAGCTGGTTCTGTTGCCGCAGGAATCTTTCACCTTATGAACCACGCTATCTTTAAGGCTCTTCTCTTCCTTGCCGCAGGTGTAGTCATCCACATGACGCATCACACAAAGGACGCCTTTAAACTCGGCGGGCTTAAAAATTACATGCCTCAAACGGCTCTTCTCTTTTTAATCGGTGTTTTGGCTCTTTCGGGAATTCCCCCTCTTAACGGCTTTTTTAGCAAGGACTGGATTTTAGCAGAAACCTTTCACCATAACTCGGCCATTTTTGGACTTGCCTTTGTGGCTGCTGTTCTTTCTATTTTCTACGGATTTAGGCTGTGGTTTGTTATTTTTACGGGGGAGGCTTCTTCTGCCTCGCGACATGCAAGAGAAGCTTATCCAGTAATGCTTATTCCTCTTTACATTTTGGCAATTCTTATTTTTTTAACGGCTTTCTTTAAGGAGGAGATAATTCATTTCCTCTTTGGAGAGATTCACGAACCCTTCTACGTGAACCTTTTTGCTGCCACCTTTACCGTTATGTTCATTCTGTTTACGCTGGCTTACCTCATCTACTACAAGAGAGCTCTCGGCACCAGCAAACTACTTGCTCATCCAATTGGCGAATCCCTCAATCTCTTTTTCTACAAGGGATGGTTGATAGATGACGCTATTAAGTGGGTTTGCAGGAAAATATTTTACGGTTCGGTTGCTAAAGCAGTTGAATGGGTTGATGTGAAGGTTGTTGATGGTGCTGTTAACAGCGTGGTATCCCTTTCCATCTACCTCTGGGATAGATGTAGAAAGATACAAACGGGAGATCTTGTTGACTACTTAGTCTACTTTACACTTGGTGTTATAGTTATGTCGCTTCTTGTGTTATTTTAAGATTTAAACTGTTTGTGAGGAGGAAAATATGAAGCAACTCAAGCTGATGGCTGGAAATTCTAATCCTGAGCTTGCAAAAGCAGTTGCGGCAAAACTTGGTATCCCTCTTGCAGATGTAACTGTTGGGAGATTTAGCGATGGAGAAATTCAGGTAGTGATAAACGAAAGTGTTAGAGATTGCGATGTCTTCGTAATTCAGTCTCTCTGTAAACCGGCAAACGACCACATAATGGAACTTCTCATTCTTACTGACGCTCTAAAGAGAGCCTCTGCTGGAAGGATAGCGGCTGTTATTCCCTACTACGCCTATGGTAGGCAGGACAGGAGAGTTAATCCCAGAGATCCTATTAGCGCTAAGCTTGTTGCTGATCTGCTTACCGCTGCTGGAGTAGATCACGTTGTAGTTATAGATCTTCATGCAAGACAGATAGAAGGCTTCTTTGACATTCCTGTTAACCATTTAGAGGCCAGACCCGTTATTGCAGAATATTTCTTATCGCAGGAGTTAGGTGGAGAAGATACCGTTGTTGTTTCTCCGGATATTGGAGGTGTTACAAGGGCGAGAAACTTTGCAAAAATTCTTGGTTCTCCAATAGCCATAATAGATAAAAGACGTCCCAGACCAAATGTAGCAGAAGTGATGAACATAATAGGCGACGTTGAAGGTAAAAGGGCAATTATTGTGGACGATATCATAGATACGGCGGGGACAATCGTAAACGCTGCAAGGGCTATAAAGGAAAGAGGAGCAGAAGAGGTTTACACTGCCTGCACTCATCCGGTATTTTCTGGTCCTGCGGTAGAAAGACTCTCAAAAGCAGTTGAGGAGGGAGTTATAAAAGAGGTTGTGGTTACAGATACAATACCTCTTCAAGAATCCTTTGCCGGAGTTAAGGTTTTAAGCGTTGCGGGAATGATAGCCGAAGCTATAAGAAGAATTCACTTTGGAGAGTCTGTAACTAATATGTTTGGCTTCTAATTTTAAATACGAGGGGGAGCTCTCCCCCTTCTTCTAACTTAAAGACAAATTTAATCAGCCCGTCTCCTTTGCTGGAAGTGAAAACCTCCATAGACGAAATTCCAGAAATAATGGGAACTTCTATTCCATTTTCGGAAAGAGAGTTAAGGCGGAGCTCTTTTCTAAATAGGTATCCTTTATACAGCCAATACCTTACCTTACAGATTCCCTTAAAGAAAAAACAGCTCTTTGTGTAAAACTCTACTTCTGTTTTATCGTTGGATTTTTCCAGAATGCTAAATTTGCCGTAACGGCTATCTATGGACTCAATATCTCTTAAGAGTACGTAGTAGAGAGGAGGGATTATTGACTGCAGTTTGTTGTTTTCTTCTGAAAACTTTCCAGACTTTTCAATTGCGTTAAAAAAGCCGTATGCTACACTAAGAATAAAAGCGGCAAGCCCAACTGCTATAAGCATTTCAATGAGGGTAAAGCCTCTACCGAACTTCATAGATTTCCACCAGTTTTCCGTTTTCTGGCGTTCCAGCTTCCACTTTGAGAACTCTAAATCCCATTAGATCTTCAAAATCCTGATTAACGGTTATTTTGTAATTTAGTATATCTACCTCTTTGTTGCTGTAGTTTTTTCCCATGTATAGAATCTCATTAACAGCATTATTGGCAGCAAGTGTGGAAAGGGTTGTCTTTAGCAGGATGTCTGTAGTTTCTACTATCCTTCCAGAAAGGACAAGAAACGCCCCAAAGGCCATTCCCACTATGGCTACGGCTATAAGAATTTCAAGTAAAGTAAATGCTCTTCTCATTTTTTGCTCTCCTTTGGGTTAAAATCATAACAGAACGCAACCAAAGCTGATGGGAGGAAAAGAATGAAAAGAAGGATAAGGCTCGGCGTTAATATAGACCACGTTGCAACCGTTAGAAATGCAAGGAGAACCTTTGAACCAGACCCGGTTCATGCAGCAGTTATTGCTGATCTTGCCGGTGCAGATCAGATTACCCTCCACGTAAGAGAAGACAGGCGTCACGTTAACGAGAGAGACCTTAAGCTCATAAAGGAGGTAATTCACTCAAGAGTAAACCTTGAGATGGCAGTAACGGAGGAAATGATAAACATAGCCCTTGAGGTTAAACCCCATCAAGTAACCTTAGTGCCCGAAAGGAGGGAAGAGATAACAACAGAGGGAGGTCTTGACGTAGCCGGCCAGAAGGAGAAGATAAGGGAAGCTGTAAGGAGGCTGAAAGAAGCTGGAATAGTCGTTAACCTCTTCATAGACCCTGA
>CAZQLZ010000020.1:0-4554 GCA_964594265.1 uncultured bacterium
AGGAGGAAAATCATGCAGAACCTAAGTGAAGTCGTAATATCTCAGGCAATAATTGAATCTTTCATGGGTAAGCTCAAAAATTCCTTAGAGGTAGATGTGGCGATAGTTGGTGGAGGTCCCTCCGGTCTTGTAGCCGGTTACTACCTTGCAAAAGAAGGTTTTAAGGTAACACTATACGAAAGGCACCTTGCAATTGGTGGCGGAATGTGGACTGGAGGTATGCTGTTTAACGAAATAGTCGTTCAAGAAATGGGCAGAGAAATCTTAGAAGAGTTTGATATACGCTACAAGGAATTTCAACCCGGCTATTACGTCGCCGATTCTGTTGAAGCAGTGACTACCATAGCTTCAAAGGCCGTAAAAGCAGGAGTAGTTGTCTTTAACGGTGTAACTGTTGAAGATGTTGTTCTCAAAAAAGAAAAGAGTGAATATAGAGTTTGCGGTCTCGTTATCAACTGGGCACCGGTAGAAAAATTAGGACTACCAGTAGATCCCTTAGTTATTACTGCCAAGTTTGTCGTTGACGCTACAGGACACGAAGCCTACGTTGTTTCAACCCTGCAAAAGAAAGCAGGAATAAAACTTGCTACAGAAACAGGCTGTGTTGTGGGAGAAAAACCTCTGTGGGCTTCGGTTGGAGAAGAAGACACGGTTAAAAACAGCAGAGAGGTCTTCCCTGGAATCTACGTTAGCGGAATGGCTGCAAATGCAACCTGCGGAAGTCATAGAATGGGACCTGTTTTTGGAGGAATGCTCCTCTCAGGCAAAAAAGTAGCAAAAGAAATAGCCAAAAAGCTCAAAGAAGTCTAAGGAGGAACAATGGCTACGCTCGTTGAACTTGCCAAAAAAGGCATCGTAACAAAGGAAATGGAGCTCTGCGCTGAATATGAAGGTAGAGATATTGACTACATAGTTCAGGGGCTTATAGAAGGAACTATTGTAATACCGGCAAACGTTTTCCACAGGGAAAGGAAGAACTTTAAACCCAGAGCCATAGGCAAAGGGCTCAAAACGAAGGTAAATGCTAACATCGGAACATCTGGAGACATAGAGAAGATAGAACTTGAACTTGAAAAGCTAAAGGTAGCCGTAAAATACGGCGCCGACGCTGTAATGGATCTCTCAACTGGTAAACACATAGACAAGACAAGAAAAGCCATCCTACAGAACTCACCAGTGATGGTAGGAACTGTTCCCATCTATCAGGCTGCAAAGGAAGCTGCCGAAAAACACGGTTTTATAGGAAAAATGACTGTAGACGAAATTTTTAATGTCATTGAAAAGCACTGCCAAGACGGTGTTGACTTTATAACAGTCCACTGTGGAGTAACCCTCTCTGCTCTGGAAAGGCTAAGAAAAGAGGGAAGGCTTATGAACATAGTTTCTCGCGGTGGAGCTCTTATGGCCGAGTGGATGGTCTACAACGAAAAGGAAAATCCCCTGTACGAGCACTACGACAGACTGCTTGAAATCGCCAAAAAATACGATGTTACCCTCTCCTTAGGTGATGGCATGAGACCAGGTTGTATAGCAGACGCAACAGATAGATGTCAAATTGAAGAACTCATAACCCTCGGTGAACTCGTTGACAGAGCAAGAGAAGCCAACGTTCAGGCAATGGTAGAAGGCCCCGGCCACGTTCCCCTTGACCAGATTGAGGCAAACATACTGCTCCAAAAAAAGCTCTGTCACGGAGCTCCCTTCTACGTTTTAGGTCCCCTTGTTACCGACATTGCCCCCGGTTACGATCACATAGTCAGTGCCATAGGAGGAGCTATTGCCGCTAAGGCCGGTGCAGATTTCTTGTGTTACGTTACCCCCGCAGAGCACTTGGCTCTCCCGGATGTTGAGGATGTTAAATTGGGGGTTATTGCTGCAAGAATTGCAGGTCACGCGGCAGATATAGTTAAGGGCGTTCCGGGAGCTCTTGAGTGGGATATAGAAATGGCAAAGGCAAGGGAAGCTCTGGACTGGGAAAGACAATTTGAGCTTGCAATAGACCCAGAAAAGGCAAAAAGGTATAGAAAAGAAAGAAGTCCGCACGAGGACAAAAAAACCTGTACAATGTGCGGAAGTCTTTGTTCCATTAAGAGAGTTGAAGAGTATCTTAAAAAGAGATCGTAGCTTAACAGGTTCTTTCTACTATAAAGTCTGCAATCTCATTTAAGGCTTTTCTGTAGGGAGAGTCCATAAAAGTAGTAAGGAGTTTTTTCGCTTTTTTAACAAAGTCCTTTGCAAGGTTGAAGGTTTCTTCCGTTCCGCCTTTTTCAAGGACGAACTGCCTTACTCTATCTATCTCCTCTTTTGAAGGTTCTACGGAAGAAAGAACTTCGGCTATTTCTTTCTTTTCTCTTGGTGTAGCCTTTTTGAGAGCAGAGATGAGGGGATAGGTTACTTTCCCCTCCCTTATGTCGTTTCCGGCAGGTTTACCGATTGTTTCTTCTTTGGAGATATAGTCAAAAGCATCATCAACAAGCTGAAAGGCATAACCAATGAGCTTTCCGTAGTCCCTTAGGGCTCTTCTTTCTTCTCTTGAAGCGTTACCCAAGAGAGCTCCAACTTCACAACAGGTTGAAAGGAGGGAAGCAGTTTTACGGTAGATTATGTCAAAGTATTCCTCTTCTGTAAGGTTTATATCTCCAATTTTCTCAAGCTGGAGGAGCTCTCCTTCCGCCATATCCCGAACAGTCTGTGCTGCAACTTTTAAAACCTCCTCTCCTCCGTAAACGGCCAAAACATAGATGGCCTTTGCAAACATATAGTCGCCCACTAAAACGGCAACGTCGTTTCCAAAAACGGTATTTGCAGAAGGCCTTCCCCTTCTGAGCTTTGCTCCATCAACAATGTCATCATGAAGGAGTGTAGCCGTGTGCATGTACTCCATAACCGTTGCAACGGGAATGAGCCTACTAAGACTTGCGCTAACGAGCTTTCCGGCGATTATCGTTAACCCCGGTCTTACTCTCTTTCCGCCGCTATCAAGAATATAACCGCCGGTTCTTAAAACAAGTTCCACTTTTGAATCAAGGAGCTCCCTTGAAAACTCCTCTGCCTTTAAGAGCTCTTCTCTAATAACCTCAAAGGGCTTAAATATCTTCACAGTACGCCTACCTTACCGGAATATTCCTGCTACCAGGTTTAACAAGGGGTATTTTACCCTCTTCGCACAGAGGACAGGAGTCTGGTTCAAAAACGGGTACTTCCAGCCTCCAGAGAGTTACAAAAGGAACGCCAAAGTTAACCTTTCCACCACTTCTATCAACTAAGCTACCAACGGCTACAACTTCCCCGCCGTGTTGTTTTACAACTTCAATAGTTTCGCGCGTTGACTTTCCGGTAGTCACAACATCCTCAACGACAACGGCTCTCTCCCCAGGCTTTATCTCAAAGCCTCTCCTTAGTGTGAGTTTTCCGTCAACCCTCTCCGCAAAAATACCCCTTACCCCAAGATGCCTTGACGTCTCGTAGGATACAATAATCCCCCCAAGGGCTGGAGCTATGACAAGGTCATACTCAACACCGAGTTCGTTTATTCTCCTTGCAAGCTCTTTGCAGAGCTCCTCTGCAAACTCCGGATACTGGAGAACTTTTGCACACTGAAGGTAGTAAGGACTGTGAAGTCCACTTGAGAGCAAGAAGTGCCCTTCAAGGAAGGCATCAGTTTTGAGGAATATCTCCTTTATTCGCTCCTCTGTAAGCATTCTCAAGCCTCCAGCTATAAGTTGACGTAATTTTAGTTTTAGCCACCCACTCTTTCAAGCCGATTAAAATTGGTTTGAAGGTCTAATTGCATTGGTGACTTCCTCCCCTCACTAAAGTGAGGGGCTTCCTGCTTCATCGTGGGACTATTCCCCACTCCACAGGCGTTACTTCCCCGCAGTCCACAGGTAGGGCAGACTTTACGCGGTCTGCCAGCGCTTTCAGGGCTATCTGCAATATGTTCCGTGCCGAGTTGACATCTCTGTCTATCTCTCTACCACAGTTCTTACACCTAAAAGTTCTTTCTGATAGAGGGATTTTCTGTTTATATCCACAGAAAGAACAGGTCTGGCTCGTAGGTTCGTATCTATCTACAAAAATCACAGGAATAAGAGCCGCAAAGGTTTTTAGCCTTGCAGTTACTCCTCCTATCCCTGTGTTTTGCACTTGCTTTCCAAATAACCCTTCTTTCCAACTCTTTACCGAGTCCTTTTGTATCGCTATGAGAGAAAATTTCTTAAGGTAGCCTATAACCTTATTCTGCGTGTCTTTCCTCTTGTTGTGTATGTATTCCCATTCTTTCCTTATCTGTTCCTTTACTTTCTGGTAGTTCTTGCTCCCTTTTTGTTTCCTTGATAGTTCTTTCTGGAGTTTCTTGAGCCTTCTGGTTTCTGGTATGTACCAGCTAAATTTCTCCCCGTTTGATAGAGTCACCTGATACTTTATCCCTAAGTCTATCCCTACAGGTTCTTTCGTCTGGTTCTTTTTGATCTCTTCTATTACCTTTTCTTTTGGAAGGTAGCAGACTACGTGCAGGTAGTATCCAGAGGGTTTTTTAACAAGCTGGGCTTCCGC
>CAZQLZ010000021.1:0-8431 GCA_964594265.1 uncultured bacterium
CAACTCCCCAGATAAGGCTTAGTCTCCTAAAAACTCTCTCATCGTGGGTAACTGCGTATATCGGGACGGGAGGTCTATACTTTGCAACGGCTATGGCTGTAGCTCCAGTTCTTGTAAAGGGAACTATAGCCTTTACCTTTATCTCTCTTGAAAGGTTACAGGCAGACTTTGCGAGTGAATCCTGTAAGGTTTTTGCGGAAAAGTCAGCGTAGCGCTTGTAAGGGTATATCTTTTCGGCCTCTGCGGCTATCTTTGCCATAGTTCTTACTACCTTTGCCGGATACTTTCCGACTGCCGTTTCCTCTGAGAGCATGAGGGCATCTGTTCCATCAAGGACAGCGTTTGCAATGTCTGTAGCCTCTGCCCTTGTAGGAACCGGCAGGTCAACCATTGACCTTAACATCTGGGTTGCAGTTATCACGGGCTTTCCGGCCTCGTTTGCCTTCCTGATTATCTGCTTCTGAATAACGGGAACTCTCTCTAAGGGGAGCTCCACCCCAAGGTCTCCACGGGCAACCATTATTCCGTCGGCAGCAGCGAGGATTGAGTCTATGTTCTTTACGGCCTCGGGCTTTTCTACTTTTGCTATGACCGGAATGTCTTTTCGTAGGGATTTGAGAAGTCTTTTTAGCTCTAAGATATCCTCTGCCTTCCTCACGAAGGAAAGAGCAATAATATCAATACCGTTCTCAATGCCAAAAAGAACGTCTTCTCTGTCTTTCTCTGTAAGTGCAGGAACGGATAACTCCGAGTGAGGAAGATTCACCCCCTTGTGGGATGTAAGAGGTCCGCCGACAATTACCTCACAAACTATGTCTCTGTTCTTAACCTCCCTAATTTTTAACCTAAAAGTTCCATCGGCAAGGAGAATCGTTTCCCCCTTTTTCACCTCCTTATGAAGGTGGGGATAGTTAACGGTTATCTTTCCTTTTTTGGATTTCCCCGTTGTAAGAATGATTAAATCTCCCCTGTGAAGGTATAAGGGCTCTTTCTCTATTTTTCCGATTCTTATCTTTGGACCGCATAGATCCATCAGTATTGGTAAAGGACGTCCTACCTCTCTTTCCACTTTCCTTACAAGGGCTATTCTCTTTTTGTGCTCTTCGTAAGTTCCGTGGGACATGTTGAGCCTTACAACATCAAGGCCTGCCTCAACCATTTTCTTTAAAACCTTTTCGCTTGAAGAGGCAGGACCAAGGGTTGCTACTATCTTTGTTCTCTTTTTCATTCCTTCTCCAGCAGAGAGTTTACAATTAATTGTATCTCTTTTGCTGGAAAGGAGAGCGAAAATGCCAAAGAAAAGGCTCTTTGTCGGAACTCTAACTTCCGTTGCTGGCCTTGAAAACGTGAAAAGGTTTATAGATTCTCTCGGAATAATCGGAAAGTGGGTAGAAAGAGAGAACCTTCACTTTACCTACCGTTTTCTTGGAGACGTTGATGAGGAGAGAATTCCAAGCATTGTAAATATGCTAAGGGGAAAGCTGAAAGGGGTGAAAGCACCTTTTGTAGAGTACAGGGGGCTTGGCGTTTTTCCTTCTTTGCACTCTCCACGGGTTCTGTGGGTGGGAATGAACTCTGAAAACCTCTACGAAGTGAAGAGAAGAGTTGATACGGCCCTCTTACCTTTTGGCTTTCCTCTTGAAGAGCGTTTTACTCCTCACCTTACGCTTTTGAGAATAAAGAAGATGAGACACCAGACTAAGTTTAAGAATTACCTTTTTAAGATGAGAGAACATCTTTTTGAGAGGAAAGTGGAGGCGAAAGTTTGTCTTATTGAGAGCAAGTTGACTCCACAAGGTCCTATATACTCTATTCTGGAGGAAGTACTCCTTGATTGAGTTTTTAATCCCGCCTGCGTTAGGAGCTCTAATTGGCTACATCACGAATTATGTTGCCATAAAGATGATTTTTAGACCTCTTAAACCTTACTACATCTTGGGAAAAAAAGTTCCCTTTACGCCGGGACTTATCCCGTCAAAAAGGGAAAAACTTGCCGAGGCGATAGCGAAGATAGTTAAAGAAAATCTTTTGACAGAGGAAGTTATAAGGAAACGTCTAAACGAGGAAAAATTAAGAGAGAGTTTAGAGGTTTTAATTTCTAAGTTTTTTGACGAGCTACTTTTAAAGGGAGATGATTACCTCAAGGAGTTCGTAGGGAGTATAGGCGATGAAAAGTTTGAAAAGCTTTTAGACTTTAAATCCTTTGAGAAAAGCCTTGAGTCTGCTATTGATGGAATAATTGAGCGTATTGATGGAAAGAGCCTTGAGGAACTCCTTCCTTCTTTTCTAAGAAAGAAATTTTGGAGTTTTGTTGACGAAAAGACCGAAGAAATTGCCGTAGAGCTCATTAATCTCTTGCAGAGCCTTGAATTTAGAGACGTCTTATACCACAGCCTTAGAAGAGGAATAGAGAAGTTAAAAAGTTATATTCCAATAATTAGCGATAGATTAGCTGATACTCTTTCTGAAAAGTTTTCTCATCAGCTATTAAGGCTAATTGAGGAGGCAGCGGAAAATGAAGAACTGAGGTTCAAAGTTTCTAAGCTCATCTGGGTTGAACTTCAAAAACTCCTATCTAAACCCATAGACCTTTCGGGGAAGAAGGGAGAGAGCATTAAGTTTGCCATCAAGGAAGTAGCCGAATCGGTACTAAACAGCATAAAGCAAAAACGGTTTTCAGAGGTTGTAAACGCAAACGAAGATTTGATTTTGAGGATATTTTCTTCCTTAAAAGAATTTCTGAAAAAGAAAAAAGAATACATTTCTAAAGTTGCAGCTGAGAGACTGCTGAAAATAATAGAGGTAGAGCTCCCTGTAATCTTAGAGTCAATAAACCTTGAATCCATCGTAAAGGAAAGGGTAAATTCCCTCCCAATAGAGGAAGTTGAGGAAATTGTTTTAAAGCTTATAAGTGAGGAGCTCCGCTACATAACAATATTTGGAGGGATTCTTGGCTTTCTAATAGGGCTTTTTCAACTCTTTTTTTATAATAGCTAATTAAAAAAGCGTGGAGGGAGAATGGCTAAGATTAAATTTGGAACCGATGGATGGCGTGGAGTTATTTCAAGGGAGTTTACCTTTGACAACTTAAAAAAGGTAACTCTTGCTCACGGGAAGGTCTTGAAGGAGAAAGGCGCTAAAAGGGTCGTTGTTGGTTACGATTTAAGGTTTTTGTCCGAAGAATATGGAAGGTTTGTAGCTGAAATACTTGCTGGGATGGGTTTTGAGGTTGTTCTTGCAGAGGAGTTTCTTCCAACTCCAGCCATTTCTTACGTTACAAAGTATCAAAACTTTGACAACGGCGTTATGATTACGGCCTCCCACAATCCCGGAAAGTACAACGGTTACAAGATAAAGGAGTCCTTTGGAGGGGCAGCAAGGACTGAGTTCACAAGGGAAATTGAGGCAAAACTTCCTGAAGTTGAAGATTTAGAACCTGCGTTTGGCGAATTCGTTAAAGAAGACCTTAAAACCCCTTACGTTGAAGGCGTTAGAAGTCAGTTGGAACTTTCCCTCTTTAAAGAAAGAGAAGTCACAATTGTTCACGACCCGATGTATGGGGCTCAAGCTGGTCTCATGCCAAGAGCTCTACGCGGGACCAAGGCTTCTGTTATTGAGATTCACGCCTACCGTGATCCTCTTTTTGGGGGAAAGCATCCAGAACCGATTGTTGAGAAAAACATTACAACCCTTATGGAAAAAGTAAGGGCGGTAAAGGCCGACGTAGGAATAGCGAACGATGGAGACGGCGATAGAGTAGGTATTGTTGATGAGAGAGGAAACTTTGTTAACTCCCAGATTGTTTTCGCTTTAACTCTCCTTCACGTTCTCAGAAACAAAGGCAAGAGAGGAGGAATCGTCGTAAAGACCGTTTCAACCGGTTACTTGGTGGATAGAATCTGCAGGAAAGAGGGCATAGAACTCAAGGAAGTTCCCGTAGGTTTTAAGAACATTTCAGAAGTTGCCCTAAGGGAAAAGGTTCTCTTTGGCGGAGAAGAAAGTGGTGGATACGCCGTAATGGACTATCTCCCCGAAAGGGACGGACTCTTAATGGGGCTTTTAGTAGTTGAAAAGATGCTTGCAGAAGGAAAAACAGTTTCTCAGATGGTTGAGGAGCTCTTTAAAGAGTTTGGAACGGCCTACTACAGGAGGATGGATCTACCCGTTACAGAGAAGGAAAGGAAAACGCTTGAAACTTTGAAAGAGAACCCGCCTGAAAAGTGGAAGAATCTTAGAGTTGACAGAGTTCTTACCGTAGACGGACTAAAAATCATCTTTGAAGACGACTCTTGGATTCTCTTTAGACCCTCTGGAACAGAGCCGGTGTTTAGAGTTTACGCTGAAACTCCAGAGGAAGAGAGGACAAAGGAGCTCCTTTCTTGGGGCGTTTCGCTTGTTAGGGGTGAGTGATTTTGTTAATATGATTTTTGATTTGAGCCATTTGTGGAGGAAGACATGTCCGATTATCAGTTTCAGGACAGACAACCCCAAGTAATGAAGGATTACATTTACGTACTTGGAGAGGCTGTTAAAAGATCCCCGGAGCTAAGGGGTGTTGCAAGTGGTGTTAAAGGGCTTGATGAACTCTTTTTTAAGGTTGAATGGGAGGATGGAAAACCTGTTAGGAAACCTCTTGGAGGGATACCTGAATACGCTGTTGTAAACCTTACCGGAATGCCTGATACCGGAAAGAGTCTCATCGCCGAGCAGTTTACGATAAAGCAAGCATCAATGGGACAAAAAGTCTGCTTTGTAACCGTTGAAAGTCCAGCTTCCTTTGTTGCTGCTGGCTTAAGAGAAAGGGCTACTGCAATGGGAGTTAACTTTGAGGAGATTGAGGACAACATCATCCTCATAGACGCTGCAAGCAACGCAAGGCTAAGAGACGACATACCCACAATGCTTGACACTCTTGCCTACGTTTACAGAACCTATAAGTGCCACAGGACCATTATAGACTCCATAACGGGACTTTATGAAGCAAAAGAAATGCTTGCCCGCTCAATCGTGAGAGCCTTCTTCAACTTCATGAAAAAGTGGTATCAGACAGCTATTTTCGTTTCCCAGAAAAGAAGCGGTCACGATGAACTGTCAGCCGAAGCTGCTGGCGGTTACGCCGTTGGCCACATTGTGGACTGTACCATAGTCCTCTCAAAGGAAGTTCTTCTTTCTCCTTCAAGAGCAAAGGCCTTTAAGAAGGATTTAGGGGATATCCTAAGGCTTTTCAGGATAGACGGCTGTCGCCTGTGCGGGCACGATACTAAAATTCACCTTATGGAGATAACGGAGCTTGGACTTGTTGAGGTGAAAGAGCCTCTAACTGAATACCTGAGGGCGAGGAAGTAGCCTTGAAAACGGTTTCCGTCATAGGAGACGGGAATGTTTTAAACGGTAGCGAACTTTACCAGACGGCCGTTGAAGTTGGTAAGATTATCGCAAAGAAGGGATATGTCTTAATCTGCGGGGGACTTTACGGTGTGATGGAAGGAGCTGCAAAAGGAGCAAAAGAGGCTGGTGGACTAACGGTTGGTATCTTGCCAGAGTACGACTCTGTAGCTAATTCTTACATAGATATAAAAATTCCAACGGGAATGGGACAAGCGAGAAACGTTTTAGTTGTTTCTTCTTCTGAGGTTATTGTTGCTTTAGGAGGAAACTACGGAACTTTAAGTGAAATAGCTCACGCTCTAAAGCTCAGAAAAAAGGTGTTAGGATACAAGACTTGGAAAATAGAAGGGATTGACTGCTATGAGGATAGGGAGAGTTTTATTAGTGTTCTTCTTAGTTCTCTTTAGCGTTACGGCCAAGGGAGAAGCTCTTAACTCCTTGGTTTTAAAATTGGAGTCTGACATTCAGGTAAAGAAGAACTCTGCCGTTATTGAGAAGGACGTAAAGAAGATATTAAACGCCAAGGAACATCTTCCAGTTAATCACGTTCCGGAGCTTAATTATCTGCTTGGCAAAGAAGTAGAAAAAATTCCTTCTACTCGTTTGTTAGGTGTTAAGAGAGCTCTCTACTACCTTAGTCCGTTTTCAAGAGCCATCTATGCAGTGCTTTTTCTTATTGTTTTTTATACGTTTCTCTTCTACTTTCAGCAGGTTGAAGGTTCTGGAAGAAAGAGGTTACTCCTAACCTTAGCATCACTTGCTATTCCGGTGGCTTCTCTCTTTGGAGATGTTTCCTTTTTCCTGTTTTCAGCTTCCTTAGCAGTTTTGCTCAACTTGAGGATGGAAAAGAAAAAGACAGCAATTGTTACTCTTCTATGCGTTCTTTTTATCTTCTTCTATCATGTCTTTGAAAAAAATGCGTTTTCCTACCTTAAAAGTCCTAAAACTCTATATAGTCTCAAAGTGGAAAGGGACGGTTACGTGCCGGAGTACCTTATAGATCTTGTACTTAGGGATGGGTTGGCAAAAGATAGAAAAAGCAAGTAACCTTTTAGCTGTTGGTGACTTTAGAGCAGTGAATACTTTAAAGAGACTAAAGGACACCGTTTCTGATTTGAAACTTAAAGCTATTATTCTCAATAATCTTGGATACTACTACTTTATGAGGGGTAAGTATAAACTCGCTGAGAATTATTTTTCTGATTCCCTGCAGTTAAATCCTTGTCCTATTGCGAAATATAATCTCTACTTAGCCTATTCTGCTCTCTTAGAAGTTAATAAGGCAGCCAGGCTTAAAGACGAACTTGAAAAGGAAGAGTTTTTCTTTATGAAAGCAGTCCCCCTTGTAATTCATGTTCCGGTTTCTTCCTACGGTTTCTACTTCCCTATAAAAGAATTGTTCTTTATGTTCTTAGGAGCTGTTTTCGGAACTTTGATTGCTCGGCTTTTCCCTGTTCGCTTGGGTTCCTATGAACCTCAAGTCTTGGAGATTCCGGGAGTTACAAGCTATATAAATGGAAGTTTAACTTTCTTCCTGACCGTCTTTATTCTCGTTTTCCTGACAAACTTCATTCTGGGTAGAATGGTATGCAGCATTTAAGAGGAAAGTTAACAGAACCTAAGGAATTTTTGACGCTTTTGAATGTTTTAAAGGAAAAGAAAACAGTGGGAGAAATTATCGTTGCACTTCCCTATGGCGTTGATGAATTGACTTTATGCTACGATGGTTCTAAGGTTTACGTAAGAACCCGTGAAGAGCTCTCTCCCGATTTTGCCCTGAAAAAGTTTTTAGAAAAATGGATTCTTTCGGGAACTTCTCCGATGTTTGAGCTAAACGAGGTTGAAGAATGTTCTGGCAGTTATAACGGAGCTTTACCAGAAGAGAAGTTGGTGGAGATAGTAAATAACCCTTATCTTCAGTCTGTTAGGAAAGTTCCAGAGAACTTTGTTATAAAGTTTATGGATACTTCTAAGTTTCCTTCCTCTCTCGTGACTTACTGGACAACGAAGAAACCTCTCTCTAAACTTGATCTTTATAGGTTAGGAGTTTCTATTGCCGACTTTGCAAAGTTAATGGAAGAGGGTGCGGTAGGGATAGAGCCTTACAAGTATCAAGAGGCGATGCCTCTTAAGGCGAGAATACTCATAATTCTGGCATTGTTTTTATCACTTCTCTATCTTTTCTTGCCTGTTAATCTGTTGAAGTTCTCGGAGTTAAAGTTTTTAGAAGCGCTGAATTGGGCTATGAAAGAAAAGGTTCTTGGTGGAAACGAAGGAAAAAAAGAGCTCCCTGTTACCGATTGCTTAGGGAGAAAGTTGTGGCTTGTAGGGAATGCAGTTGTAAGTCCTGGTATTGATGGACAACTTGGAACTGAGGATGATAGAAAAGAGTTTCTACCAAAGTCTGGTTATAAGCCTTTCTTTGCCGTTCCAACGAGGTAGTTGTGAAAATAGTTTTGGTGGGCTTTATGGGTAGCGGAAAATCAACTGTGGGGAAACTTCTTTCTGAACGTCTACGCATTCCTTTGATTGATACCGATGCAGAGGTAGAGAGAAGAACGGGAATGAGTATTTCTGAAATATTTAGCGAAAAAGGAGAAAAGTACTTTAGGGAGTTAGAAAGAAACCTTATTGAAAAGTTCCTTTCATCCCAAGAGCAGTTAGTAATTTCAACTGGTGGAGGACTCCCTGCTTACTTTAACAATATGGAGCTCCTAAACCGGAATGCCTTTACGGTTTACCTTGAGGCAGACTTTGATACTCTCTGGAAAAGGATTTCTACAGATAGCAACAGACCCCTCGTTAAGTTAGGGAAGGAGAGGGTAAGGGAGCTCTTTGAGAGGAGACGTCCCTTTTACGAAAAGGCAAAGCTAAGGGTGAGAACCGACGTAAACCCTCCAAAAGTCTGTGTTGAGGAGATATTAAAGTCGTTATCACTGTAGTGTGTTTTGTGGAGGTGAGGGATGCCTTTTATAGTTTATAGGAAGGATGGTAACTGGCTAATAAGAGAGAAAGAAGTTTCCCTTGCAGGAAAGAGAGGAGC
>CAZQLZ010000022.1:0-5158 GCA_964594265.1 uncultured bacterium
CTTATAATTTAGACCAAGCTCTTTGGCAATGCCTTTATATTCAACGTCAAGCTCGTAAAGGGTTTCTATGTGCTCAGAAACAAAACTTACAGGAAAGACCACAACGTTTTTAAAGCCCTCTTCTTTTAGTCTGTGGAGCTCTTCTTCCGTTGACGGCTCAAGCCACTTTATAGGCCCTACTTTACTCTGGTAGGAGATTCTAAAGGGAAACTCCGGAAAAGCCCTCATAACAAGGTTTACCGTGTCCTTCACTTCATCAACGTAAGGGTCTTTTTTCTCTTTTACAAAGTATTCTGGAAGGCTGTGGGCAGAAAAAAGGATAGCCGTATCAGAAGGAGAAAGTCCTGAGAGCTCTTTTCTTATAGACTCCTGTATCCACCTTATATATGAAGGATTCCTGCACCACGATTTAACGGCTCTATAAGGAATTTTCCCGCCCAAGAGCTTTTCAACGTCCCTAAGGCACGCTCCAGCCGTTCCAAGAGAATACTGGGGATAGAGAGTTAAAACGTAGAGAACGTCGGGGGAGTAACTAAGCACTTCTTTTACAACCTCTTCAAGGAGAGGAGACGAATAGAGCATCCCGACAAAGGTTTTTATTCGGGTTCTTTTTTCTAAGAGCTCTGCCTGCTCAAGAGTGTATTTACCTAAAGGGCTTCCTCCGCCAATGGCCTCGTACTGGGGTTTTACCTTTGGAGCTCTAAAAAGGGAGATAAAAAAGGCAAGGGGCTTTTGGAGAAAAGCCGGGACTCCAAAGTTTATGAGATCCTTATCCGAAAAGAGTCTATACAGGAAAGGTCTTATTTCTGAGAGAGTGGAGGGAGCTCCCATATAGGTTAAAAGAATTGCTTCCTTCAATGTTACTCTCCTCGTTAGATGGTATACTTTAGAAAGTCAATACTACAACAAGTTACCAGTTATTACAAAAGGTAAAACTAAAGGAGGAAGAGGATGACCGTTGCTTTTATATTTCCCGGTCAGGGTTCTCAGTACAGCGGAATGGGAAGGGAAATTTATGAAGCCTTCAGAGAGGCAAGGGAAGTCTTTGAAGAGGCCTCAGAAGGTGCAAAGGTTGACATAGCAAAACTCTGCTTTGAAGCTCCAGAAAGTGAACTCACTTTAACCTACAATGCTCAACCTGCAATCTTTACGGTAAGCATAGCGATTTTAAGGGTTTTGGGGTCTGCGGGTTTTTCTGAAAAGCCGGTAGTTGTTGCAGGCCACTCTCTCGGGGAGTTTTCTGCCGCCTGTTCGGTAAAAGTGTTTTCGGTTCACGATGGAGCTCTTTTGGTGAGAAAGAGGGGAGAGTTTATGCAGGAGGCCGTTCCGGCAGGCGTTGGCGGAATGACGGCCGTTATTGGACTGCCTGCTGAAAAAATAGAGGAGGTTTTAAAAGAGGTAAAGAGCGGATTTGTTCAGGTGGCAAACTACAACAGCCCAGAGCAGGCGGTAATATCGGGAGAGATAAAAGCCTTAGAGGAAGCAGAGGAAAAGCTTCAAAAGGAAGGAGCCAAGAGAATCGTAAGGCTTGCAGTTTCAGCTCCTTTCCACTCTAAGCTCATGAAACCTGCGGCAGAAAAGCTAAGGGAGTTAATGGAAGAAGTGGAATTTAAAGAGGCAGAGATTCCCCTCCTCAACAATGCAGACGTGGAGCTCCTTAAAAAGCCGGAAGAGATAAAAGATTCTTTCTACAGACAGGTGTTTTCCCCAGTAAGATGGGTAGAGGATGTTCTAAAGATGAAAGAAATGGGAGTGGAGATTTTTTATGAAATTGGTCCAAAAAATGTTTTAAAGGGACTTGTTAGGAGAATTGATCGTGGCCTTAAAGTAATTAATATTGAAAAACCGAAGGATATTGAGAGAGTTTTAGAACAATTGTGACGAGGAGACTGTTACCCATACTTGTTTTGTCTCTATTGGCTATTTCTTGTGGAGGAAACGATTCCAGTGAAACGAGGGATTACCTCTATCTGGTTTCGGGGAAAGTTGCCGCAAGTGACATAAAAGGACTGAAAGTTTGTGTAGCCGAGACGGCCGAATGTACGGTAACGGGAGATGACGGTTCATTCAAACTGGAAAGTTCTGTAAAACTTCCAAGACTTGAATTTTTCTTAAATGGAGAAAATGGAGAAGTTAAGCTTGGAGATTATCAGCTTCACGAGGAAGGAGAAGTAATTACTCCTGAAAAAATAACAGGAACTTCAGAAGCAGGAGAGACTCTTGCACGCTTGATTCATAGTTTCAATGACGATACAACTATGACAAAACTTCAAATTGACTTAAGCAAAGTTACAGTTCAAACTCCTCTTTCAACTTCCATAGAGGAACTCATAAAGTCAAACACTAACTTTACCATAGATTTCTCCTACAACGGAACCGATTATTACGTCAGTTACGATTCCAGTAACGATACGTTGGAGCTCTGTCAAGATACCAACGGGTGTCAAGAAGTCACTTATGAGAGAAAGTGGCTTATTCTCATCTATATGAATGGAGACAATGATCTGGATGTATTTGCCGACTACGACATTTCAGAGCTTTCAAAAGTTCAGTATCCGCCAACCGTAAAGGTCGTAGTTCTCAGGGACTTTTTCTCTTCCTTAGGTTATACAGTATACGCTTCCAATGAAGTCACCGGAGAGTTTGAAGAACTGACAACGCAGCAAGAAGAACTCAACATGGGTGATTCCCAAACTTTAATTAACTTTGTAGAAGAATTTATGTCTAAGTATCCTTCAGAAAAAACAGCTTTAATTCTTTGGAATCACGGAGAGGGATGGAGAGGTCCAAGTAGCACTACTTCTCCACGCATAGCAAGTGTGGACGAAGGAAACAATGACTACCTTTTTATGTATGAACTAAAGGAAGCCCTTGAAGAGCTTAAAAAAACTGGCTATAACTTAGATCTAATAGGTTTTGATGAGTGTCTCATGGGGGGAATAGAAGTTCTTGCCGATATAAAAGACTATGCTGATGCTTTCGTGGTTTCAGAAACTTACGAACCCGGCGCCGGTTGGAACTACGAAAGAATAATGGAAAAACTAATTGAAAATCCTGATGCAGATGCCTATACACTTGGAAAATACATTGTGGATTCCTACGGGGAGGAATACAATTCTTATCCGTATCCTCTATCTCTTGCGGTATTTAATAGGGAGGAAGTAGAGAACCTTTTAGACGATTTAGATAAAATCGCTCTCACCCTAAACGAGGACACTTTTTACTTGATTCAGGAAGCAAGAGAGAAATCTACAATTGTTGATAGCGAAGATGCTCCAGATTATGTTGACCTTTATTCTTTCGCTTTACAGCTTGAAGAGAAAGGTATAGTTCCTGAAGTTGTCCAAAATATTAAGGAGATAATAGACAACGCCTACAAAAGCCTCATTAATACTACCCTAAAAGGTATTTACATTTACTTTCCCGAGAATCCTTCTGATTATTCGTGTTGTTATGGATATGAGGCACCGTCTTACTGTTCTGAATTGGGAATTAACAACTACTACAATCCCTTTGCAGAAATTTCTAATTGGGACGAAATGCTTGAAGATTACTATGGCTATCTACAGGAGAGCAATTGAATGAGAAAATTCCAGCTTCTTCTTTTGCTTACAAGCTTCTTCTATTCGTGCATGTCAACGAATGTTAGTGAAGAAATAAAACTAACAGCCATTAGCGAGGTTAAAAAGAATTGCTACTCTTTGAAGGGAAAAGAAGTTTTCCTGAAGGCCGAGTATTTAGGTTGGAAGTGTACCAAAGACTGTAAGCATCCGGGCTTAACGCGTTCTGACACCTGCATAGCTGACAAAAGCGGATGTATATATCTTTTTGGGACAGGAAAACTTAATCCGATTGTTGACAGAGGGAAGGAGTTTATTTTTAAGGGAAAAGTGGAACTTTCACCATATAACAACACTTGTTATATAAGGGTAGAGAGGGTAAATGAAGTTAAGTGAGTTTAGACTCATAGAGCTCCTTGCCAAGAAACTGCCCACCCTGTCCTCAAACGTTACCGTTGGAATAGGAGACGACACGGCTGTAATAAAAAAGGACAAAGGTTATTTACTTTTAACTTCTGACGCCCTCGTTGAGGGAAGTCATTTTTTAAGAGAGTGGAAAGAAAAGATAGAAAACTTTTACTATTACTTAGGTAGGAAGCTTCTCTCCATTTCCATCAGTGACATTGCCTCTATGGGGGGCATTCCTCTCTACGCAATTGTCAACATAGGCCTTTCAGGGAAAACGAAAGTAAGGGAAGTTGAAGAGCTCTACGATGGTCTTGCTGATTGCTGTAGAGACTTCTCCGTAACAGTGGTAGGGGGCGACACAGTTTTTTCAGGGACAGAGTTTTTTGACCTCACGCTTATGGGGGAGTGTAAAACCTTTATGCTCCGCTCAGAAGCAAAGCCCGGAGAGCTCGTAGCAGTAACGGGAACCTTTGGAGATAGTAGGGCTGGGCTTGAAATACTTCAAAAGGGCGGGAGGGAAAAAACTTATCTTCTCAAGCGCTTCTTAAATCCTACGCCGAGAGTGAAGGAAGGGGTAGAAGCAGCTAAGCTTGGAGTAAAATGTGGGACAGATGTCAGCGATGGGCTTGTCTTTAACCTTTACACGATAGCCAATGCATCTGGAGTTGCCGTATACCTTATGAAAGAGAGGATTCCTATATCTGGCGAGCTTCTTAACTTCACTGGAAGTTTTGAAATAGCCTTGAACTACGCTCTCTTTGGGGGGGAGGATTACGAGCTTATAATTACGTTTCCTGAAAACTTACAAGATAAGGTAGAAAGCTTGGGCTTTAGAGTGATTGGAGAAGTAAAAAATGGAGAAGGAGTGTTTTTAAACGAAGAAAGGCTACCAGAAAAGGGATACGACCACTTCAAAACGTAGGGAGGAGTTGTCATGAACCTTATTGACTCCGTAATTTTAGGGATAGTTGAAGGAATAACAGAGTTCCTACCCATTTCATCCACAGGTCACATGATTTTAGTTTCACACCTGCTTGGTCTAAAACAGGCCACCTTTGAAAAGACCTTTGAGATAGCCATACAGCTTGGAGCAATTCTTGCCGTGGTTTTTATCTATAAAGAAAGGTTGTTAAAAGGCTTGGAGCTCTGGAAAAAGTTAATAGCTGCATTCATTCCCACAGGAGTTATAG
>CAZQLZ010000023.1:0-6699 GCA_964594265.1 uncultured bacterium
CCAAAATCTTTACCGACGTTATAAGGAGGGTCTGCAATTATAATGTCTGCAAAATTATCGGGGAGTTCTTTTAATCCGTCCAGAACGTCCATCTGGTAAATCCTATTAAGCTCAAGCACCTACTCCTCCAAAAGGCCTGCAGCCTTTTTAAGTTTCTTGACCTCTTCAGGGGTAAGTTCCCTATAAGCGCCCTTAGGAAGGTCTCCAAGTTTTAAGGGTCCTACGGCTATCCTTTTTAACTTAAGGACTCCGTGGTCAAACCTGTCAAAGAAACGCCTTACAACGCGGTTTTTACCGCTGTCTATTGTAATCTGAACGTAGGTGTTCCTGCCGGTCTTTGTCGGCTTTAGGAGTTTCACGTCAAGAGGTTTTATAAAAAAACTCTCTCCTTTATCGTCAACAAGGAGAGCTCCCTTCTTCATCCTCTCAATCTCTGCCGGCGTTACCCTACCTTTAACCTTGGCTATGTAGGTTTTTGGGACGTGGTAACGGGGATGGGCGAGCCTATCGGCAAGCTCTCCGTCGTTCGTCATTATGAGAAGACCTTCTGTGTTGTAGTCAAGCCTTCCGACGGGAAAGAGCCTAACGGGGTACTTCCTGAAAAAGTCTGCAACGATTGGACGCCTATCGCCGGGAGCTCTCTCCATAGCCGTTAAAACGCCCTGGGGCTTGTTGAACATTATGTAAACAAATTTCTTAGGTAACCTCACTCTTTCACCGTCAACCTTTACAACGTCCTTCTTGGGGTCAACGTCGTAAGCAGGATTCTCAACGACTTCACCGTTAACGGTAACCCGTCCCTGCTTTATTATTTCCTCAACTTTACGTCTTGCGCCAAGTCCAGCATAGGCAAGGAATTTATTTAAGCGCATTTTTGCCTCCTCGTAAACAGTTTAGGTTTTCCTTAGCATTCATGACATTTCATTACAATCCTTCAAGTTCGCCTTGCACGTGATTGTGTAGTAAAATAGCCAAAAGTCATTGTCTCACCAAAGTAGTCATGCTACTAACTCTGTCAATATCTACGACTAAAAAAAGCGTCTTACACAAGGTTGAAAGAGCTCTTAAAACCTTCCAGCACTTTAAGAACCTACTCTACCTTTGCCTGTTAGAATACCACATCCACAGCAAAGATTTAAAACCTTTCCTCTCAAAAACCTTCTTGGAAAAGTTTGTTAAGGGAAAAGTTGAACTTCCATACGAGAATGAAAAGATAAGAAAGTGGAAGAAAGAGCTTGTAACTCTATGGACAGAAGAGATAGGTTCAGACACAGCAAAAGCGTTAGTCGGGACAGTTGTTAAAGAGGTAAAAAGCGTTCTAAAAAAGTGGAAAAGAGGAGAAAGAGCATCTCTACCAAAACCGAAAAAACTCTCCTCTCTCTATTCATTCACCCTTGAAACTAACCCCAATATGATAGTTGACAAAAGAGAACTTCAAGGAAAGAAAAAATCCAATCACATAGTCATCCGAATTGGAAAAAACTTTGGAGCTGTTAAGTTCAAAATCCCTGCTGGAATAAATGCAAGACATATCAAGCTAAACTGGTCTGCTTCTGGAGAGGTAACCTATCTTGTAAGCTACGAAGTTCCAGAAAGTGAAGTAGAATTAAACAAAGACCTTTTTCTTTCCATAGACTTGGGGGTAAAGAACTTAATTTCAGCAGTGTCAAACAAAGAAGATTTACCGTCCTTCATCATCAACGGAAATCCTTTAAAGTCTTTTAACCAATGGATAAACAAGCGGTCGGCAAAACTCCAGAGTGAAGGGAGAGAAATAGAGCACAAAAAACTTTGGAGATTTAGAAACAAGAGAATCAATCAACTCTTTGGAGCAGTTTCAAACTTCATAGTTTCCCTCTGTTTAAAAGAGGGCGTAGGGACGGTAATTGTTTCAGAATCCTTGACGGAAGAATATCAGAAGGAAGGGACAAAGGGAAGGAGATTTAATCAAGAATTCAGACAGCTACCTCTTGGGAAGCTAATCCAGAAACTTGAATACAAATGTCAGTTAGCAGGGATAGAATTCCTTAGAGAACCCGAACCTTACACTTCACAAATTTCCTCAATAACAGGAAACATAGAAGAGATTTCAGGAAAGAGCAAAGAGGAACTTACAGAAGAAGACATTAAGAAACTACGTTTTACGGGGAAGAGAGTAAAGAGAGGTCTTTTCAAAGACCTAAAACTAAACAAAGTATTCAATGCAGACCTTAACGGAGCGCTAAACATTGCGATTAAAAAGTTGGGTAAGGAAATTAGGGAAAAATTCCTGAAACTCTCTAATTGGTTAGACAAGCTAAGTAGGGCAGTTAAACTAACACCACTTCCTCACAGCAAGTATTCCGTGAGTCCTCTCTTTTTGGGGAGGATAACGGATAGTAACTCCTACCCTTTACAGGGTAGCGAAGGACATCTGATAACGATAGCTAATGGAAACTAACGAAAACTATCGTTTTTCAGATGTCCTTCATCATGGTATAGAATGATTCAATAAAGAAGCTTTGGAGGAAACGATGGCAAAAGCGATTCTATCTAAGATAGACTATTCCGTTCTGAAGGCTACTGTAACTGCAGAGAAAATCTTGGAAGCTGCTGAGGAGACAAAAAGGTATGGCTTTGCTACCCTGTGTGTATTTCCAAAGCATATTCCAATTGCAAGGGAAATACTCCCGAGCGAAAGAATCTGTACAGTGATAGGCTTTCCCTTAGCTACCGTTCCGACTGACCTCAAGCTAAAAGAGATAGAGTTTTCTATTGAAAAGGGGGCTTTTGAATTTGATGTTGTAGTAGATATTTCTGCCGTGAAAGAGGGAGACTGGCTAAAAGTTGAAAAAGAGCTGGAAGCGATTAGAGAGCTTGCTAAGGGCTACACTTTAAAGCTTATATTTGAATGTTGCTACTTAACGGAAGGAGAGAAGAGAGCTCTCTGCCAGCTTGTTGCTGAAACGGAATGGGACTACGTCAAGACCTCTACAGGATACGGGAGTTACGGAGCTACGAAGGAAGACGTAGAACTTTTAGTTTCCTGTTGCGGTAGCAAAGTTAAAGTAAAAGCGGCAGGAGGAATAAGAGATTTAGAGACTGCGAAAGAACTCATTGAACTGGGAGCAGAGAGAATTGGAACAAGTTCAGCCGTCAAGATTGCAGAAGAGGTACTGCATAGTAGGGAAGTTTGAAACTTTTCACAGAGGACACAGAAAGTTAATTGAGAGAGCAAAAGAACTTTGCGGTAAGGTTCTTGTTATATCCATAAAAAAGGGGAAGTTCACCGTTTTCTCAGAAGAGGAAAGAAGAGAGATAGCTAAAGAGTTGGGTGTAGAACTCCTTAATCTACCTTTTGAGGCCGTTAGAGAGCTTTCGCCGGAAGAGTTTTTCCAGTTCCTTAAAAAGAAAGGTTGTCAGGCTTTAATTGTCGGGGAAGACTGGCGTTTCGGTAAAGACAGGAAGGGTAACGTCAAAACGGCAAAGGAGCTTGGAGAAAAGCTTGGAATTGAGGTCATAACTGTTCAAACAGAAAAGGTAAACGGTGAAAAGATAGCTACCAGCAGGATAAAGGAGCTTCTTAAGGAGGGAAGGATAGAAGAAGCAAACAGACTTTTAGGCTTTAGATACTTCTGCTTAGGAACTGTTACACTGGGGGATAGGCTTGGAAAGCTCCTGGGCTATCCGACCCTTAACATCTTTTCCCAAAAGGAGATACTTCTTCCCAACGGTGTTTATGAGGTGGTTGTTACCATTGACAGCAAAAGGTTTAAGGGAATTGCAAACTTAGGTGTAAGACCAACGGTTTCCAACAATATGAAAAGGAGGCTTGAAGTTCACGTTCCGGACAGGGAACTGCCGGAGCTCTACGGCAAAAAGGTAAAAGTTGAATTCCTGAGGTTCATCAGACCAGAAAAAAAGTTTAACTCTATTGAAGAGTTAAAAAAACAGATTAAATTTGATGTAGAAAATCTAAAACGGCATTGGAGGGATAACGTTGGAAGAGCAGCAGAAGTTTAAGTCAGGTTACGTTGCTATTCTTGGAAGACCAAACGTAGGGAAATCCACTCTTCTTAACAACTTCCTTGGAACAAAAGTAGCTATCGTTACTGACAAGCCCCAAACAACAAGGCACAGAATCATCGGCGTTAAGCACATGAAAGAAGGACAAATCGTCTTTTTAGACACGCCCGGAATTCACAAAGAAAAGTTTGAGCTAAACCGTTACATGAACGAGATAGCTTTTGGCGTAGTACCGGATGCGGACGTAATACTCTTTTTAATTGACGCAAGGGCAGGTCTTACAGAAGCCGACAGGAAGATACTGGAAAAGATTGGGGAAGAAAAGAGGAAAGACTCTGTCGTTATAGTAGTCATAAACAAGATTGATGGAGTTCCAAAAGAAGAGCTCCTTCCGCTCATAGACGAAATCCACAAGAGCTTCCCATTTGTAAGCGAGATAGTTCCTATCTCCGCAACGAGGGGAACAAACCTTGACAGACTCCTTGACCTCATAATCAAGTACCTTCCCGAAGGTCCAAAGTACTATGAAGACCACATGATTACCGATATGCCTCTTGAACAGTTCGTTGCAGAGATAATAAGAGAAAAGATTATGCTCTTAACCCGCGATGAAGTTCCCCATGCAACAACGGTTCAAGTAATAAGCATCAAGCCGGGGGATAGAAATCCGGACATGCTGGTAATTGATGCCGACATAATTGTTGAAAGAGATTCACAGAAGGCGATAATCATTGGTAAAGGTGGACAAAAACTAAAGAAGATAGGCATCCTTGCAAGAGAAGAACTTGAACAGCTACTTGGAAGGAAGATATATCTGAGACTTTGGGTAAAAGTGAAAGAGGATTGGAGGAACAGAGCAGAGCAGCTTAGAGGTCTGGGATATACTCTTTAACGGAGGAAACTATGGAGGACAATTTTCGGAAAGCCTTTTTAATTTACGCCTACTCTTTCTTTTTTATCTTCATGTTCAACAGTTTAGTTATGTCTCTTATGATGAAAGCTAACTTTCCTCCTATAACAGGAACGCTTTTTAGCTACATAGTAACTCCCATTGGTCTTTACTTTGCTTATAGGTTTACTGTAACGAGGTTCTTAGGAAGGGTTGTTGACAAGAAAAAAATACCAAAGGCGTGGCTTTACCAGTTCGTACCCTTTGTAGTAGCATCTGTCTTTTCCTTCCAAGCTCTCGTCTTCCTGATAAAGAAACCGTCAGTAGCAGTTTTTGTCTTCCTTAATGTGGAACTCTTAATTATCTACTTTACTTTTAAGTACTCTCTTCAAAAAGTTCTCCTGAGAGAGGAAGAAAATGGATAACCTATCCTACATTCGGGGAGCTGCTTTCTACCTATTTATCTACCTTTTTCTGGGTCTCTTAAATTCTGGAATAATGTACTTTGGTGTGAAAAATTTCCACATTAAGCCTACTATTCTTTTAGCCTTTATTATCCCATTTACAGCGTTAATGCTCTTTTTTAGCTTTAGGCAGTCAGTAAGACTTTTCTTCTTAAGTGATGTCTCAAATACTGACGTTGCGAAGGCTTGGATAGTTCAACTTCTTGTCTTTTTAGTTTTCGCCGTAGGTATTGAGAGAGCTTTAGTTCCCCTCATAGAGAAAGAGAAACTCTTTCAGGTACTTTCTGTCTTCGTCAATTTTGTAACCTTCTTTGCTTCTTACTGGCTGTCGGTCAACTTTTTTGTAGTTAGAAGATTAACGGGGGAAAAATGAGACTTGATAGGCTCCTTGCAGAAACGGGATTTGGAACACGCTCTCAGGTTAAAAAGCTTATTATGAAGGGGCATGTTGTAGTAAATGGTGAAGTAGTTACTTCCCCCAAGTTTCAAGTTGATCCAGAAAAAGACGAGGTTTTAGTGGACGGAGAACCCGTTGAGTATGAGAAGGATTACTACTTAATTCTCAACAAGCCAAGAGGCTACGTTACGTCAACAAAAGATAGAGAAATGACGGTTATGGAGCTCCTTGCCGGCATCCCCCGTCCCGAAAAGCTCTTCCCCGTCGGAAGGCTTGATAAGGATACAGAGGGTCTTCTCCTCATAACCAACGACGGGGAGCTTGCCCATAGGCTAACCCATCCAAAGTGGAAAGTGCCCAAAACCTACTACGCCGTAGTTGAGGGGGAGGTAAAGGAGGAAGAGCTTGAACCTTTAAGGAGAGGAATGGAGTTTAAGGACTTTAAGGCTAAACCTGCCAAAGTGAGAATCCTTAGCTCCGGTAAGGACTCTTCTGAGGTTGAAATTGAGATAACAGAGGGAAAGTACCATCAGGTAAAGAGGATGTTTAGCCGTATAGGGCATCCTGTAAAGTACTTAAAGAGGGTGAAGTTTGGGAACTTGGAGCTCGGGGAGCTCCCAGTTGGCGAGTTTAGAAGCCTAACTCCGAAAGAGCTTGAGGAGCTAAAGAAGCTCGTCGGCCTAAGGTAGCTTACTCCCTGTGCCAGTTGTCTCCAACTTCCTCAAGAACTTCAAACTCCTTAACAAATCCTCCCTCTTTTAAGTAGTTAACGGCCTTTAAAGCGTCCTCGTAAAAGTCTGGAGCGACCCAGAGCTCTATCAGCCCCTTCTTCCTATCCCTCGTCCTAACCGTTGCAACCTCGTGATACCACTCAAAAATGGCATTAATAAAGGCAATGTCCTTTACGTCCACCTTACAGAGAAGGTTTCTACCCTTTAAGAGAG
>CAZQLZ010000024.1:0-21191 GCA_964594265.1 uncultured bacterium
TATAGGCTATCAAAAGGAGAGTTTAGGTTGAAAGAGTTGCCAGAAGTGGAGGAACTACCGGAGGACTTTGTAATAGTTCTTGACTCGTCAGGTTTAAAGGTAACCAACAGAGGAGAATGGATAAGGAGGAAATGGGGAAAGAGACCGAGGAAAGGGTGGGTGAAGGTACACATAGCGTTTGACCTACTGAGCAGGCAGGTGGTAGAGCTTGAAGTGACAGATGAGAGGACACCTGATTGTAAGAAGGCCAAAGAGCTTGTAGAGGGTGCTAAGGAGAAGGCGGAGGAGAAAGGGAAGAAGATAAAGAAGGTGATAGCAGACGCTGGGTATGACACTCACGAATTTTTTCGGTACTTGGGAAAGGAGGGAATAGAACCGGCAGTACTTGTGAGGAGGGGAGCGAGGATAGGAGGCAATCCGTGTAGAGACAAGGTAATTCATGGGATAAGGAGAGGGAAACGGAAGTGGAAGAGGGCGGTTGGATATGGTAAGAGATGGATTGTAGAAGGCTTTTTCTCTATGTTTAAGAGGTGGTTTGGAGAGTATGTTTCTAGTGTTAAGTTTGAAAACATTAAGAAGGAGTTAGTGTTTAAGGTTGCGATAGCTAATACGTTTCTGGCGATGAGTTCAGGGTAGAAACTGTAGCGAAATAGGTATTCGTTACGGGTTGGTTGGGCTGGGAGATTTTTATTGGACAAAGCAATTTTACTACACAATCATGTGCAAGGTGGACTTGAGGGATTGTAATAAAGATTGTAATGAAATATCATGAATGCTAAGGAAAACCTGAACTGTTTACGAGGAGGTGGGGAATGATAAAGAGGATAGTTGCTCTATTAATAGGTGCTACTGTTTTTGTTGTAGTGATTCCTTTGTTAATTGTAGTTTTATCCTCGGTCACTGAGAGATATCTTCATTTTCCGAGTTTTTCTTTTCCTCTTCAAAGAGCCATTTCGTTGTTTTTGGCTATTTTAGGGTTGCTACTTTCGGCTTCTGCAGGATGGTATCAGTTAAGAAAGGGGGAGGGAAGCCCTCTGCCGGTAGTTCCTACCCAAAGGTTAGTTACGGTTGGTCCCTACAAGTACTGTAGAAATCCTATGGCTCTCGGAGCTGTTATATATTACGTCGCAATCTCTATTTGGTTAGGATCAGCAGTTGCGATAATAGTAACAGGGATAGTATCTTGTTTGTTTTTAATTTACATTAAAATAGTTGAAGAGAAGGAATTGGAAAGAAGATTCGGAGAAGAGTACAGAACATATAAAGAAAAAACTCCATTCCTTATTCCTAAGTTGTGGGGGAAGTCTTGAGAAAGGCGGTTGTGAAAAGAACGACGCAGGAGACCAATGTAGAAATTTCTATCAACCTTGACGGAATCGGTAGTTACGAAATCAAAACAGATGTTCCTTTTTTAACTCACATGCTGGAGCTCTTTTCAAAGCACGGACTTTTTGACTTAAAAGTGAACGCTACGGGCGACGTTGACGTTGACCATCATCACTTAATAGAGGATGTGGGAATAGTTCTTGGGGAGGCAGTAAAAAGAGCTCTCGGCGATAAGAAAGGCATTAACCGCTACGGCTTCTTTACCCTTCCGATGGATGAAACGCTTGTTTCGGTGGCTATTGACCTTTCCGGAAGACCCTACTTTGTCTACAAGGGCTTTCCAGAAATGGCTACTTTAATGGGAATAGAGTTTGACCTTTTTAGAGAATTCTGGAAGTCTTTTGCCTTTTCCCTTTCCTGCAACCTTCATATAAACTGCCACTACGGGCTTAACCTTCACCACATGGCTGAAGGGACGTTTAAGTGCGTTGCGAGAGCTCTAAGGGTGGCAGTTACTATTGATGAAAGGGCAAAAGGAATACCCTCTACAAAGGGGGTATTGTGAGCAAAGATGTTTTAAAGAAGTTGAGAAAAGTAAAACCTCTTTTGGAAGAGAAGTTCGGTGTTAAAAACCTTTCGCTGTTTGGTTCTTTTGCAAGGGCTGATGAAACGGAAGGTAGCGACGTAGACTTGTTGGTAGAGTTTAAGGAGGGATTTGAGACCTTCAGAAACTATATGGCCTTGAAGGATTTTCTTGAAAGTCAGTTACAAAGGCCGGTGGATTTGGTTGTAAAGAGGGCTCTAAAACCCTTTTTGAGGGAAGAGATAGAAAAAGAGGTAATTAATGTCTAAGCGTTCAATGAAAGTATACTTGCTTGATATTCTTGATGAAATAGAACGTATTGAGAGGTTTTTTTCTTCAATTTCCTCAGAGACAGAGCTGGAAAAGAATGAGTTAGTTTACTATGCGACTTTAAAATGCCTTGAGAATATTGGTGAGGCTGTTAAACATATCCCTGAGAAGGTGAAGAATCTTTATCCTCAGATACCATGGAGACAGATAGTTGCTTTTAGGAATATTATCGTTCATGAGTATTTTGGGATTTCTGTTCCTATTGTTTACGATGTTGTAACCAATGAGCTCCCTGCGCTAAAAATTGTGGTAAAGAAAATACTGGAGGAGGTAGAAAATGGAGGTTAGGCGTTCTAAGGAGCTCTTTGAGGAGGCAAAGAAATACATTCCCGGTGGAGTGAACAGTCCCGTAAGGGCTTTTAAGTCCGTTGGAGGAACGCCAAGGTTTATAGCTAAAGCAAAGGGTTCTCACATATGGGACGTTGACGGTAACGAGTACATTGATTACGTCTGCTCTTGGGGTCCCATGATACTTGGACACGCCCATCCGTCCGTGATTGAGGCGATAAAGGAGCAGGCAGAGAAAGGAACGAGCTATGGAGCTCCCACAGAGCTTGAGGTAGAGCTTGCCAAGATGATAGTTGACCTTGTTCCCGGAGTTGAAAAGGTAAGGATGGTTAACTCCGGAACAGAAGCTACAATGTCTGCCATAAGGCTTGCAAGGGGTTACACCGGAAGGAACAAAGTTATCAAGTTTGAAGGGGGTTACCACGGTCACGTTGATGCCCTTCTTGTTAAAGCCGGTTCAGGTCTAACGACCTTTGGAGTCCCAACAAGTCCCGGAATTCCTGAAGACTTTGCAAAGCACACGATAACTGTTCCCTTTAACGATATTGATGCTTTAAAAAGGGTGATTGACGAAGTTGGTGATGATGTAGCAGCGGTAATAATGGAGCCTGTAATGGCCAACGCCGGCCTCATAATCCCTGAGGATGGTTACCTTGAAAAGGTAAGGGAGCTAACGGCAGAGAAGGGAATCGTCCTCATATTTGACGAGGTAATAACCGGCTTTAGGCTTTCCTTAGGAGGAGCTCAAGAGTACTTTGGTATAACTCCAGACCTTTCCTGCTTTGGAAAAATCATAGGTGGCGGACTTCCTGTAGGAGCTTTTGGAGGTAAGAAGGAAATAATGGACTACCTTGCACCAGAAGGACCTGTGTATCAGGCTGGAACGCTGTCCGGTAACCCCCTTGCAATGGTGGCCGGTATAGCGACTTTAAAAGAGCTCCAAAAAGAGGGTGTTTACGAGTCACTGAGGAAGAAGACCGAAAAGCTTGCTGAAGGCTTAAAAGAGGCAGCAAGAAAGGCAGGTATAGAGGATAAGCTCTGCTTTAAGAGGATAGAGAGCATCTCTATCGTTTACTTTACATCTAAGGACGTTAAGAACTATCAGGATGCTCTAACCTCCAACACCAAGGCTTATGCTGCCTTCTTCCAGAAGATGCTTGAGCAGGGAGTTTACCTTGCACCATCCCAGTTTGAGGTTGCCTTTATGTCTACAGCCCATACCGATGAAGACATTGAAAAGACGATAGAAGCTGCTGAGGTTGCGTTTAAAGAAGTTGCAAATATGGTTTAAGTTTAAGAGGGAAAAGCGTGGGTAAGCTAAAGGAATACATAGAGAGAACTTCTTACATGATGGTGGGGGTGCAGTTTGCCCTTGCCGTCATTATTGGACTTGCAATTGGTTACTACCTTGATGAGAGTTTTAACACCTTTCCTTGGTTGACGCTTTTTTGGCTCATCATAGGTTTTTTAGCAGGGCTTAAAAACGTTTACAGGGAGCTCAAAAAGGTCGCGAAATGAAAGAATTTGAAAAGTTTTTAAGGATTTTCTTCTCAGTCCAGCTTACCTTCTTCTGTGTTTCGGTGGCTTTGATTATTGTGTTAACACAAGGGAGCATTTCTTTCCTTGGTTCGTTCCTTTTGGGTTACGCGATTATGTTTTTTGACTACTTTCTACTGGTGAAATTTTCAAGACAAGTTCCTGAAAGGGTTTTTCTCGGTAAAAGAACAAACTCTCAGTTTTGGAAGCGTTTCTTTATAATTGCTCTGTTCCTCTTCTTGGTTGTTCAGTTTACTTCTGTAGACTTCTTTGCTATAATCACTGCCGTCACGGTGGCTACTTTTGGAGTGGTCGTTTCGGCAGCAAAATTCGGAAAGGAGTGGAGAAGATGGAGCACGGAAGCATAATAAAGATTGTTGGTGTTCCAGACCATGTGACGATGACATGGCTTCTTATGGCTGTGGTTCTCGTGTTTGCCTATATACTCGGTAAGAACCTCAGGAAATTCCCAGATAGGGTCCAGTATGTTTTTGAAGCTTTAACTTCTTTTATTGTTTATACTCTTGAAGACGCAATGGGAAGCTACGGCAGGAAGTTCTTCCCTCTTATTGCAGGTCTTGCGGTTTTCATTCTCTTCGGAAACCTTATGGGACTTGTTCCTGGACTTACACAGCCAACGGCTAATCTCAACACTACCTTGGCCTTAGCTATAATTTCTTTCCTCGTCTATAACTATGAAGGAATTAAGAAGCACGGATTTGTTAAGTATATTAAGCACTTTGCCGGTCCTGTTCCTTGGATGGCACCAATAATGTTTCCGATAGAAGTTGTTTCTCACCTTTCAAGAATCCTTTCTCTCTCTTTCCGTTTGTTTGGTAACATGTTCGGCGATGAGATGGTAGTTTTAGTGGCTTTAATGCTTGTTCCTTTCCTTGTTCCTGTTGCGGGAGAATTTATCGTCTTTGCGAACAGCTTCCTTCAAACCTTTATTTTCTGCATATTAACTGTGGTCTATATAGCGACAGCAATTGAAGAACATGAGGAGCAGCATAGTTAACTATAATTATAGGAGCAGGAGGTTGCTGATGAAGAGAATTTCTTTCAAGACCGTCCTTTTCACCCTTTTCCTCTTAGCAGTAGGAGCATTTCCTGCCCTTGCTGCTGAAGGTGCAAAGGACCCCAATGCAGTAGCTCTCCTTCTTGGACTTTCTGCTATTGGTGCAGGACTTGCCATTGGCCCTGCAGCAGGTGGAGCTGGTGCTGGACAGGGTCAGGCCGTAAGGGGAGCATGTGAAGGAATGGCAAGGAATCCTCAAATGGCTGGTAAGCTTACAACAACAATGTTCATCGGTCTTGCTATCATTGAGGCACTGGCTATCTACGGTCTTGTCATTGCGCTAATTCTCCTATACGCAAATCCGTTTAAGGCTCTCATTCTTGGAGAGTAAGGTTAAGCCTGAAAACTGTTTGCCCCGCCTTGTGGCGGGGCTTTTTCTTTTTAGTCTCTGTGCCAAAAGACCCTTACCAACTTTTCTCCTTCGTTGTACTTGAAATCAAACTCTCCCTTGAAAGCACTGTTTATGGCTTCTCCTAAGTGTCTTGCAAGGTGTTCGCTTGTTGTTGCAATTTCAATGCTGCCGTCCTCCTTTTCTTCCAGCCAAAGAATTCTTTGAAGAGGCCTCTGGGACATTACTTCATCAACGATGTTCTTTATTCTATTGAGAATTTCCTCCCTGTGTTTTTTAAGGAACTCTCCACTCAAGTAAATAAGTCCTCCTGGATAACTGTCCCTTTTTCTCCTACAAGCAGGGCACAGAATTTCATTAATTTCTCCAGGCAATTTTTCCGGAATTTGCTCTGGCCACTGCCACCTTCCATCCTTAAATATCGCTCCGCACTCTGGACACTTTGTTGGTTCTGGGTATTTCTTTTTTTCGTAGTAGGGGTTGTCACTTTCCCATGTGTACTCTTTTCTTTCTGCAGGAACGTAGCCTGGTTTTGCTCCCATGTTTTTCCTCCTTTTTTCTTGGTCTCTACTCTTTAATTTAAGTCCTTTCTCAGTAGATTGGAGTTAAGGTTAAAGTTCTTTCAAGGATTTTTACGCAGGCCTGTTGTCTTTTTTTTATTAGTTCTGGAGGGTCACTTAGGGTTAAATCCCTGAATGGAACGGCTTTGGTTGAGATTTTGAACTTTTTGAGGAGCTTTTCTTCCGTTTTAAAGGAAGGAGAGGCTACGGTGGACTTTGACTTTCGCCCGAGGGCTATACCTTCTTTTACTCCAAAGCCTGCCATTAAGAGAGCTCTCCTTACAGGAGAAGCTGCTGAGTATGTGGCGAGTATTCCATCGTCCTTGATAATCTTTCTCAGGATGGAGAAGAACTCAAGTGTCCAGAGCTCCGGATTAACTTTTGGAGAGAAGGGATCGTGAAAGATAGCATCTGCAAACCTGTAAAACCTTTCTCCAAACTCTTTGAGAACTGCCCTTCCCTCTCCGATAAAGATTTTTAGTCTGATCCTTTCGTCTGCGTAGTTTAGGCTTAAAAAACCCTTTTCACACCTTTTGTTTTTCAACATTGTTCTTATAATTGGTTTCCAGCGTTCGTACTCTTTCCAGTTTACTTTAAGAGAGTTCTCTATAACAGAAAGGTTCATTTCAAAGCCAACAACAAAGGCCTTAGCTTTTGGGTTGGCCTTAGATACTGTATCTAAGAAGGCGACGGTGTTGTATCCCAGACCAAAGCAGACGTCAAAAAGGTTTACGTTTCCGGTTTTTTGGGCTTTTTGCGGGATGTTACAGGGGATGCAAAATTTCTCTACTGATTCCCTAAAAGCTCCGGCAGTGACTGAGTGATAGGCTTCTTTAAATTTTTCGGAAAAAAAGGTGATAGAACCGTCAGCGGTTTTGAGCTCTTTTATCATGAAGCTTTTTACCTCAGTCTGCGAAGGAGCTCCCCGTAGAAGAACTCAGAAGTTAACTTATCTATGTTGGTAAAGTGAACTTCTTTCAAACAGGTTTCCGGGTTCTGATCTATGTGCTTTAGAACTTCATCGGCAATTACCTTAACGCCTGATTCCTTGGGGTATCCAAATATTCCTGTACTAACTGCTGGCAGAGCAACAGACCTTACTTTTAGCTGTTCTGCTACTTCAAGAGCTGAACGGATTGCACTTCTTAGTTTTTCTTCCTCGTTTCCCTCTCCCCAAACGGGACCAACAGTATGAATTACGTATTTTGCCTTTAAATTTCCTGCCGAAGTGTAAACGGCCTTTCCGACGGGAACGTAACCTATTTTGTCACTCTCATCTTGAATAATCTTTCCTCCCTTCTTTACAATTGCTCCTGCTACTCCCCCGCCGTGCTTTAAGGAGCTGTTTGCAGCGTTCACTATAGCTTCTGTGTCCTCGTCCGTTATATCACCGTGAATAACCTTTATGGTTACCCCTCTGTAGCTCCTTTCAAGGAGCACCTCCATGGCGGTTTCCCCTTTATTAGGGTTTGAAAAGAACTATCCCAGATCTCCCCATATGTACTGAACGAGGGTCATTCCTGCTATTGCTGCTGTTTCTGCTCTTAAGATTCGTTTCCCAAGGTATATGGGTTTGAATCCTTTTTCTTTAAGAATTTCAATTTCTGTCTTGTCAAGACCTCCTTCTGGGCCGACTAAGAAAGAGACAGAACTTGCACTAAAGGACTCGTAATCTTTAAAAGACTTTCCGCCTTTTTCCCAGAGAACGAAAGAGAATTCCGTGTTGTTTTCAATTTCAGGAAGTCTTACAGGTTCGTGAATTACAGGAAGCATGTTCCTGCCGCACTGCTTTGCTGCGTTAATTACTATCTCGTTCCAGCGTCTTAACTTTCCTTCCCAGTTTTTTATGTTATGGGCATTTGACGAGCGCTGACAGATTACGGGAACGATTTCCGTAACTCCGAGCTCCGTTGCCTTTTGGATTGCCAGCTCAAACTTCTGGAGCTTATTGGTTATACCCATGTAGAGGATAGACCTCAAAGGGCTGTCTCTGTTTATGTTTATCTCCTCAAGCACTTTGAGCTTTACAGAGGTTGGGGAAGCCGCAGTAATCTCAGCTAAGTATTCCTTTCCCTCTCCGTCAAAGATGATTATCTCGTCTCCTTTTTTAAGCCTTAGAACTTTTAAAGCGTGGCGGGCTTCCTGTCCCCTTAAAAAGGCCACGCCATTTTTTACCTTGTCAACCTTAAAACGTCTCATTACTTACACTCCAGTTGTCTCTTTTTTCCTCCTTTGTTTTTTCTCCCTTACGGAAATTCTACCCTTTGGAGTAACGTCAAAGACGACTTCTCCGCCTTCTGTAAATCTTCCCATGAGGATTTCGTCTGTGAGTCTGTCCTCAATGAGGGTCTGAAGAGCTCTTCGTATAGTTCTTGCGCCGTATTCTTTTTTAAACTCCTTATCAACTACGTATTCTATAAACCTGTTTGTAACGTGAACCTTGAGGTTTCTATCTTTAAGCTCCTCGTTAAGCTTTTCAACCTGCTTGCGGACAATCTCTTTGACGTCTTCCCTTGTAAGCGGATGGAAGACGATTATTCCGTCAAGCCTGTTTAAGAATTCAGGCTTAAAGTACTTCTTTACTTCTTCAAAGACAAAAGATTTCATCCTTTCAAACGAACGCTCTTCCTCTTTTCCGTCTGCCACTTCAAATCCAAGTCCTTTTTGTGAAGAAATGAGGTGCTTGGCACCAAGGTTTGACGTCATGATGAGTATGGTGTTGGTGAATGAAACCGTTCTTCCAAGGCCGTCAGTGAGCCTTCCGTCCTCCATTATTTGAAGGAGAATGTTAAGAACGTCTGGGTGTGCCTTTTCAATCTCGTCAAGGAGGATAACCGTGTAAGGTTTGCGCCTTACGGCCTCTGTAAGCTGTCCTCCCTCCTCATATCCCACGTATCCGGGAGGAGCACCGATTAGCCTTGAAACTGTGTGCTTTTCCATGTACTCTGACATGTCAAGTCTTATCATTGCTTTTTCGTCACCAAAGAGAACCTCTGCCAACGCCTTTGCCAGCTCCGTCTTACCTACACCTGTTGGACCTAAGAAGAGGAAACAGCCGATAGGTCTGTTTGCGTTGCTCCTGATTCCAAGCCTTGAACGTTTAATCGCCTTAGCAACGGCTTTTACGGCTTCTTCTTGACCTACGATTCTCCTGTGGAGCTCCCTCTCAAGTTTTAAGAGTCTCTCAGCTTCTTTCTCCTGTAACTGCTGAACGGGAATACCAGTCCAAAGTGCAACTATTTCCTCAACCTTGGCTTCGTCTATGACTATTTTCTCTTCTTTTTGCTTGAGTCTCTGCTCTCTTTTGAGCTCTTCAAGTTCTGCTAAGAGGGAAAGCTCCTTCTGTTTGTAGTAGTGTGCCTTCTCGTACTCGGCCATTGCAAGTGCTTCTTCTTTAAGAGACTTGACCTTTTCAATTTCTTTTTCCAAGTTTTCTATACGGGAGTCCTTCTTACTTGCCTGGAGCTGTGCCTTAGCGCCTGCCTCATCAATGATGTCAATGGCCTTGTCTGGGAGTTTTCTGTCGTTTATGTAGCGAACGGCCAGTTTTACAGCTCTCTCAATGGCTCCGTCCGTAATTATTACGTTGTGGAATTCCTCAAACTTTGGCCTTAAACCTTTGAGTATCTCAATTGTGTCCTCTATGGAAGGTTCTTCAACGAGAACGGGTTGAAAACGCCGTTCCAAGGCTCCGTCCTTTTCTATGTATTTCCTATACTCGTCAATCGTCGTTGCTCCGATGACTTGAATTTCGCCGCGAGAAAGAGAAGGTTTAAGTATGTTTGAGGCATCCATTGAACCTTCAGCAGCTCCAGCACCTACGAGAGTGTGGATTTCATCAATAAAGAGAATCACGTCCTTGTTATTCTCAAGCTCTCTGACGATTGCCTTTAATCTCTCCTCAAACTGTCCCCTGTACTTTGTGCCGGCAATAAGGGAGGCCATATCAAGAGAGACGATTCTTTTGTTTTTTAGCTTTTCGGGAACTTCTCCCCTTGCAATCTTAAGGGCAAGTCCTTCTACTATTGCAGTCTTTCCAACTCCCGGATCACCTATGAGGACTGGGTTATTTTTGCGTCTCCTTGCAAGAATATGGGTTACCCTCTCAATTTCCCTTTCTCTTCCAATGACAGGGTCAAGTTTCCCTTCTTCGGCAAGTTTGGTCAGGTCCCTTCCGTACTTGTCAAGGTTTGGAGTAGAAGAGCGCCTCGTAGCTTTTTTCTCCCTGACTATTCCTTTTAAAAGGTTTGAGACTTCTCTCCTTAACGTATAGTGGTCAAGGCCGTAGCTCCTTAAAATCCTGCCTGCAAGTCCAAGTCTTTCTTTTGCAAGGGCGATGAAGAGATGTTCTGGTCCTACGTAGGCGTGACCTAAGATTTTTGACTCTTCAAGGGCGTGCTCAAGGACTCTCCTCGCCTCTGTGGAGAAGGTGATCGTGTTAACGTCAACGTCAAATGAGACAGGTTGAACCTGAGATATGATAATCTCCTGAATTCTTGCCTTTGATATGTTGTACTTGGCGAGAATTTGATTTGTTATTTCGTCTTCTTTAAGGAGTGTAAGGAGAATATGTTCAGTTCCAAGTTTTTCGCACCTTAGAGCAACCGCCTGTTCCTTAGCTTTGATGATGATTTGTCTGGCTTTTGCAGTGAACCTTTCAAACATACACGCTCCTTTAATAGGGTTTGTTTAAGTTATTAAGATGCCATCCTTTATAAGGTATATATTATCAGCAAACTTTTCCAGCTCCCTGTTGTGGGTGGCTATAAGGAAGGTAGTTCCGAACTCCCTGTTCAGCTGTCGCATGAGGGTGAGAACGGATATGGCAGTTTCGGTATCAAGATTACCGGTAGGTTCATCCGCAAGGACAATTTCAGGGTCGTTGGCGAGAGCTCTTGCAATTGCTACTCTCTGTTTTTCTCCTCCAGAAATCTCAAAAGGTCTGTGAGATAATCTATGTCCAAGTCCTATGGTCTGCAACAGATACTCTGCTCTTTTCTCTGCCTTTTCTTTGGGAATTCCTGATAGGAGCATTGGAACCATCACGTTCTCAATTAGAGTTAGCTCATTAATAAGGTAGTGAAACTGGAAAACAAATCCAACCTTCCTATTCCTGAAAAGAGCCAGTTCTTTTTCGGATAAAGAGAAAAGATCTACATCTTTGTAAAAAACCTTTCCTTCAGTTGGCTTGTCAAGAGTGCCAAGTATGTGAAGGAGGGTTGACTTTCCTGAACCTGAAGCTCCCATGAGAAGGGAAAACTCTCCTCTTTTAAGCTCAAGATGGATACCCTTCAGAGCTTCTACTTTATCGTTTTCGGTTTTGTATACTTTCTTAAGATTAATAGCTTTAAGAACTATTTCCAATGTTTACCTCCTTCTTGTGCGAGGTGGATTATAACTCAGCTTGGTACAATATCTACCAGCTTAATCTAAAACAGGAATCTAAAACAGGGAGGAAAGGTATGGTTCTGTCCTTTGGAGAGATTCCTCAGGAACATGAGGTAGTAAACATTGCCTATGCTTTTGCTCAACAGAAGCAGAGTGATTGGTTTAACGGGGAGCTCCCCATTGATCCCGTAATGAGAGTTGTTTCTATGCTTGAGCAACAGGCTGCTCAGCTCAAGGCTGATGGCGTAAAGAATATCAGCATTCAAATTCTGGAAGGAGTAGACAATGCTGGTAACAAGGTCATAAACGTTTGGGGAATGGGAACAATAATCAAACTCAAGTAAGGAGGGATACAATGAAGATAGGAATCATAGGAGGTAGTGGTCTTTACGAGATAGAAGGACTTACAGACGTTGAGGAAATTTACCTTGAAACACCTTTTGGAAAGCCTTCAGATGCTTACATTCACGGAAAGCTTGAAGGAAAAGACGTTTACTTCCTTCCAAGACACGGTAGGGGACACGTTTACCTGCCTTCTGAAGTTCCCTACAGAGCAAACATTTACGGCTTTAAGATGCTCGGCGTTGACTGTATTATCTCTGTTAGTGCAGTAGGTTCTATGAAAGAGGAGATAAAGCCTGGAGACTTTGTTATCGTCACCCAGTTCTTTGATAGAACAAAAAACAGACCGTCTACATTCTTTGGGAATGGAATCGTTGCACACATTCCCTTTGACACTCCCACCTGTCCGTTCCTCAACGAAATCATTTACAATGCATGTATTGAGGAGGGGATTCCTGTTCACAGAGAAGGCACTTACATCTGTATAGAAGGTCCTCAGTTTTCAACTAAGGCCGAGTCTAAGATTTATAGAAGCTGGGGTGTTGACGTTATAGGAATGACAAACATTCCTGAAGCTAAGCTTGCAAGGGAAGCAGAAATTCCCTATTCCTCTGTAGCTCTTGCAACTGACTACGACGTCTGGAAAGAAGGAGAAGAAGTTAACGTAGAGAAGGTTTTAGAAACAATGGCTAAGAACATAGAGAATGCTAAGAGAATGCTTAAGAGGGTTATTAAGAACTTAAAGCCTGAGGATTTAGAAAACTCTCCTGCAAGGACGGCCCTTGTTGGAGCGATTCAGACAAAGCCTGAGTACATTACGGAAGAAGTCAGGAAGAGGTTGGAGCTCTTACTAAAAGACAGGATATAAGCCGTTCTCCCTCTCCCTTCTGGGGGAGGGAATACATTAATTTTTGTTGCGGGAGTTCTTAGATTTCTGGAGTTTTTTAAAAAATCTTTCCTGAAGTTCTTTCCTTCCAAAGACTTTTATCCTTTTAAAGCCGTAAAACCTGAAGACTTTCCTCACGTACTTTGTCGTTAACTCACCGTCAAGACCTGTACAGCAAGGGATTACCATTCTGTCATTTGTGCATACCTGTGGAAGGCTGTTTAAAAAGTGAAGTTTTGCCCCGCGGCGGCTTCTCTTTGAGAGAGGGTCTCTCCACTGTCTTGCCATGTTTGACTTACACTCATGAACTTCAAGGTAGCCGTTTCTTGAGAACGCGACATCTATTTCTTTCTCAGAGAGTTTGAGGTTTTTCAAAAAAATTTTGCACTGGTTAACCCTTTTTGTTCTGCCTTCAAAGGTGAAAGGTCCTATGCGGGAAACAAGTAGTTCTAAAAAGTTTCCCCGTTGGGCGTCGGAGCTCTTTGCAAAAAAACTCTTAAGAATTCTGAAGAGCCCCTCAGCTCTTGAAGAGTCTAAAAGACCAAGTTCCTGAACTTCCCTGACAGTTAAGAATATTCTTTCAGCCCGTATGTTTTCTGAGTCTGTTGGTCTAAAGCTGTTTATAAGGTCAAGGATAAATGTAAAAGTTTGGGGTTCTTCCTTAAGGAATGTAAAGAGCTGTTTTATTTCTTCCGTTTCTATTTTCTTGATACTTTTCCCTCTACGGCAACTACAACTCATAGGAGAGCTCCTTCACAACAACTCCTGCTTTCAGTAGGTAGAGAGGAAGAAAAGAAATTAACTCCTCCACTTTTTTCTTGGTGACCCTTTTAAGAATAGTTTCCCTTGTTACTTTTCTGTTTAATGAAAGCTTTGTTACGTTTGCAAACCGAACGTTTGCAATTTGCTCATGCCCACAGATAAGGGAGCCAGAAATCTCAACGGTAACCTTTACCTTTCCTTCCCCATCCTTCTTTAAACTTGAAGCCGTTTTAAGGTTGAGCTCACACTCCAGCAGATTTCCAGCCACTCCAGAATCTACGAAAACTTCCTGTAGAACCCAGTAGCTGCTCTCTTCAAGCATTTCTCTTCTCCAGCACTCTAAGGACTTCTGTTAGGAAGTCTATAGAGGAGGTAATCCAGTTTCGGAGCTCTATTTCCCTTTCACTTCCTGATCCTCTTGCCCATTGAAGTCTCTGGAAGACTCTGTAGAATGAACTGTAGACGATCTTCTTTGAAAGGGGAGGGGCATGGTCAAGTCGTTTGAACTTCTCTTCCAGTTTTTGTAGCTTTTTCTTTCCCTCCCTTTTCATAAGTTCCTTTAAGGCTCTGTTGGTTAACCTTTCTGATGGGAGCTCCTTTAAAGTAGCCTCAACCTGCTCTTTAAAGAGCTGAAAAGTTTCTGATGGCAAAAGACCGTAAAAAGCAGGGAACTGTCTATCCTTTACCTTCACAGTAACCTTAACCTTCAGCATGTTACAATTCTACCACTATGGTGAAATACGAAATTTTCGTGTCAAGAAAACCCGTTGACGGAAGGGACATAGAGGAGCTCAAGGGTTTACCGGTCATCAAGCCCTTTCAAGTTCACGGTACAGGAATTGCTTTTGTAGGCAAAAAATCTTCTCTCCCTCCTAAGGCTGACGCGTTGGTAACGGACAGCAAAAAAATCTGGATAGGAATTTTAAGTGCGGATTGTCTGCCCGTGTTCTTGGTCGGGGACGGAACGGTTGGTATTGTTCATGCCGGTTGGAGGGGAACGCTAAAAGGCATTACCTACAACGCAGTTAAATACATAGAAAGATTTTCTCCCGTTAGAGAAGCTATACTCGGAGTTTGTATATGTAAGAACTGCTATGAGGTAGGGGAAGATGTTAAGAAACTTTTCAGCTCCGAGTATGAGCTCTGTTTTGAGCCCCTTGGTAACGGTAGATACCTCTTTGACTTAAGGAAGGCTAACAAGATACAGTTAAAGGCCGCAGGTGTTCCAGTCATAAAAGAAATGGAAGGCTGCACGGTTTGTAACAATGATCTCTACTATTCCTACAGAAAAGAAAAAACGGAAAAGAGGATACTTTCAGCGATAAGGATACTTTGATGGAAGAGCTCCTACTTTCCTTAGCACTCTCTTTCAAGAAGGGATTTGGAGGAAAGAGTTATTTAAAACTCCTTGAAAGGTTTGGTTCTGTTTCAAAAGGTGTGAGAAAAGAGGCCATTCTTCTTGATGAAGAGCTGAAAAAGGCAAAAAAGGAAGTTCTAAAGGCAGAAAAACTCGGAGTTGAGATAATACCCTTATGCTCAGAAAAATATCCCTCTCTTCTTAAAGAGATTCAGCAACCTCCTATAGTTCTCTACGTACTTGGAAAGCTTCCAGAAGTTCCTTGCATTGCCATTGTTGGTTCAAGAAAGTGTTCGGATTACGGTAGGAGAACTGCGTTTAGAACAGCCAAGTTTCTCTCCGAAAATGGTATTTGCGTGGTAAGTGGTCTTGCCTACGGGATAGATTCTAATGCCCATAGGGGAGCTCTACTTGGAGAGGGAAAAACCGTTGCTGTGCTCGGAAGTGGCGTTGACGTTATCCATCCAAGAGGTAACAGGGAACTGGCAAGGAGAATAGTAAGGGAGGGAGGAGCTCTCATTTCGGAATTTCCTTTGGGAACACTTCCTTCAAAGGAGACCTTTCCAAGAAGAAACAGGTTAATTAGTGGTTTATCTCACGCTACCATAGTTGTTGAAGCAGGCGAGAAGAGCGGAACGAACATCACGGTTAGTTACGCCTTAGAGCAGGGAAGAACAATTTTTGCCGTTCCGGGAAACATAGATTCACTATTTAGTAGGGGGACTAACAAACTCTTAAAAGAGGGAGCTATTCCTCTGCTTTCGCCGGAAGATGTTTTTGAGGAGCTCCCGTTTCTAAGGAAGAGTGCTAAAAAAGAAATTCCCCAGAAGTTCAAAAAACTTTATGATCTACTCCTTTCAGAACCTATGACCTTTGACAAGATAGCGCAGCTCTCTCAGATGGATGTTGCAGAGCTCTCCATGCTCCTTGTTGAAATGGAGATGGAAGGAATCATCCGCAGAGAAGGAAGTTTTTATACAGTGTGCTAAACGTGCTTGTCGCCAATGAGAAAAACAGGGCCAAAGTCTGTCTTGGCGATCTTTACATCTACCTGATATATGCGGGAAAGGAGTTCTTCGTTCAGTATATCCTCCTTCCTACCGACAAAAAATTCGTTGTAGCCTATGAGAATCACTTTTTCAATGTAGTCCCAGACAAAGTTTAGTTCATGGGTTACCATACAGATACCAAATCCCTTTTCCTTATGAAGTGTATCTATTATCTTGAGTATCCGTTTTGAGCTTTTAAGATCAACTCCCGTAGTTGGTTCGTCAAGGAAAAGGTAGTGGGGATTTCCAACGAGAGCTCTTGCAATCAAAACTTTCCTTTGTTGTCCTCCTGAAAGTTCGTTGAACTGTTTCTCTCTTACGTCTGCAATTCCAAAGCACTCCATCCAGTAGAGAGCTCTTTTAACTTCCTTTTCTGTAATCCTTTGAAACCTTTTTAAAGTGGGAAAGAAGCCAGAAAGAACAACATCAAGGGCTGTTGCGGGAAAGTGATGGGAGTAGTCTTCCATTTGGGGAACGTAGCTTAAGAATCGTTTTTCCTCACATCCGTGAGAACAATCTTTACCGTGTATAAGAATCCTCCCCGACAGGGGAGGTACTATTCCCAGAATAGTTTTAAGTAGAGTGCTTTTACCAACGCCGTTTGGTCCCACAATTACCCAGAACTCCCCTTCTGCCATATGAAGGGTAAGTCCTTCTAAGAGAGGAGTTTTGTATCCAACGGAAAGATTCTGTAGTGTAATTCCTTCCGTCATTTCGTTTTGACCACTTCTTCAAGAGGTCTGGATCCTATAAAGATGTAACCTTCGTTTCCTGAAGGAATAAATATGAAAGTTGGAGTTGCTCTTATATTGTTTTTTGCAAGGGTTTCTCTGAGTTCTTTGAAGACACCTGCAAGCTCTTTGTTTGTCTCCTTAGATTCTTTCTCTATTTCCTTCTGAAGAGCTTTAGAATACTTCCTGAAGTTTCCGTTTCCTAAGGAGTATAAGTAATTAAAGGTTCCTTCTACGCCTTTCTCTTTTGTGAGTTTTGTGCAGTAAACAAGACCCTTAATGGATCTTTCTCCGTGAACGGCAAAGGGAATTAAGTGGAGCTCCACGCCGAGTTTTTTAGCAGTTTCTTCGTTAAATTCTTTAAAGTGTCTGTAACAGAACGGGCAGAAAACGTCCCAAATAACGTAAAGTTTCTTCTCTCCCTTTCCTATTACGTGGGAAATTCCTGCCTTGTTAAGTTTTTGGTCAACTTCTTTTAACCACGAAAAATCCTTCTTAAGAGGAGAAACTGCGTTTTTAGGTTGCAACGGTTCTATTATCCTCTGACCGTTTCTCTCTCCTACTTTTAGCAGGTTAAGGGCTATATATTTTCCATCCTTGGAAATCCATATGTACCTTTTGATTCTTCTTGCACCTATTTCGTCTACTACTTCTACCGTGAAACCGTCAAATCCCGGAACTTTTATTTCTGTAAGTGGCTGAATTTTTTCCACTTTTATTCCTCTTTTCTCTAAGGGTTTAAGAACTGTTCTGATAATTTCTTCCTCTTTTTTTTGAACTTCTTTGGCAAGAACTGGTGGCGAAAAGACAAGTGAAAGAGCTAAGGCTGTGGCAGTAAAAATTTTCATCATATCCCTCCGAGTTTGGTGTTTTCGGTAGAATAATAATATAAAATAAAACTCAAAACTTCACAAAAAGAGGACTTTCGGTTGCAGGGTAAGAGGGTGGTTCTTGTAACAGCCTGTGGAAATAAAAAAGAGAGTACTCCCAAAGTAGCCGGAGAGCTCTACAAATCTGCAAGGATAAGGCATCTTTACCGGAAGTCAAAGGAGTTTGGAGTTCCTTTCTTTATCCTGAGTGCAGGCTACGGCCTTGTTTCTGGGGATGAGGTGATTTCCCCCTACAACGCAGTTATGACGAAAGAAAGGTGTAGGGAACTTGAAGAGAAAATTGCAAAAAAGTTAAAGGACTACGATGTTATCGTCTACTACAGGGGTGGAGCAAGGAAGGACTACCTTGACTGTATAAAGAAAGTTGCGGAGAAGCTACAGAAGGAGCTCATAGTTTTTGGCTACGGTAACATGGGGGATATAGGTAAGTTACCTCAAATACTTGAAAGTTTAAGGGAAGAGCAGTGATTTCTCCCTCAGACTTTTTTGAAACTGTAGAGAGAGTTTCAGGGAAAAAGCTCAGTAGTATTCAGAGGGAACTCGTAGAGGAGACAGAAGGGGTAATCTGGGTTACTGCAGGCCCCGGCTCTGGGAAAACGGAAATATTGACGCTTAGGACTCTTTACTTACTTCTCTGCAAAGGAGTTTCTCCTCGCTCAATCTTCATAACCACCTTTACGAGGAAGGCAGCCTTAGAGCTTGAAGATAGGATTCTCTTCTACTTTGGGGAGTTTAGAAAGCGTTACGGAGGGCTTTCAAGGGTAGAACCCCTTGACCTCTGGATAGGAACCCTTCACTCCCTTGCGAGAGAAGTTCTTGAAGAGTTTAAGTATTCCCCTTTTGAGAACGTTGCCATCCTTGACGACATAGAGCAGAAGTTCTTTATCCTGAACCACTCTGCAGGGGTAAGAAGGTCAAAGGAGTACAAGTTTTTTTGGAACTACTTTAAAAAACTTTTTAGGGAGAACCCTCCCAGCTACCTTGAGAAGATAGAGGGACTAAAGAGGCTCTTTAACGGCCTTGTTGAGTTTAGGGTTGACCTTGAGGAGCTTGAGGCCTCTGAGGAAAGTGCCCTTAAGGCTTTGGTTAGTCTTTACAGGGATTACAGGGAAAAACTTTCTCAGTTTGGGTTTATTGACTTTTCGCACCTTCAGGAGCTCTTTTTAGACTTCCTTGACTCTCCGGAGTCCAAGAAGTTTTTAGAAGGGGATGAGAAGGAGAGGGAGTTCTACCCCGGAATATCCTACGTTATGGTTGACGAGTATCAGGATACAAACCCGATTCAGGAGGAAATTTACTTTAAGCTTGCCTGGAGAGGAAACCTCTGCGTTGTTGGGGATGACTTTCAGGCCCTTTATAGGTTCAGAGGAGCTTCTGTTATCTGCTTTGTGAACTTTGACAAGGCCTGTAGGCACTACTTGGATAAAGAGCCAAAAAAATTCTTCCTCGTTGACAACTACCGCTCTGGAGAGAAGATAGTTGAGTATGCCAACCTCTACATAGACTCCTTCTCTCCTTTCCTTTCAAAGGTTGAGGGAAAGCCCAAGGGTAGACCTAAAGGAAAAAAGATGAGTACTGTTAGACTATTAAAGGGTAAAGATAGAAAGGCTTTGGCAAAATTTCTTGCAAAAATCTTAAAAGCCCTTCAGGACGATGGAGCAGACCTATCCTACTGTGCACTTCTCGTTCCAAGTGCAAGGAGCTTTGTAGTTAGCGAGTTTGAAGAAGAGCTAAGGAAGAAGGGAATAGAGGTCTACAACACAAGGAGTAGGTCTCTCCTTTTAAAGGAGGAAATAAAAGCTCTCTTGGGGTTCTTGGTTAGGGTGATAAACCCTGAGCTGAGTCTTCCAGAGCCTTTAAGGGAGAGCTCCTTCGGTAAGTGGTTAGTGGACTGTCTTAGAGTCTGTAAGCTTTACGAAAAAAGGAGTAAAGAGCTAAAGGAGGGAGCTGAAAAGGTAAAGAAACTCCTTGATGAAGGAAAAGAGATTTCGCTTCTGGAAATCTACTACATGCTACTGTCCCTTCCTCCCTTTAGAGAAATGAAAGAAGACCCGGAAAGCTCCCTAAAACTTGCCAGAATAAGCAGAGTCCTTTCTGCCTTTTCAAACATCCCGTCAAAGATGGGAGAGAGGAGGAAGCTCGTAAAGAGAGAAAGGGAGTGGTTAAACGCCTTTTACCTGATGCTTGCCCTCTTAGAAAAAAGTGGTCTTGACGAACCGGAAGATGAGGAAGTTGTCGTTCCAAAGGGAAAGTTTCCGATAATGACGATACATCAGGCAAAAGGTTTAGAGTTTCCTGTGGTCTTTGTGTATAAGCTGAGGGACGAGTTTAGAGAAGATCCTTCCCTCTGGCTTGAGGAACTCCTCTTAAAGTTTTCCAGAGTTCCCTACAAGGAGGAACTCCCTAAGGAGCTTAGCCAGAGGGAAAAGAACATAGGCGACATATCAAAGAAGTTCTACGTTGCCTTTACCCGTCCAAAGTATCTACTTGGACTCCTCGTAACCGACGAGGACTTGGACTTTGACCCTGAGAAGAAGGAGGAGTTCATAGGTTTTCCTGAGATGAACCCTTCGCTGTGGAGCTCCCGCCGAGATTAGGTATAATCAACTTGAAATGCCCTAAAAAGTGGAAGGGATTGGGATTTTCCGATGGTAAGTTTGAGCTGTTAGGTTTTTCCTCTGACTATCAAATGTATCAAACTGTGGTTAAAATTACGAAAAACCTTGTGCTAATGCACGGCGTAAGCCGTTGTCTGTCACAATTTGTTGTTTTGAGTGGAGAGAATGGAATGGAAAAGACTGATTAAGGAGCTCTCCTCCCTCATAAAGGAAGAGAGGGAAAGGGGAGAGAGGAAGCAAAGGTACAGTATTACCGGAGACATAATCTCTTACCTTCGCTGTCCAAGGCAGTACTGTTTTGTAAAGATAAAAGGCTTTGTTCCTTCAACAAACCTACAGTTTTGGTACGGACGGGTTCTCCACCAGAGCCTTTTTAGGATGGTTTCACTCTACAAACGTAAAGGGAACCTTTTGGAAGAGGACGTTAGAGACTGTTTTGAAAGGGCAAGGGAGTCCTTAGAGAAAGCAGGAATTGAGGCAGAGAGGGAGGAGCTTTCCCAGAAAGCTCTTTCTATCCTTTTAAGGTTCAACGAGGTAAACGGAGAGAGCTTTTACAGAAGGGTAATTTCTACAGAGTTTTCCCTTGAGAAAGACTTAGGGGATTTTATAGTCTACGGCGTGATAGATGCCCTCCTTGAGACAAAAGAGAAAGAGGAAGGATTTTCAAGTGTTGAAATCTGGGACTACAAGGGACAGAATTTTTCTGAGAGAAGTTTAAAAAAGCACGTAGAACAGATTTCTGTTTACGCTTACCTTTACTACTTAAAAACGGGAAGCTACCCCGTAAGGGGAGTTATCTACTTTTTAAACGAGCTCCTAAGAGAGCCGAGGAGAGCTCCCTTTGTAGTTGACTTTAGGACTAAAGATGGGATGGAACTTTTAAGGAGCTCCTTAAACCACTTTAAAGCTGTTGCCAGAGAGATAGATAAAAAAAGAAAAACAGAAACCAATTCCTTGAGTAACGTCTGGAAACCTCCAGAAGACCCCGATCCTGCTACCTGTTCAATCTGCGACTTCCGTTGGGACTGCCCTGCCGTTTCCTACAAGCTATAATTTGCAGGCAGTTCTTCCGGAGGTTGTCTCTTGAAATTCTTTCTGCCTTACTGGGAAGACTGGGT
>CAZQLZ010000025.1:0-5969 GCA_964594265.1 uncultured bacterium
GTGCAGAGGGCAGATTTGGCTCTCTACAAGGCTAAAAGGAGCGGAAAAAACAGAGTTGTTATTTACTCTGATTAGCCCTTGCCTTCTGCTTAAGGTAAGCTTCTATGAATTGGTCTATATCTCCGTCCATAACTGCATTTACGTTGGAGGTCTCTACTCCGGTTCTGTGATCTTTCACAAGCCTATAGGGGTGAAAGACGTAGGAACGTATCTGGTTACCCCAAGCAATATCCCTGTGTTCTCCTTTTACCTCTGCTAACTTCTCTTCCCTCTTTCTTCTCTCGTACTCGTAGAGGCGTGCCTTTAAGATTTTCATCGCTCTCTGTCGGTTTTGTATCTGCGATCTTTCACTTTGGCATGTAACAACTATTCCGGTTGGAATGTGAGTGATTCTAACTGCAGAGTCTGTTTTATTTACGTGTTGACCGCCCGCACCTGAGGCCCTAAAAGTGTCAACCCTTATGTCTTCGTCTCTTATTTCAATGTCAATTTCTTCGTCTATTTCCGGAACGACTATAACGCCGCAAAAAGAAGTATGGCGTCTTGCATTGGCATCAAAGGGAGAAATCCTTACGAGCCTGTGAGTTCCGTGTTCAGCCCTTAAAAGGCCGTAAGCGTAAGCTCCCTTTATGAGGATGGTTGCACTCTTTATTCCGGCCTCTTCGTTCTCCTGAAGGTCAAGTATTTCTGTCTCAAATCCCTTCTTCTCTGCCCACCTTAGATACATTCTCATTAACATTTCGGCCCAATCGCAGGATTCGGTTCCCCCAGCGCCGGCGTGAATCGTAACTATGGCGTTGTTCTTGTCAAACTCTCCAGAGAGGACGGTTTTAACTTCAAGGTTGTCAAGGATTTTCTGGAGTTTTGTTAAAGTTTCCTCTACTTCGTCAAGCAGGCTTTCTTCGTTTTCCTCTTCTGCCATTTCAAGAAGAACTTCTGCGTCTTCAAGTTTCTGTTCTATGGAGGAAAAGGTGTTTAACTCTCCTTCAATTCTGTTTCTTTCAGTTGAAAGAGACTGTGCCTTTTTCTGGTCGTTCCAAAAGCCCGGAGAAGACATTTCTTCTTCTATTTCGGAAAGCCTTTTCTTCATGCCCTCTATGTCAAAAATACCCCCTTATTTCGGAGTACCTCTCCTTCAGCTTGGAAACCTTTTCCCTTAACTCCTGAAGCCTTTCAATCATTTCTTCCTTCCTCCTTCACCCTACTTCAACGAGGTCAAACTTTTCTCCGAACCTAAACTTCATAAGTTCTTTGAGATTGTCAAGTCCTTTGAGCTCTGGATTCTTTTCAACGAGTCTTTGAGCCTCTTCTCTTGCTACTTTTAGTATCTCAAAGTCCCGTCTTAAGTCTGCTACCTTGAAGTCTCCAAGACCTGACTGCCTTGTTCCGAAAATTTCTCCTGGTCCTCTAAATTGAAGGTCTGCTTCGGCTATTTTAAAGCCGTCGTTCGTTGATTCAAGAACCTTTAGCCTCTTTATAGCATCTTCTCCTGCACTTCTTGAAGTTACGAGGTAACAGAAGGACTCTTTTTCTCCCCTTCCAACTCTTCCTCTTAACTGGTGAAGTTGTGCAAGCCCGAAACGTTCAGCGTGTTCAATTACTATAACTGTTGCGTCGGGAACATCAACGCCTACTTCAATAACGGTTGTTGATACGAGAACCTGAAAATCTCCTTTCCTGAAACTTTCCATTACCCTGTCTTTTTCTTCCTGTTTCATTCTACCGTGAAGAAGGCCTACCGCGTAGGGTTTTAGTTTGTTTTCCCAATAGTGGAACATTTCGGTTGCAGCCTTTAGTTCTAACTTTTCAGATTCCTCTATGAGGGGATAGACAATGTAAACCTTGTTGCCTTTTTCAAGTTCTTTCTTTAAAAGGTCAATGAGCTTTTCTCTCTCATCTTCAAATATTATTTGGGTTTTTACGGGTTTTCTTCCGGCAGGAAGCTCGTCAATGATTGAAACGTCAAGGTCTCCGTAGGCCGTCATTGCGAGGGTTCTTGGGATAGGTGTGGCTGTCATAACAAGGACGTCGGGCATTCTTCCCTTTTTCTTGAGTTCAACCCTTTGCTTTACTCCAAAACGGTGCTGTTCGTCTATTATTGCAAGTCCCAAGTTCTTAAACTCAACTCCTTCCTGAATTAGAGCGTGAGTTCCGATAATGACCTGTATGTAACCTTCTTTTATTGCTCTGTACATTGTTTCTTTTTCTTTCTTTGTCATGCTGCCTGTTAGAAGGCCTACTCTTATTCCGAGAGGTTTTAAGAATGTTCCAAAGCTTTTAAAGTGCTGGTTAGCGAGGATTTCAGTTGGTGCCATAACGGCCGTTTGGTAACCCGTTTTTGCGGCAAAGAAAGCTGCAGCGGCGGCAACGACTGTTTTACCGCTACCAACGTCTCCCTGAACTAAACGGTTCATCGGAAGAGGCTTTTTCATGTCTTTGACGATTTCTTTTAGAACCCTTTCTTGGGCTCTCGTGAGTCTAAAGGGCAGGCTTTTTTTGAACTCTTCAATTAGACTCTCACTTACGGGGAAAGAGATTCCTTTTTCTTCCTTTATCTTTTGTCTGTGTAGGGCGAGGGCTAACTGGAAGAGGAAGAGCTCGTCAAATATAACCCTTTTTTGTGCCGGAGTTCTGAAAGATAGGAGCTCCTCTTCTTCTTCATCAACGGGAAAGTGGACTCTATAAAAGGCTTCAAAAGCTTCGGGGAGTTTTAACCTTCTTCTTATCTCTTCCGGCAGGTATTCGGGCAGGTAAGGTAGAACTCTTTTTACGACTTCTTGTATGTCTTTTCTTATGGTGGTCTGTTTTATCCCTTCTGCAGAGTGATAGATGGGTAGTATAGTTCCAAGTTTTTCAAGCTTTCCCTTATAGGGATCAAGGATTTCTACTTCTGGATGAACCATTGAGTAACCGCCCGATTCTCTTTTGACAATGCCATAGGCAAGAACTTCTTTGTTTAGTTCCTTTGCCTTTGTAAAGAGGGTTCTGTAGTAACCGAAGACCTTTTCTTGAAGGAATACAAGGGTAACCGTTCCAGTTTTGTCGTAAAGGATGACCTTTAAGATTTTCCTTTTCTTTTTGGCCGTTTCAATAAGAGAAACTTTAACGACCTTTCCCTTTACGAGAACTTGTTTTTCAGGCTGGAGGTATGCCATTGGGGTAACAGTTGTTCTGTCCTCGTACCGGTAGGGAAGGTAGTATATAGCGTCAATTACAGTTTCTATTCCGAGCTTTTTGAGCCTGTTGAGTCTTCTCTTGCTTAAGCTTTTAATTGAGTCAATCGGCTGGAAGAAGGCTTTTATAGGGTAACTTCTCTTTTTCTCAAGTTTTTCTGGAGGAGAGAAAACTCTTTCTTTTGGAACTTCTTTAAGCTTTGCTTTTTCTATCTCTTCTGCGGAAAACTTTAAGGTTATAACAGAGTGGAGCTCCTTAATAAAACGCTTCTTCTCCTCGTTGGAGAAACTGCCGTAGTTTTTGAGGAGGTTTAACACTTTGTTCACCCAGAGCTTTCTCTTTCTATCAAGGTAGGGAAGGAGCTCCTCAAATAGGATGCTTAGTGTCCTGTCGGGGTCTTTGACCCTGTCAAAGTATCTGAAATCGTCTTCCACCAAAAGATTTAGTAGCTTCTTTAACCTCTCAATTGTCCTCTTCATTTTTTAACCTTGCTCTGTGATAGGTTTCATTGCTATTATTTCATAATGTTAATCACTTCCTCGGGAAAGGAGTATGGGAAGAGTTCTTTTCTTGTCAATCCTATTGTTTACTGTTTCCTGTGTTTCGGTTTCCGTACCGGTGAAGGAAAAGCTTAAGGCTGAATCAAGTAAGGAGAAAAAAGTTGCCGTTAAGGAATGTTTTCATTCGGAGCCGGGAGCTCTGTTTTACTACATGGTTTATCTCAACGAAAGAAACAAGGGGAACTACACGGCTGCCTATGAATCAATAAAGAAGGCTGTGAAAAAGTCTCCTGAGCGTGTAGAGTATCTTCTTGAAGCCGCTAAAATGGCGGTTGATTTAAGGAAGTTAAACGATGCCGAACAATTTGTTCGGAAAGCTTTATCCCTTGATCCGGACAACTTACAGGCTCTAAAACTAAAGGGCGGAATACTTATCGTCAAGGGTGATTACAGGGGAGCGGAGGAAGTTTACAAGAAAATACTGGAGCTCTCTCCCGATAGAGAAACCTTCATAATGCTTGCCAATCTTTACATAAATGAAAAAAAGTACGACGAAGCAGAAAAGGTTTTGAACAAAGCCAAAGAGATTTTCCCGAATGATTATCTTATTGCCTACTTCTCCGGACAGGTGTGTTACTTAAAAGGTGATATAGAAGGTGCTATACACTGTCTTGAGAGGGCAATAGAACTTAATCCCGAAATGGAAAGTACTTATATCTTGCTTGGGAAAATCCTTAAAAAGGGAGGACGCTATAAAGAAGCTGAGACCTTTTTAAGTAAAGTTCTTAAAAGTAATCCAGATAACGTTTATGCCTTAAAGGAGCTCTTAGCGATTTATCTAAGGGAAAACAAACCTAAGAAAGTCTTGGAGATAATAAATAAGCTTATTCAACTTGAACCTTACGATCTAAAACTTCTTTCCTGGGTTGCTGCAACTCTCTTTGAGATGAAAGAATATAAGCAAGTTATTCCAATAATTGAACGAATAACAAAGCTTAATCCGGACAATCCCAATGTTTACTTTATGCTGGGTTTAGCCTATGAGATGTCGGGAAATCTTAAAGCTGCTTTAAAGTCCTACGAAAAATCGCTTGACCTTTATCCAGAAAACCCTACAGTTCTTGAGAGAGTTGCTTTAGTTCTCTACAGGCTCGGGAAACTCCGGGACGCTAAGGCCTACTTTGAGAGATTATGGGAGCTGACGAGGAATCCCCAGTTCCTATTGAAGCTTGCAGTGATAACCGACAGGGAAGGAAACACGCAGGAAGCCTATAACCTCCTTAAGGTTTGGGAGAAGGAGCTAAGAGATGTCAAGGATCTCTACTTTTACCTTGCCTACTTTGCAGAAAAGCTTGGAAAAGACGTTGAAACTGAAAAGTACTTGAGGGAGCTGTTAAAAAAGTCTCCAGATGCTGATGCCTATAACTACTTGGCTTACTTTCTTGCTCAAAGAGGAAAAAAACTTGATGAGGCTGAAAAGCTCATAGAGAAAGCTCTAAAAGAAGATCCCCATAACCCAGCATTCCTTGACACAAAGGGGTGGGTTCTATTTAAAGAAGGAAACTACCAAGAGGCGTGTAAGTATCTAAAGGAGGCCTTGAAATTAAAGCCGGACGATACCGTTATAAATGAACACTACGGCGAGTGCCTTTTTAATCTTGGAAAATACAATGAAGCTAAAAAGCACTTGCTTAAGGCGTTCGTTGGCGTTATGAAAAATCCTTCTATTCAGGAAGAAGAAAGAGGGATTCTCCAGAAGATAGGGGAGCTCCTAAAAAAAATTTCCCACATGGAGGATAAAAATTGAACTGGATAATGTTCTTGTGGGGACTCGTAGCCTTTCTAATTATTGGACTTCCTACAATAACGGGACTTATGAGAGTAAACGCTGCTTTAAAGTTTCTGCTTGAGGCAAAAAACGAAAACTTTTCCCCTCTTAACGCAATAAAACCGGGAGGCTTTGCCTACGCTCTTACCTTTAGCTTTAGAATTACCTTCCTAACGGCAATCATTTTAGATTACATAGAGTACGTAAAGCAGACCTACTTTATCGTTTCCCTCTTCATATTCTTCATAATGATTGACTTTATCGTTCAGGCCTCTGGAGAGCAGTTTGCCACCCTCTCTGTGAATATGAAGAGCGCCTTTGCAGGGGCAACTGTAGTAGCCCTTGTAATATTTGGACTAAACTTTGTAATCCAGAGAAAGCTAAGAAAAATCCTTCCTGCTGAGGCCGAAAACTACAGGAAAAATAGACCATCCCCAGCACTTAAAACCTTTGACCAAAGGGGTTAG
>CAZQLZ010000026.1:0-8539 GCA_964594265.1 uncultured bacterium
GTTAAGGAAAAAGCATCGGCCATAACGCCTGTGCCCGGTGGCGTTGGCCCTATGACGATAACTATGCTCCTTTTCAATACAGTTAAAGCCTTTAAGATGAGGATGGGTTATTGAAGGTAATCCCTAACATTGACCAAGAAAGGTGTATGGGTTGTGAGATTTGCGTTGAGGTCTGTTCCTCTGGTGTGTTCATAATGGGGGAGGAAAAGGCCGTCGTTATGTACCCTGAAAAGTGCAACGGCTGTGCAATCTGCGTTGAAAACTGTCCAGTTGACGCAATAACTTTAAAGTGGGCAGACCTGTAGAGATTTAGGACTCCTTACAGGAGCTTAAAGAATGGGAAAAGAACTCTTAATTGCCACTGTTGTCTCTGTAATCTTAGGAATAGCTTTCTTAATTGCCATTTACAGTATGGTATGGGTAGCAACTGAAAAGGGAAAATAGAGAAAAAACAGGTTCATGACGGAGCTCCTTTTAGTAAAAGAGTGTTTCCATCTAAAACTTGGAAAAAATGACCTTAAGGTCTGCTTAATCTATCCTGGCAAAGAGAGGGCAGGCCTTTCAAGTCTTGCAGTTCACAGGATATATTCCATACTGAATGGAATAGAAGGGGTCTCCTGCGACCTCTACTTTGAAGACTCAAAGGTTTCATACTTCCTCGGCTGGGAACTTAAAGACTTTGACGTTATCGCCGTTTCTATAACTTACGAGGAACACATATTTTCTTTGGCAAAAATCTTAAATAGAGCAGGAATTTCCCCTTTAAGGGAGGAAAGGGAAGAAGGAGCTCCCATCCTCTTTGGAGGAGGTATTGGTCTTTTCTACAACCCAACACCTTTTATGCCAATCTTTGACGCAATATACTTAGGAGAAGCCGAAGGTAGAATAGAGGAAGTCTTTTCAAGACTAAGGGATACAAGAAATCCCAAAATTTTTCGTGAGTTTGACAACATCATCTTTTGTTGTGACTACAGTTTTGAGTATGAGGGAGAAAAGGTCAAAAGAATAAAAGGAGAGAGAAAAAGAATTTTTAGATCTTCCCTCTTTTCCTCAACCCTCTCCCATTCCTGTTTTATCTCAAAAAATACGGCCTTTAAAGACATGTTCTTAATAGAGCTAAACAGGGGCTGTATAGAAAAGTGTCGTTTCTGCATTGCTTCTTACATGGGGCTACCTTACCGAGAAAAAAACATAGAAGTCATTGAGAAAGAAATAGAACTGGCCTCAAAGTACACCGATAGAGTAGGGCTTATAGGTGCCGGCGTAACAGATTACTCCCGGATGGAAGAGCTCTACCAGATACTCAAAAAGTACGGCGTTAAGGCTTCCTTTTCTTCCATGAAGGCTTCTTCAACTTCAAACTACATCTTTAAGATTATTGAAGAATCCGGTCAAAAAACGGTAACGCTTGCCCCAGAAGTAGGAACGGAAGAACTCAGGTTCGCAATAAATAAGAAAGTTCCCGATGAGAGATATTTCTCCTTTGCAAGAAAATCCCTTGAACACGGAGCAGAAAACATAAAGCTATATTTTCTAATCGGTTTGCCTATGGAAACCGAAGAAGACATAAAAGGCATTGTCTCAATGGCAAAGAAGTTCAGAGAACTGGCAATGGAGTTCTGGAGAAAGAAAAAGAAAGCAGGAGAAATAGTTTTGAGCGTTAATCCAGTAATTGCAAAACCTTTCACTCCCTTTCAGTGGTACGGTCAAAACTCAAAGTCCCAGATAGAAAAAAAGTTTCGTCTTCTCTCAAAACTCCTCAGGAAAATTCCCGGGGTGAAACTTTCCCGCGAGAGCTCCAAAAGCTATGTTCTCCAATCTGTAATATCAAGGGGAGACCCCAGAGTAGGAACCGCTGCGGTAAGGTCTGCAGTCAAAGGAGAGACCTTACGCAGGGTTTTAAAGGAAGAGGGACTTGACATAGAGAGTCTTTACACTCGCGAGAGAGACAGAGAAGAACTCTTTCCGTGGGAAATAGTAGAGAGCGGAATAAACAGGCAATACCTCTGGAAAGAGTATCAAATGGCGTTGGAGAAAAAATCAACACCACCTTTTGTGCAACCTTGCAAAAGGAAAGGATAAAGGTTTGAAAAATTTTCTGATTTCTAAGACTATAATTTGAGCCTGAGAAGAACAGTTAGGAGAGACAAATGCAGGTCTTTCAGCGCACCATCAAGAAAGAGGTATCCTTCAGCGGAATAGGCCTTCACACGGGGAAAAAGGTAAACGTCCGCTTAGTTCCCGCTCCTGCCGATACAGGGATAGTGTTTGTAAGAACCGACTTAAAAGAAGCCCCCTCTATAAAGGCATCCCCTGAGCATCTATCCAGGCTTTTTTACGCTACAAATCTTTCCAATGGAGAAGTTGCCGTCCAAACGGTAGAACATCTCATGGCAGCCCTTTCAGCCTTTGGAATAGATAATCTGTTTGTCTACCTTGACTCTGAGGAACTTCCAATCCTTGACGGGAGCTCCGCCCCTTACGTCTATCTCTTTGAAGAAACGGGCGTAAAAGACCTTCCTCACAGGAAGAGGAAATACCTGAAGCTAAAAAAGGAGATAATCATTGAACACGATAACAAGAGAATAAAAGCAGAACCTGCTGACCAGCTTGTTATTGATAACACAATCTCTTTTGATCACACCTACAAGAAGATTAGGTACCAGAGACTCGTTTACGTTCACAACCTTGAAAACTTCAGAGAAATTTCAAAGGCAAGAACTTTTTGTTTTTACCATGAAGTAGAGGCTCTAAGGGCGGCCGGACTTGCAAAAGGAGGAAGCCTTGAAAACGCCATCGTAATTGATAAGTATGGCATTCTCAACGAGTCCGGTCTCAGAATGGAAAACGAGTTTGTAGCTCACAAAACCCTTGACCTCGTTGGTGACCTGTACATTTTGGGATATCCGCTCCTTGCAAAAATAACGGCTTATAGAACCGGCCACGCTCTCAACGCTGCTCTTGTTAGAAGAATACACGAAGAAAAAGCTTATGAAATAGTTGAGTTTGAAGAATCTCAAGAATCCACCCAACCCCTTACAGCCCTTGGCAGTGAAGAAATTTGCTTCACTAATTAGTGGCATAGATTGATTCAGCGGCTGTTCTCACAAAGTTTCTTTCTCCCTCTGAAAGTTTTTTGTCTCTTATGTAGCTAAGTAGAAGAGGTGGAAACACCTTGAGGTCAGTGTTTTTTATCTTATCCGCAAACCTGTAGCAAAAGTAAAGGATATTAAGTTTTGTTCTTAAGGGAAGAAGCCAGTTAAAAGCTTTTTGTACCATCTCATCAAGAACCTTATCAAAAAGCTCCTCAGGTATTTGTAGCCTTGACAGGGCTGCGATAGCGTGGTTGAGGTAGGCAATCTCTTCTTTGGTGCGAAAGGAGCTCCTTTTCACTATGTATAAAAGCTCGTAAACAAAACTTTCAAGCTCCTTCCTGTTCAAGTCTCTCTCTGTAAGTTTCTCTATAAGCTGAACTCCCCTAAGATCTTTCTTGTTAAAGAAGTATCTCAGATTCCTAATTGAAACCTCGCTAACACTAAAAGTTTCTGTTTCACAGCTTAAAAGCTCTCTGTAAACAGGGAAATCTACTCTTTTAAGATGCACCTTAAAGTTTCTGTTAACAGGAAAGCGGTAAAGGAGTTCTTCTTCTTTAATCTCCCTTACAGGAACCGGAAATATCCTCTGAATAACTTTAACAAAGGGGAACTTCAACCTACCAATAACAGCAACTTCCTTAACTCTTGGCCTCTCTCTAAGAATCTCCTCAAACTGATAAAGGGATAGAACAACTGCAGAAGCTAAGTCTACAGCCCTTTCTACAAAATCTCCATAGTTTGATGAACCCGTAATTGGTGAAAGGACTAAATCAACTTCTCTGCGATTTATCTCTCTGCTATAACCGTATTCGTGGAGCTCTATTCTTTTTAAGCCCTTAAAGAGTATCTTACCTGCAAAGCTTCTAAAGCAATCAAGGAGTTCGCCCCGCACTCCCCTCCTTCGGAGCTCCGTGTTTGATATTCCTTTTTCTAAGAGAAACCTATTAAATAGGTAGCTCCCCAGTAAGTCAACCATGTGAAATTCGCCCACTGGAATAACAGAGAGGAAAGTTCCTCCTAAGGAGAAGGAGCTCCTTGTATAGCCAACGTTAAAAACGAGGGTCTCAGGAGGAAATAGGTTAAAGTCGTAGTAGATTGATACTCTGCTCGCAAAGGTCTTTTCAAAAAGGTTTCTTATTAGGAAAGTGGGCTTACCGTAGAGGTATCCCGGAAGGACAACCTCTTTTACACTCTTTGGCTCACAGGAGAAAAGAGCAAACTCAAGTATGTCAATGGCATCGTATATGACGTTTCCTATGAAGATGTAGGACTTTTCCTCAAGATTCTCTAAAAGAGAAAGAAGTTTCCGCTTTACCTCTACAGGAACACTCAAATAATCAACGTTCACCTCTTCAAGAAACAGATCTTTCAGTTTAAACTTTCTCCAAAAGTTTAAAGACTCAGGGTAACCTAAGTAGAGTCTCAAAATCTTACAACCTCTCTGTTTAGTCCGTGTTGTTTGAGACTATTCGGGTAACCGTGAACAAACACCTTCTTTTTTGGAGACAACCTCTCTACTATTTCTTCAATTTCCCTCTTACCTGCATGAGCTGAAAAATGATGCTTTTTTATCTGGCAGTTAAAATTCCTTATGAGTTTTCTATCGTGAAGAAGCCTGTATCCAAAACTTTCTTCAATCATGTAGCCGCTGAAGATGATGGTAGCGGAGCTCCTTTTAGAGAGAAGCTGAGCGTAAACAAAAGAGGGAGTTCCTTCCATCAGCATTCCAGAGGTTGAGACTATACAGTCAGCCTCTCTCAGGTTCTCCATACAGGATTCTTCAAAACTAAGACCTTCATACCTTGGAGCCGGCTGGACGTAGAAGTTAAAGAGCTCTCTCTCAAGAAGATTTTCGTATATAACGGAAACTTCCTTTGCCAATCCGTCAACGTAAACCGTTAGTGGCGGTATTTTCCCCTCTTTCATTCCTCGTGAAAGGAGAAGCATAACTTCTTGCGCTCTTCCAAGGGCAAATACCGGAATAAGTATTTTCCCCTTTCTCTCCAAGGTCTCTTTAACTGTGGAGTAGAACTCTTCAACGGCTTCTTCCCTACTGAATTTTCTGTCCGAGTAGTAGTAAGTACTCTCACAAACAAGGAGGGTAGGGGTTTCTTTTGGGAGCTCTGCCCCGCCGGTAGTAAGTTGAGGAGTTAAAGATATATCACCGGTGTGGTAGACAAAACCTGAGTCTCCGTAAAAGATGCCTACAGAAGCAGCTCCCAAGATGTGCCCCGCCGGGTAGAGAACAATTTCCACACTGTCAATAACGATCCTATGGTAAAAGTCCCTTCTTTCAAGGCGAGAAAGGGCTTCATCTAAGAGCTTATACTCCTTCCACTCATCTAAGGAGTTCTTGTTCTTTATATACCTTACCTTTATCGCATCCTCAACCATAAGAGAAAGGAGTTGAGCCGTTTCGTGGGTAGTGTAGATGGGAGTTTCCGGGTAGAGAGAAGAAAGAATGTGGACGCTACCACAATGGTCAACGTGAGCGTGGGTAACAACGATAGCATCAAGCTCAGGAGCCAAACTCTTAAGGAGGGAAAAGTCGGGATAAGGATCTTCGGGGTTAAAGCGGATTCCGGAGTCTATTAAAATTCTCTTTCCACCAACAAAGTAGAGATAAGCACTTGCACCTATCTCGTTACCACCACCTATTGGTATAAACAAGTTCTCCATGGAAAGGAAGTTTAGCATTTCAGAAAACAAAATCTACAGCCCTTTTGCAGTTGGGACACTTGCCGTCGGGAGTAAAAAGAACCTGAACGTTGTAGCCTTCCCGTCTAACAAGGAGCTCTCCACAGGTCGGACAGTAGGTTGACTCTCTCTCAGGCTTTATTACGTTACCAACGTAAACGTAGTAAAGGTACTCCTTCGTTACATCGTAAGCTAAGTCTAAGACCTCAACCGGCGTGGGAGGAGTAGAGAGGAGTTTATAGGCCGGAAAGAACCTTGAATAGTGAAGGGGAACGTCTTTTCCAAGATTTTCTGCAATCCACCTTCCGAACCTCTCAAAATATTCCGGCGTAAATTCGTCAAAGCCCGGAACAACCAACTTTGTAAGTTCAAGGTGTTTTCCTGCCTTCTTTATCTCCTCGCATACCTTCCAGACGTTTGGACTTGGGAAGGAAGAAAACTTAAGGTAGTATTCACTGTCCATCCCTTTAAGGTCAACGTTAAAGGCGTCTACAAAGGGAAGGAGCTCCCTTAGGGCGTCAAGGTTGATGTTACCGTTCGTTACCATAACGTTGACAAGGCCGACTTCCTTCACCTTTTTGGCCGTATCCTTCACATACTCAAACCAGATAATCGGGTCGTTATAGGTGTAGGCTACGCCTATAGAGCCATAGCGTCCTGCGTAAGCTACGGTCATCTCCGGCGAAAAGGACTGGCGCTCCGTTTCCTGTCTTGAAATCTCCCAATTTTGACAGGATTTACAGTCAAGGTTGCATCCGTTAGTTCCTATGGAAAAGATGACAGAACCGGGATAGAAGTGGTAGAGGGGTTTCTTTTCTACAGGATCGTAAGCTGCTGAAGTTATTTCTCCGTAAACCGTAGTATAAAGAACTCCTTTACGGTTTTTTCTCACAAGACAAAATCCTTGTCCTCCATCCGGTATAGTGCACTCCCTTGGACAGAGTACACACTTTACTCTGTTACCATCTAACGGTATATAGTATTCAGCTTGAAGCACAGACATTTTTCCTCCTTCTGTCATTCTTTACTCTACGGTTTAAATTTAAGTTAGGGAAATGAGTAAAAAAAGGTTTATTGGAACGCGTATTAACGCCTATATAAGGGTTAATGGCGCACTCTACAGAATAAGGGAACTTGGAATAGAGGGTGTTATTCTTGAAGGAAAAATACACAAGCTGGTGGAGGGAAGGGCAAAGAGGGCAACTTTGATAGTCCCTCTTGACGGACAGAATCAGCTTGAAATAAAAGGTATCAAACTCGTTTGCGGCTACAGAGAAAATGAAACGGTATGCTATTTCAGGGAACTTTCGGAAAGCCAAAATGAAGCCATCAAAATACTCCTTAGAGAGTGTAACTGGAAAAGGCTCATTCCCTCTGAAAAAACGTTTATGAATTACACAAAAGAAACAAGAACGAGGGAACTTCTTCTTTCCTTCATAGAGGAGGAACAAAGAAGAAAAATAAAACTCTTATCCTACGCAACCTCTGTAGTTATTGGACTTTTTATAGTGGCTGCATTTTTCAAGCTCTTTGTAACACCAGTAAGACCGCTTAACCAATCCATAGAAGTTACTGAAAAAAATACGGAACATAGCGAAGAACAAAGAGAAAAAGCTTTTCAAAAACCGCTTAGGGAAAATCACTACGAGATGGTTATAGACTTTCCGGAAAACGTAGAGCAGTTACCTGACGATTTTGTTGTCCACAGGGCTGTGTGCACGGTTAACTCAAGCAAGTGAACGAACTAAGAAAGCGTTTGAGTTTTTCCTTAGCCTCCAATAGAGTTTTTGCTTCTATCGTATATTCCGTTTCAGGGGTTGAACGGCTGTAGAGTTTATCGTAATAGTTGACCATAAGCTCTTTTACAGCCTCCTCATAATTTTCCATTTCAATAAGCATCTTTATGCGGTTGTATTTCACGTCGCCGAGTATTCTTTTTATCCTTGCTAAAGCTTCCAAATACACCTGAGGCGGAAAGTTCCCAATACCATAGTCTTCTAAAGATACTCTTATTCTTTCTTCAAGGGGAAGGGTAAGAAGGATCTTTTTTCCCCTCTCCATAGCTTTCCAAAACGGATCGGGAATGAAAAGCTTTCCTATCTTTTTGCTCTCTCCCTCAACGAGAACGTAAGGGGAATCTTTTAGCCTTTCAAGTTCCTGCCAAAGGTAGGCATCAAACATCTTTTGTGAGGGCTGTTTTAAACCTATCCCTCCAAAAACAGAACCTCTGTGTCCAGCGAGTCCTTCAAGGTCTACTACGGGATAACCTTCTTCTTTAAGCTCTCGGAGGATTCTCGTTTTTCCAACTCCAGTAGGGCCGTAAAGGACTACCACTTTAAGACCTTCCGATATCTCTTCTATTCTCCTCAGGATAAACCGCCTGAAGGCTCTATATCCTCCCTTAAGTCTAAAAACGTGAACACCTGTAAGATTGCATATGGTAGCAACGGCTAAGCTCCTCATTCCCCCACGCCAGCAGTAAACGGCAACCTGCCCATCTCTTTCCTTGATTTTTCGGATTCTGCTCACTACATCGTAGAGCTTTGAAGCAACCAGTTTTAGGGCAAAAAGCCTTGCCTCTTTTTCTCCGTGGCTGTAGTAAACCTTAGAAATTTTTTCGCGCTCTTCCTTCGTAAAAAGGGAAATGTTGAAAACTCCAGGAGTGTGGAATTCTTCAAAGTTCCTATTTAACACTTCTCCCACTGTAACCTCTCTTACTTCCATCTCTTTTCTTCACCCCAAAACGG
>CAZQLZ010000027.1:0-6591 GCA_964594265.1 uncultured bacterium
ATAACAGCCCTCATAGGTCCTTCCGGTTGCGGTAAAACGACTCTCCTTCGTTGCTTTAACAGAATGCACGATCTTTATCCCGGTAACAGGTATGAAGGAAGGATTTTCCTTGACGGAGAAAACATCCTTGAGAAGGATTACGACCTGATAAAACTCAGAAGCCGCGTAGGAATGGTTTTCCAGAAACCTACTGCCTTTCCTATGTCCATCTTTGATAACGTTGCCTACGGACTGAGGCTAAGGGGAATTAAGAACAAGACAGAGCTCCAAGATAGAGTGGAGAAAGCTCTAAAAGACGCTGCCCTATGGGACGAAGTAAAAGACAGGCTTCATGAACCTGCCTCGGGACTTTCAGGAGGACAACAGCAAAGACTCTGTATTGCAAGGGCAATAGCCGTTGAGCCGGAAGTTTTACTGTTTGACGAACCTACTTCGGCACTTGATCCTATCTCAACGGCAAAAATTGAGGAACTCGTAGTCAGCTTTAGGGGGAAACTGACAATAATTATCGTGACTCACAACATGCAGCAAGCTGCAAGAGTTTCCGACTATACAGCTTTTATGTATATGGGAGAGCTTATAGAGTTCAACAGAACAGAAGACCTTTTCGTTAAACCCAAGGAAAAGCTTACTGAAGACTACATAACCGGAAGGTTTGGTTAAGGAATGCTCTACAGCTTTTTAGCTTTTCTTATCGTTATGCTTTTTGCAGGTTTTTCCCTTTGGTTCATCTCCGTAATGATTGCTCCTAAGAATTCCCACCCTGTTAAAGAAGACACCTACGAGTGTGGCCTACCAGCCCCTGAGCCAATAATCTCCAGCGTTAACTTCCAGTACTACTTCTACGCAATCATATTCATTGCCATGGACATTGCGGCTGTTTTCTTTGTTCTCTATGCGGTTGGAAGGGGAAATCCTCAGTTTGGATGGATATTTATCCTCTTTTCACTAATCCTTATGATGCCCCTTTTGTACGTAATACTTGGGGGAAAAAGATTATGATTCTAAGATTCTTTGACTGGAGCAGGGCAAATTCCCCTTGGAGTGTTCATTTCTGTAGTGGATGTTGTTCCTTAGAAATCCTTGCCCTTATGTCTCCGCGATTTGACTGGGAGAGGTACGGTTTTATGATGGTTCCCAGTCCCAGACAGGCAGACTTTATCATTGTTACGGGGCTTGTTTCAAAAAAAGTTCTTCCCGTTCTTCTGCGTGTTTATCAACAAATGCCGGAACCCCGTTATGTTTTCGGTATGGGAGCTTGTGCCGGTGGAGGAGGACCTTATTGGGATTCCGACTTTGTTGCTGTTGACGTTTCTCAGTATATCCCTTTTGACGTCTTTGTTGCCGGCTGTCCACCTAATCCTGAGGCTATACTTGAAGGTTTACTAAGACTTAAAGAGATTATTCTGAGGAACAAAAAAAACGCAGCGGAAAAGTATCCAAACCGAATGGAAGAATTATCCTATTGACTAATTGACTAATGAGAGGCAGAAATGCTTGAGGAAATAAAAGATAAGATAAAAGTTGAATTCGGTTTTGATACAGAACCTTACGACACAAATATGCTCCTTGTTTATGCCAGTAAAGAAAAAATTCGCGATCTTATGAAACTCCTAAAATCTTATGGCTTTAAGTATCCCCACACTATTTCTGTTGTTGACTATACACCGAAAGGTAAGGGTTTTCAGATTAACTACATTGTTGAAAACTTGGTTGAGAAAAAATTTGTAATTGTAAGAATGAACTTGCTTAGTGAAAATGAACTGAAGATTCCGAGCGTTTGCGACATATTTCCTCCTTTTCAACCTCACGAGAGGGAAGCCTGGGAAATGTTTGGAATTGAATTCGTTGGTAATCCAAGGCTTGAAGTAATGTTACTCCCAGAATGGGCAGAAGGATTGTTTCCTCTTAGAAAGTCTTACGACTTTGAGAAGCACAGGAAGGCAACTCGTAAGGAGAAATGATGATGAACTTTGCAGGATACAATTTTGTTGTTGAAGAAGAAAAGGAAGTAAAGGGAAAAAATTTGGGGCTCCTTCAAGAAAAAGTGCTTCAACTTAACTGGGGAGTTCAACATCCGGCTTCTGGTTCCATGAGACTAAAGGTTTGGGTTGACGGTGATGAGGTTATAAGAGTTGATCCCGATATAGGCTACGTTTTAAGACTTCTTGAAAAAATCGTTGAATATAGAACTTGGATAAATGCGATAGTCAATGTTGAAAGGGTTTGCTTTATTGATAACTTTGGCACAATGACAGGTTACTCAATGGCTGCAGAAAAAATAGCCGGTGTAGAAGTTCCAAAAAAAGCTCACTACATGAGGACTATTCTCTGTGAAGGTGGAAGAATTGTAAGTCATCTCATAGGTCTTGGAAGTTTTGTTGGAGTTCTGGGAGTTCATACTCCTATGCAGTGGGCTTTAATTGCAAGAGAAAAATTCCTTGATGCTTTTGAAATTTACTCTGGTCAAAGGATTGCTACTTCTTCTATTATTCCCGGAGGTGTTCGCTATGAACCTACCGGGAAGTTTATAGAAAAGATGATTGAAGCCATAGACTACCTTGAAAAAGAGTTTATTCCACGCTATGAAGAGGTTTTTATTGACAATCCGACTTTAAAGCTTCGTGCTCAGGGAGTTGGAAGAGTTTCTAAGGAGAAGGCTATAGAACTTGGACTTGCGGGGCCTGCTTTAAGGGCATCTGGTATTCCATCGGATGTCCGAAAAGACTACCCTTATGCCGCCTATGGTGAGCTTGATTTTAAGGTAGTGACAAAAGAAGAAGGAGATGCTTACGCGAGATATCTTGTTATCTGGGAAGAGATAAAAGAGTCGGCGAAAATAATAAAACAGGCGATAGAGGGTTTGCCCGAAGGAGAATATAGGGTCAGGTTTCCTGTTAAGGTTCCTCCGGGCGAAGCTTACGTTAACGTTGAATGGGCAAGGGGATGCTTTGGGTTTCATCTTGTAAGCGATGGAGGAACTGGACCTTATAGGCTTAAGATGAGAGCTCCATCCTTTGCCAACCTCTGGAGTATTCCTGAGATTATGAAGGGTGTTAAACTTGCAGATATTCCGGTTATATTTGCTTCCCTTTATATGTGCCATGGTGACATTGACAGGTAGGATGAGTTATGGGACCGTGGTTTAAAGCTATAGTCTTTCCGGGTTTTCTCTTCCTAATAGTGGTATTTTTGATGGTTTTTTATCTTGAGAGAAAAGTGCTGGCCGACATTTATTTGCGAACCGGTCCTTACTACGTTGGAAAGTGGGGACTCCTTCAAACGACAGCCGATGTTTTTAAGCTTTTGCAAAAGGAGTTTATCATCCAAAAAAGAGCGAACAAGCTTCTTTTTTCACTCATTCCGTTTGTAGCTTTTATAATGGTGGCAATGATGATAGCCTTTATCCCATTTTCAGAAAACATTTATATAGTTAGTACGAGTTTTGATCTTCTTATTGTCCTTGCCCTTGTTACTGGGATGCTTCCCATTTTCTTCTACGCCGGCTGGGCTTCAAAGAGTAAATACTCCTTTATTGGCGGTTTAAGAGTTGTCAATCAAATGATTTCTGGTGAAATTCCCCTCTGGCTTTCCGCCCTCTCTGCTGCAATTTTCTACGGAACTTTAAACCATATTGAGATTGTTGAAAGGAGTTCGTTTTTGAGTTTTGTTTTTCTCTTACCAGCGTTTTTGATCTTCATTACTGCAACCTTAGTAGTTACGGATAGACCACCCTTTGACATTCCCGAAGCAGAACAAGAAATCGTTTACGGATTTATGACGGAATTTGGAGGATTTAACTACACCATCTTGATCGTTGCAAAGTTAATAGAACTGTTTGCCCTTTATTCTCTTGCCGTAATTTTGTTTCTTGGTGGTTTTAAAGGTCCCGTTTTTCCCGGTATACTTTGGTTCTTTTTGAAGCTTGGAGTTCTTTACCTCTTTACCTTTGTTGTGAGAGCCTCAATGCCTCGTATCAGAATGGATCAGCTCTTGAAGTTTTGCTGGAAAGTTCTTACCCCTTCAGCCCTTTTAAACCTTGCCTTTATCATTTTCGTTAAGATGATGCTCACGTGAGGGAAAGAGTGTGGAACTAAAAGATGTCCTTAAAGTGCCTTTTGAAGCTGCCAAAATAGTTGTGAGAGTTTCAAAGGCTATTTTTGTCCCAAAGGCTACAGAGATTTGGTGGGACAAGGGAATAAAAAGAGAATTTCGCCATAGAGGAAAGCATGTAATAAAAGCAGATATCTGTATCGGCTGTGGTATGTGCTCGCGCTCGTGTCCTGTTAATTGCATAGAAATGATTCCTACTGGTGTTAAAAAGCCAAGAGCTGTTCCAAGGGTGAGAGCTAACAAATGTATATTTTGTGGTTTTTGCGAAGATGCTTGCCCTGCAAAACCTGAAAAGGCAATAAAACTTACAGACCACTACAGTTTGATAGTAGAGCCGGGGATATGGGAGAATCTTTCCCGGTTTACCTTTGAGCCGGAAAACCTGCAGGAGACAATAGAAAGAGCAAAAAGAGCGGAAAAGTTAGGAGAAGAAAAAGCAGGCCGAGAGGAAGGAAAGATAAGCCATGAGTAGTAATGTTTACTTCTGGGTTATATACGCAGTAATTATAACGTCAGCAATACTCACGCTGGAGGTTTCATCCCTCCTTTGGGCGGCGATCTCTTTTGTAATTCTCCTGTCGGAAATCGCTCTTGTTTACTTCGGCCTTGGGATGCCTGTTTTAGGGGGCGTCCAACTTGCCATTTACGCTGGAGGAGTAACTATTCTGGTTCTCTTTGCCATCATGATGATAGGCGAGAGTTACCAGAAGCCTTCCGGAAAGGCCGTTGCAGCTGTACTTTTAAGCCTTGCACTTGTCGTTCTGGGAACGTTCCTATCTTTCTTGAGCGCCATTGATACGCTTCCTTACAGGACTTACTCAACGGAAAAGCTCGGAACAGTTTTTGTTGAAAAGTATTCATTCTTCACCATAATTCTTGGCTTTATCGTAGTTGCTATTTTATACATGGCTAATGCTATTATTTCAAAGAAAAGAAATTACTAAAGATACTTGCGCTCCTTAACGAGGAGAAGGGATGAAAAATCTCTCAGAGCTTAGAGAAGAGATAGATCGTATAGACAGGGAAATTCTTGTCCTTTTGAATCGCAGGGCTCGTCTTGCCCAAGAAGTGGGAGAGATAAAGAAGAAAAAGGGACTTCCCTTTTACGTTCCAGGGAGAGAAGCAAGGATACTTGCGAGGCTTGAAGAGATTAATCAAGGTCCCCTCCCGCCAGAGAGCATTAGAGCAATTTTCAGGGAGATAATTTCTGCCTGCAGAGCTCTTGAAGAGCCTACAAAAGTTGCCTTCCTTGGTCCACGAGCAACGTTTACGCACCTTGCGGCTTTAAAACACTTTGGAACTTCTTCAGACCTTCGCCCTATGGATTCAATTCAGGAAGTCTTTGACGAGGTAGAAAAGGGAAGGGTAGACTACGGCGTTGTGCCCATAGAAAACTCCATAGAGGGAATAGTCAACTACACGATAGATATGTTCCTTGATACAGACCTTAAAATAAGCGGGGAGATATTTGTCTCTGTTAACCTCCACCTTATGAGTAAGGAGGCTGAGCTTTCCAAAGTAAAGAAAGTTTACTCCCACCGCCACGCAATAGCTCAGGCAAGGAAGTGGCTATCTGAAAACCTTCCGAAAGTTGAAGTAGAGGAGGTTTCAAGCACTGCTAAAGCTGCAGAGCTTGCAAGCAGAGAGCCCGGAACGGCAGCAATAGCCAGCGAGGCGGCGGCACTTCTTTACGACTTAAACATCTTGGCGAAGAACATTCAGGAGCTCTCCAAAAACTTTACCCGTTTCCTCGTTATAGGTAAGACCGACTCAGAGTTCCCCTCAGGAAGGGATAAAACCTCTGTGATGTTTAGCACGAAGCACGTGGCGGGAGCTCTCTTTAAAGCCCTCCAACCTTTCGCCGTTTATGACGTTAACCTTTCTAAGATTGAATCCCGTCCAACAAAAAAGAGACCTTGGGAGTATGTCTTTTTCGTTGACATTGAGGGACACAGGAAAGAGGATAGAGTCGCTAAGGCTCTTGAAGAACTGAAGGAAACTTGTAGCTTCTTTAAGATACTCGGTTCTTATCCAGCAGGTTTTAAGGAGTAGGACATCTGAAAAACGATAGTTTTCGTTAGTTTCCATTAGCTATCGTTATCAGGTGTCCTTCGCTACCCTGTAAAGGGTAGGAATTACTATCCGTTATCCTCTCAAAAAAGAGAGGACTCACGGAATACTTGCTATGAGGAAGTAGTGTTAGTTTAACTGCCCTGCTTAGCTTGTCTAACCAGTTGGAGAGTTTCAGGAATTTTTCTCTAATTTCCTTACCCAACTTTTTAATCGCAATGTTTAGCGCTCCGTTAAGGTCTGCATTGAATACTTTGTTTAGTTTTAGGTCTTTGAAAAGACCTCTCTTTACTCTCTTCCTCGTAAAACGTAGTTTCTTAATGTCTTCTTCTGTAAGTTCCTCTTTGCTCTTCCCTGAAATCTCTTCTATGTTTCCCGTTATTGAGGAAATTTGTGAAGTGTAAGGTT
>CAZQLZ010000028.1:0-12086 GCA_964594265.1 uncultured bacterium
TGAAGAGCTCGGCTACGATATCTCCTACTCTGAAATGGTCAAAAGGTACGGAACAAACTTTGGAAAGCCAAACATAGCAAGGGTCTTAATTGAAAAGGGCTACTTTAAGGAGAGAGAAGAGGCGATAGACTTCCTTTCCTCCTTAAAGGTTGAGCGGGAAAAGATGGACTATAGGGAAATTACGAGGCTCACAAAAGAGGCCGGCGGGATAGCCGTAATAGCCCACCCTGTAACCCTTGGACTTTCTTATAAAGAACTTTTCTGCTTTTTAAAGAGGGCAAAGGAAGAGGGGATCTCTGGGATTGAGGTTTACCACTACAAGCACAGGCCGGAAGATGTTATCGTGTTTAAAGAAATGTGTAAAGAACTTGGACTATGTTACACCGGCGGTTCAGACTTTCACGGCGAAAACAAGCCCTGCATAGAGCTCGGCTTTTTAAACATAACGGTTGAGGACATTAGGTTTCCTGTTGTTGCTTTTAGTGTGTAATGACGCAAAGAAGAAGTTTTAATAGGAGGAGGGTTGTGACAACTAAGGTAAGATTTTAATCTTTTTACGGGTAAGAAATGAAGACCACCACAGGTTAGTGGTGTTTTGGTCAGTTTTAATAGTAGGTTTCTTTTCGTAGTAATCCTTTACAGCTTCAAGGACTTCTTTGAAGGTAGCTTCTCTTAGATTGAGTTCTGGAACGGTGTAACTACCGGGGATGCAAGAAATTAGAGGATGATTGACCAAATGAGATAGAAGAGCAGGAGACCACATATCAAAGTTTAAATACCTGATTCTGCCCTCCTCGTCAATGGCTGTAGACGCTTCAAAGAACTCCTGTTCTAACTCTTTGAATTCCTTTAGCTTGTTTACATCGACGGAAAGGTCTTTGAGGACAAAACCACTGTTGTCTTCATAACTAATGAAATTAAGCTTTACCGTTTTTCCTCTCATGACTTAAAGCCTCTTCTCTATTATACAGTAACTTGTAGCGTCCCGATTCTAAGCCTTGAGGTGGATACGCTATAGGCTCTACAGTGTAAATATAGTGTTTTGATTCTCTTCCTACAACGACGGCTATAAGCTTTATAGTTTTTTTTATAGTTCTTTTTTTCACGTAGAGGATAGCTCCCATTAATGTATCCAAAAAGATAAAATCAGGTTCTTGGAGGATTTTGGCTATGTTTTGGAGACCCCATTTTCTTGCTTCTTTCCTCCATTGACGGTCTTCCTTAGAAATAGCTTCTTCCACGTGTTTCCTCGCTTTGTTCGTTAAAATCCTTTCGTTACCGAGGAAGTCTTTGTATTTCTCAAGTATTCTAACTTGTTCCCCGCTGAATGGATGTGTAGTTATGCTTCCTTTCTCAAGAGGATAAGTTTCTTTTCTTCCAAGGAAGTCGGAGAGCTTTTCTGCTTTCACTGTTCTTAGCTCCGCAGAGGCTCTATTTTTGACTTGTAATTTTAACGTTTTTCTTGGGAAGGGCTTGTTATAATACTCCTACCTTGACTAAAGGAGAAAAGAATGGAGCTCCTTGTAACTGGAAGTTTGAACGGAAACGTAGATAGGTTAAAAGGTCTCATAGAGGTTTCAAGGCCGGAGCTCGTTTTTGTTTTGGGGCCTCTTGGGATAGAGAAGCCGCTAAAGCTCGGGGTAAGATGGTTTTTTGTCAGGGGACTTACGGATAGGCTTGACATTTTAGCAAAGAGTGATGGAATTGACCTTCTTTCCCGAATTTTTTACTACAAAAATGGATTTAGCTTTTCTGGTATAAGTGGTGTTTATCATCCAGCGACGATACGCTTTACTCGTCGGGAATGGATAAAAACAAGGGGGAAGATAGATAGAAAAAAGAGCAACTACATTTTTAAGGAGGATATAGAAGGACTTATTTTCTTTTTTAAACGCTCTGGTTTGGAAAGACTTGACGTTCTTTTACTTTCAGATTCTCCAAAAAGGCAGATTTTCAAGGAAGTTTTTGAAATTACTCGTCCAAAGTACGTTTTTTTTCCTTCCGAGGGCTACGTTAAAGAAAGGGTTGATGGTACGACTTTTATAGGACTTGAAGGAATTTCTTCTTCCAAGGGTAAGTATATAATTCGTCTGTGATCTTGTTAAAATTGACCTTCATTAAATCGGTTTTTAAAAGGGGGCGGTTTAATGGCTCTTGTAGTTCAGAAGTTTGGTGGAACTTCGGTAGGTTCCATAGAGAGAATTAAGCACGTTGCAAAGAGAGTTCTTGAGGAGAAGACAAGAGGAAACGATGTAGTTGTTGTTGTTTCTGCTATGGCTGGCGAGACCGATAGACTCATTGAGCTTGTAAAGCAGATTACACCTGAGCCGAACGAGAGAGATATGGATTTTGTTGTTTCAACGGGGGAGCAAGTATCTGCAGGTCTTCTCTCAATAACTCTAAATAGTATGGGGTATCCGGCAATCTCTCTAACGGGTTGGCAGGCGGGAATAAAAACGGACAGCGCCTTCACAAAGGCAAGAATTCTGGATATTGATGTTGAAAGAATAAAAAGACACTTGGGAGAAGGAAAGATTGTTATAGTTACTGGATTTCAGGGAATTACGAAAGACGGCGACATAACCACTCTTGGAAGAGGAGGTTCAGACACTTCTGCTGTAGCCTTGGCTGCTGCCTTAAAGGCCGATAGATGCGATATCTACACCGACGTTGACGGTGTTTACACTGCGGATCCAAGAATTGTTCCAGAGGCAAGAAGAATAGACGTTCTTTCTTATGAAGAGATGCTGGAACTTGCTTCTCTTGGGGCGAAGGTTCTCCAGATAAGATCTGTAGAGTTTGCAATGAAGTATAAAGTCCCTTTGAGGGTTAGGAGTACTTTTACAGAAGGAGAAGGAACGCTTATTAAGGAGGAAGATGAAACGATGGAAAGGGTTGTTGTAAGGGGAATTGCTCATAATAAGAACGAGGCAAGGATAACTGTTGAAAAAGTTCCAGACAGACCCGGAATTGCCGCCAAGATATTTGATGCGTTGGCAGAGGCAAATATTCCGGTTGACATGATAGTTCAGAACGTCTCGGTTGATGGCTATACGGATATTTCCTTTACTGTTGAGAAAAACGATGCTGCAAAAGCTGAAAAGATTACGAAAAAAGTAGCGGAGGAAATTGGAGCAAAGGGTGTAATAAGGGACGAAAAGATTGCAAAGGTTTCCATCGTTGGACTTGGTATGAGAAGCCACGCAGGCGTTGCCGGAAAGGTCTTTGAAACCCTTGCTAAGTATGGAATTAACATCATAATGATTTCAACTTCCGAGATTAAGATTTCCTGCATAATAGAGGAAAAGTTTACAGAGCTCGCCGTAAGAGTTCTCCACGAAGCCTTTGGTTTGGACAAGAATGAGTGAGAGAGTTAAAGAGAAAATAGGAATTTATAAGGAAATATTTAAAAGCCTTTTTGCCTTAATGGTTTTGGTAGGGGGAGCTTCTTTTGCTTCTCTGTCACAAGGGAAGACAAATTTGTGGACAGTAATAGGAGCTGTTTTCACAACTTGGTTGGGAATAGTTTTAATTCTGCTATGGCGGTATTTGATTAACTTAACAGAGGAAATAAAGGATGAGTGAGAGTACAATAGCTTATCTTTTAATGGCTATGGTAGCATTGTCATTTTTCATTGTTACTGGCTTTATAGCATTTTACCGAGGAAGGGAAGCAAGGTAAAAAGAGGTTAGCAGGAGATGGTCTACGTCTACGATACAACTTTGAGGGACGGTGCTCAGACGAGGGGAGTTTCATTTTCACTTGAAGATAAACTGAGAATTACCCGAGCTCTTGACGATTTGGGCGTTCATTATATTGAGGGCGGATGGCCGGGCTCTAATCCGAAGGATTTGGCTTACTTTGAAGCTGTAAAAAAGCTTGACTTAAAAACATCTAAGTTGGCCGCGTTTAGTTCAACCAAGAGAAAAGGGCTTAAGATAGAAGAGGATGCCAACATCCAGCAGCTCGTTAGAACCGAAGTTCCCGTAGTGACGATTTTCGGTAAGTCCTGGGATCTCCATGTAAACCAAGATTTAAGGATATCCCTTGAAGAGAATCTTGAGCTCATTTATGATACGATTTCTTACCTGAAACGTTATTTTGATGAAGTTTTCTTTGACGCAGAACACTTCTTTGATGGATATAAAAGCAATCCGGAGTATGCCATTAAGACTCTAAAAGTGGCAGAAGAGGCCGGAGCTGACTGTTTGGTACTCTGCGACACGAACGGAGGAACTCTCTGGTACGAGACTGAAGAGATAATTGACGCCGTTTTAAAGGAGGTAAGAGCTCCAATCGGCATTCACGCCCACAACGACTCAGACATGGCTGTTGTGAACTCCCTCATAGCTGTTAAGAAGGGAGCTGTTCAGGTTCAAGGAACAATAAACGGTCTTGGAGAAAGAACCGGAAATGCCAACCTTTGCTCAATTATTCCTAACCTTGTTTTAAAAATGGGGTATAAATCCATTCCGGAAGAAAACTTAAAGAAACTCTACTCGGTTTCTACTCTTGTTTCAGAGCTCTCAAACAGAGCTCACCCTGTAAACCTTCCCTACGTTGGAGAAAATGCCTTTGCCCACAAGGCAGGCGTTCACGTTTCTGCGGTTGAAAAGAATCCGGAGCTCTACGAACATGTGAAACCTGAAAGCGTTGGTAACAGAAGGAGAATTATGATTTCAGAGCTCTCAGGCAGAAGCAACATCGTAAGCAAGGCAAAAGAGTTTGGCATCAACTTAGATAAAAAGTCTCCAAAAGTGAAGGAAGTTCTTGAAAAGATAAAGGAGCTTGAAGCTCAAGGTTACTATTTTGAAGGAGCTGAAGCTTCCTTTGAACTTCTCCTAAAAGAAACCCTTGGACTTTCCAAGAAATATTTTGAACTTAAGGGTTTTAGGGTTTTAACCGAAAAACGCTCAGAAGATGATGAAGCCTACGCTGAAGCTACAATAAAAGTTGAGATTCCAAAAGAAATAGCGGAAGAAAAAGGAATAGAAGATAGATTTGAGCACACAGCGGCAGAGGGAAGAGGTCCTGTTGAAGCTCTTGACAGAGCTCTCAGGAAAGCCCTTGAAAAGTTTTACCCTTCAATAAAAGAGGTAAAGTTAACGGACTATAAAGTTAGAATCCTTGATGAGGCTTCTGGAACAGCTGCTTCTCCTCGCGTTCTTATTGTTTCAACCGACGGTAAAAGGAAGTGGGGAACCGTAGGAGTCTCTCCGAACGTTATAGAGGCTTCGTGGCTTGCCCTTGTTGATGCCTTTAAATTTAAGCTGATGAAAGACGACGAAGAAAAGACGGAAAAAACATAACTTTAAGATGAAAAAGCTCATACTGTTAATTTTCTTTGTGCTCCTTCCGTTGACGTCAAGCGCACTCACAGAGGAAAAAGCTCGTGAGTTCTTGAACTACCTTGGAGAAGGAGACCTCTGTTCCAAAGAGTTCTACAGATTGTTTAAAGGAACCGAACTTGAGGAACTTGCCCTATCCCTCTTTGTGGATTCTTGTTTTAGCACCGGCAGGTATGAGCTCGTTGCCCAGCTCTGCAAGATTGCCCAAAATCCTTACGTTGCCTTTGAACAGGCCGTTGCTCTTAAAAGAATAGGAAAGGAAAGAGAGAGTGTGGAGATTTTCAGAGAAATTTTCTCCACGACAAACAGGATTGATGAAGATATCCTGATAGAAAATAGCGGTAATTGGAGCTCCTTCTTTACTCCGACCGTCCTTAGAAAAAAGGTTCTTAGAGCCCTTTCCGAAAGAGACTTTGATGCTGCATTAACCTACCTTTCTTACTTAGAAGGAGATTCCTACTATGCGTATCTAAAGGGTATCCTCTTTTTGAAGCAGGGTAAAAAGGAAGAGGCGAAAAAGTTCTTTCTGACTTCACAGGTTCCAAAAAGGTTTGTTTATCTTACCTACCTTTCAAAGGATCCGACAGAAAAACTTTACTACTTCAAATTAGCCCTCAAAGAACCCATCTCAGAAAGAGATAAAAGAGTCCTTACGATTTACGTGCTTGATAAGTTTCTTTACTCCTATCCTGAATATTTTGAGGAGATCCTTTCCCTCATAAAGGACCATTATCCGGATCTTTTCACCGATTACCGCATAAAGCGTGAAGTTTTATCGGGAGAATACGAAAGGGCTATAAAGGAGCTTTCTAAACTGAAAGGTGAAAGATATAACGCTTGGAAGGTTGCAATATCTGCAAAGTATCTCGGAAAGATCTTGCCGTTTGACTATAAAGGAGTGAGCTTTTATACCTTAATTCTGAATCCTGAAGGACTAAAAGGGTTGATTGGACGTAAAAGGGAGATAGAGGAGATAAGGGATGACGGTATAAGACTCCTTTACAGCAAAAAGAGGTGTGATGTCATTTCTTTACTAAACGATTCTTCTCCTGCCGTTGCGGTTGCCTACTACCTTTGCGGCATTTATAGTAGAGCTCTAAAAGAAGCTATCCGTTCTAAAGTACCTTTGCCACTCCAAGTTTTATATCCAGCTCCTTCACTTTTTAAGGAGGATTTAATTTCTCTTTCTCTTGCCCGTCAGGAGAGCCTTTTTGATGAGAGAGCTCTCTCCCGCTCTGGAGCTATTGGACTTATGCAAATAATGCCCTTTACGGGGAAATACATAGCCCAAAAACTTGGCGTAAGCGACTTTGAGGTTCCTGACCTGTTTAGTCCGGAGTTAAACTACAGGTTTGGTTCTTACTACATAAAAAAACTCTTACAAGATTTTAAGCTTTTTCCACTTGCCGCTGCTGCCTACAATGCAGGTCCTACTCGCATAAAGAGAGCGCTTAAAAAGTTTGGAGAGATTAAAACCCCTTATGACCTTGTAATTTTTGTTGATTTTTATATACCTTTTGAAGAGACGAGAAATTACGTTAAAAGAGTTATGGTCAACTACTACTTTTACTCAAAACTTTACGGGAAAGGGGACGAATGGAGGATTTTCTCTCCTACTTGGCAGAGGAAGGTTACAGTAAAAACACCTTAGACACTTACAGGCGGGTTTTGAGATACTTTCACAGCTTTCTTGACTTTTACGGTTTTGACCTCAAGAATTTTGATGAGGAAAAGCTCTATTCCTTTTTTTCTGTTCGCTATAGGACAGAAAAGAGCTTTAGAACCGCAATGTCTGCTATACAGCATTACTTAAAGTTTAAGAAGGTAAAAAGAAAGTTGAAGTTTCAGCCTCCAGACTACGGAGAGTTTAAGGAATTTAGACCGATAAAAGAGGAAGAGTTTCAGAAGTTAAAAGAGCTCGTTTCCCATCTTCGTTCTGAGGATCTCCAGACTGCAATGCTCCTAATCTTTAAGACGGGGCTTTCCCCTGCCGAGATAGGAAAGTTAAAGGTCTCTTCCTTTGGCACTTTTTTGGGGATTCCTATCCTTCAAGAAGGTAAGATAAAGAGGTTCATAATTGACGATGAGATAGTAGAGAGGCTAAAGAAAATAAAAGAGGCAAAGCTTCCCGTTTCTTCCCTTCTTAACACCCGTCCAGCGACCATGAAGGTTACGTTTCACAGGATAATGAAGCAGAGCTCCCTTGACCTCAGCGTAGCCGACTTTAAAGACAACTACGTGGCAGAACTCTTAAAAAGAGAACTCCCGCTTGACATAGTCGTTGAGTACTCCGGCAGGAGCTTAGAGAGGGTTTCTTACATAAATCGTCTTCTCACCCTCAAAAGTAAAGCTGATATTATTGAGGATAAGTTAAAGAAAAGTCGGGGGATGAAAAATGGACGTTTTTGAGAGAACAGAGAAGTTTGTTATGAAGACTTACAATCGCTATCCTGTGTGTTTTGTCAAGGGAGAGGGATGTTGGCTCTACGATAGGGACGGCAAAAAGTACCTTGATATGCTTGCAGGCATTGCGGTCTGCAACTTAGGGCACGCTCATCCTGCCGTTTCAAGGGCTATCTGCGAGCAGGCGAAAGAACTCCTTCACGTTTCTAATCTCTTTTACATAGAAACTCAAGGAGAACTTGCAGAGCTCCTCTGTAAAAACTCCTTTGGCGAAAAAGTTTTCTTCTGTAACAGCGGAGCGGAAGCTAATGAAGGAGCTATAAAGCTTGCAAGACACTACGGGGTTCAGATAGATCCGGAAAAGTACGAAATTGTAGCCTTTAGGGGTTCTTTTCACGGAAGAACTATGGCGGCTGTAACCGTTACCGGACAGGGTAAGTATAGTGAAGGTTTTGGTCCTATGCTTCCCGGTGTAAAGTTTGCAGACTTTAACGATATTGACTCGGTTCTCTCTGTCGTTTCTGAGAAAACGGCCGGAATAATCGTTGAGCCGATTCAAGGAGAAGGCGGAGTTGTTCCTGCAGATGAAGAATTTTTAAAGGCCTTGAGGAAGATTGCCGACGAGGTTAACGCTCTCCTCATATTTGACGAGGTTCAAACGGGAATAGGTAGGACGGGTAAACTCTTTGCATATCAGCACTACGGAGTTGAGCCGGATGTTATGACTCTTGCCAAAGCTCTTGGAAACGGTGTTCCCATCGGAGCGATTGTCGCAAAAGGAAAGGCTGCAGAAGTTCTAAAGCCGGGACTTCACGCTTCAACTTTTGGCGGTAATCCCTTGGCAACGAGGGCTGGAATAGTAGTAATGAAGGAAATGACAAAGCCGGGATTTTTAGAGGAGGTTGAGAAAAAAGGTAACTACCTTAGAAGACTCCTTGAAGAACTTGTTAAAGAGTTTTCGGTGCTCCTTTCTTCTGTCAGAGGGAAAGGTCTCATGCTCGGTCTTGTCTGCAAGAGAGAGTGTAAGGACATCGTAAAGTTAGCTCTTGAAAAGGGGCTTATTATTAATTGTACGGCAGGAAACGTTTTAAGGTTCGTTCCTCCCCTTGTAATATCTCGGGAGGAAATTGATACAGGAGTAAGTATCTTGAGAGAGGTTCTTAAGAGTTATGCAGATTAAGAGTACTGTTACTTCTACCTTTTTTGAAGCTGAGGAGTTCCGTCAGGAGCTTGTAATTGACGTCCTCTCCTTTTTTGCCGAAAGGTTAAAACACTTGTCCCTTAAACCCGATGCCATTTACCCCGGTGATCCTTTTGCCCTTCCCTTTGCAATGTTCCTTTCAAACAGTCTCTCTGTTCCAATTAAGACAGAAAAGTTTTTAAGTAGAGAAGAAACAGTTCTTATTGTTTTCTCTTACCTTTTTGGAGAAGTTACAGAAAATTACCTTAGGGAAAAAATTTCGCTCCTTAGGAAGAGATATCCTCGTTCTCCTTCCCTCATAGTTGCCTCTTCCAAGTTCCTTGACCTTGTTGACTTTCAGCTTCTTAAAGTAAAGAGCTTGGTAAGGATTAACTCATACCGTTTTCTTTCAGAGGCTAAGAAAAACTTCTTCTATCCTCTGGAGGGAGAATTTACCCATTACACTTCTACCTTTTGGGAGCTCTCAAAGCAGGAGATTAAGGCCTTTGAAAGAGCAAAGAGAATAAGGGACAACGCTAAGAAATACCTGAGAGAAGAAAAGCAGGAGCTCAAAGTCCTTGATACAGATTCAGAAATAACCATATGGGAAAGGTTCTCTAAGGGACTCTTGGTCTATCCGACAAAAGTGGAAGAGGTGAATAAGGAGGAATTGTCTTTTCAACCCGAAAGGCTCATTCAAGTTGACGATAAAACTATAACCTCTGCAGTTACATCCTTGCTGGAGTATATATCGCAGAGCCTTGAGTACTACTTCCCTGTTCAGCTTGCCTACTCAAGCCTTGAAATTGCCGAGCAGGAAGGAATACTTATGATTCCCCGCGTTTCTGAAGTTATGGGAGGAGCAGATTTAAGGCTTGAGATAGTTTTGAAGAGTGGTAAACTTGAAGCGAACTTTAAAAAGCTCCTTTCTATTGTTAAAGATACGATAAGAGCTCTCTTTACAGAAATTTTTGAAAAAGAAGTATTCCGTCCGTCCTTAGACTCTGTTATAGATAAAGAGCTTTCAAAGGCTACCCTGTATCTAAACTGGTTCCTTGACAAAGAAATGATTGAAATTCTCTACAGGAAGATAAACAGGAAGTGGCTTCTTTCCCGTCTCCTCTATAGAAAGAGGCTTAAGTCAAGGCTAAGGGAGCTATTAAAGAATTTAAAGGAGTTTGAGTTTACTCCGGAAAATCTTGAGCACCTTTTTGCCGGCTTTGAGTCTCTCTGGAAAAGAAGTCCGGCACTTTTAAAGTTCTACGGCAGGGAGATAAAGGATATTCTTGACAGAAAAGAACTCTGGGGCATCGTTGGTGTTTACGGTATAAAAGTTTGGAACAGTAGATCAAAGGTAAAGGAAGAGCTCCTTTCATTCCTTTTATCTCTTAAAAGTTACGAGAACATTCACCACTTCCTTGCCAAAGAGGATAGATACTTTGTTCCCGTTATAACCAAGAGGATTTATAGACCTAACTGGGAGAGAGTCGTAAGGGAGAAGAGGAAAATCTCTTTAAAGGCTGAACCCTTAAACCCGGAATCTCCTGTTACCTACATTTTGCAGAGTCAGGACGGTCAATTTTTGGGAACTCTGCCAGAAATTGTGAGCCACTACATTGCAGCAAAGGAGTCTTCCGGCAAAAAGGTGGAGTGTAGAGAGCTCTACTTTGATCCGGATGTCTTTTCTGAAAACTCCTACTGGGTAGAGGTTAGATGCCTTTAATTGCCGAAAGTCTTTCCATTTCAACATATGGCTCTTTCTTAGTAAAAGAAGCTTTTTTAGAGGTAGAAAGGGGAAGGAGAGTTGCCCTTGTTGGAGAGAGCGGTAGTGGAAAGTCCCTTACAGCTCTTTCGTTTTTAAGACTTCTCCCTGAGAATCTAAAGATTTCCGGTAGGTTGGAAGTTGACGGAATAGACGTTCTTTCATTAAGGGGGAAAGCTCTACGAAACTTTCGCTGGAAAAAAGTTGCAATGGTATTTCAGGACCCTTCGTCCTCCCTTAATCCCCTGATGAAGGTAAAGGAGCAGGTGGGGGAGGCAATTCTCCACCACAGGTTGGCTTCTAAGGAAGAGGTTGAGGGTAGAGTTTTGGAGCTCCTTAAAATAGTGAACGTTCCTCAGCCTGAAGAAAAGATGAACGCTTATCCTCACCACCTTTCAGGAGGACTTAAACAGAGGGTAGCCATAGCTATGGCCTTGGCCTGCAATCCCGACTACCTAATCGCCGACGAGCCGACTACCGCCCTTGACGTTACCGTGCAGGCGAGGATTTTGGAGCTCCTTAAAGAGATATCCGAAACAAAGAAAACGGGAATCCTCTTAATTACCCACGATATGGGGGTAGTCTCTGAGTTCTCTGAGGAAGTTTTTGTTATGTACGCCGGTTACACGGTAGAGGCCGGAAAAACAAAAGATGTTCTTTTTAATCCCCTTCACCCTTATACGAGAGCTTTAGTAGAGTGTGCCCCCAAGCTCGGCGGAAAAAAGGGAAAGCTTCCTACAATTCCAGGTAGTATTTCTGATTCACTGAAAGTAAGAGAGGGATGTCCCTTCTATCCCCGCTGCCGGTTTGCAAAAGAGGTTTGCAAAAAAGAAATGCCGCCTACCAGAAAGGTAGACGGCAGAATGGTCAGGTGTTTCCTTATTGACTAAAGAAGTTGTTTATCTGTTCCCTTGCTGTTGCCTGAGCCCTTTCAACGAACTGAAGGTCAAGTTTTCCTTCGGCTTCTGGATACTTCTCTATTTCGGTGTGGAGTAAAAATCCGTGATGAACCCAGTTTTCCTCGTTCCCAAACATGTACCAGCCGGAAGATGGTGAGGGAGGGTTAGCAGGGTCTGGATTTTCAACACTAAGGTAGCTGTCAAAACCGACTCTCTTAGCCAAAGCCTCGTTTGAAACGTTGGGGACAACGGTATCACCGTAAGCGTTTTGAAGGAGCACCTTTTCCGAATCCGTTGTTGCAAGGTATATCGGGTCTGCCGGGTCAAGGATTAGCTGGAATATTCCAAGTAAAAAGGCGTAGGCGTTTGTGTTCTTCTCTACTCCCGTAGCTTCAAGCAGAGCCGTTATAGTCTCGTTTTTTGCTGTATCAACGATTGAGATAAGGTTAGCTCCTCCAACGTTTAAGACAACTTTATCTGGACTTCCAAAATT
>CAZQLZ010000029.1:0-6117 GCA_964594265.1 uncultured bacterium
CTCCAACGCTTTAAGAGAGTTTTGTTTTCAGATGAAGAAGCCCCAGATAAGGTGGTATATAGCTACGCTGAGAAAGTAAGACTCACGATAGACATCCTAAGGAGTTATCCTCTGCCTTACAACCTCTTTAGGACCGTTAACTACCCTCTCCTCACCGAAGAAGATAGGCAAACCATCCGCGAAGAGTTAAAATCTTTACCCCACCAATTTAACCCCTTTTACCCTGTGGAGGAGATAGATGAATAAGTACTTTAAGCTCATTGAGCTCTTCATTGACAACGACGACATCTCCCGTAACAACGCCAACTTTGTAAGGGGTATCCCGGTTTTAGAGCACGTCGTAGTTGGCGAAATAATGAAGGACTACCTCTTTGATGAAGTATATAGAGGGTTACCCGTAAGAACCCATCATGAGGAAGGATGGGCATACCATCATCAAACGTACCGTTTGAGTGCTTACTCATACTCACCAGTTAACCAACTCGTTGTAAGAGACGGTAAAGAAGTAAAGATTCTCTCTTTCAAGGAACTCTACGAGAGCTTACCCGAAGAAGAGATACTCGTAGATGAGGAAAAGGAGGTCTACCAGAAGGAGCTCTCAAGAAGGGAGATATACGTTCTTGATAGGAACGGATGGACAAGGCTTCTGCGGATTACAAAGAAGAAAAGGCAAAAGGACATTGTTGTAGTTAAAACGAGAATGGGAGAAATGATTGAAGTTACCTCTGACCACCCTTGTATTGTAGGTGAAGACAAGGACAGGGATATAAAACCTGCAGAGAATTTAATCCCCATGGAAGACAAACAGTTTAGGGTTGACGTTGGACCTTTCTTAAAAGACTACCTATTCAAGGTAAAAGAAGTTGATGTAGCAGAGTTCATAGACAAAGAGGAAGCCGTTATTACAGAAGATTTTGTAGTATACAGACCTGCCGATACGGTAGCTCTAAACGGTATGAAAAGGAGAGTAAAGCTCTCACAAGAGCTTGGCTATTTTGTTGGCTTCTTCCTTGCAGAAGGCTATACAAAGTTTTACTCTGGAATTCCAAGTGCAATTATGATAACGCAAAAAAGCAAAAGAACCTTAGAAAAACTCCAGAAGATTCTCTTTAAAGAGTGCTCCGTTTACTCTGTAATAAACAGAGCTCACAACGGCTACGTTCTCTCTGTTCCAAACAGAACCTTCGTTGCTTTCTTGAGTAACTTTGTCTCCGTTACAAACAGAGCTCCGAAGAAAAAACTCTCCCCCAACATCCTCTCCTACTCAGAAGACTTTGTAAGGGGAATTATTGCTGGCCTCCTTGATGGAGACGGAACGTTAAATGCTTACGGCCAAATTTCCTTAAGACTTTCCTCCCCAGAGTTAATCTACCAGCTCTCATACATATTCCAGCTTCTTGGATATCCTCCAGCTATGAGGTTTGAAGACTGCAAGAACGTAGCGAACAAATACGGAATTACCCAAAGGAGACCTCTATACGGAGTAATGTTCACCTACAAAAGTGGATATAAGGAGCTCCCGAGCGAAAAGTTTAAAAAGGCCGTGGAGTGGAAGAAAGAAAACAGAACCGGTGACGCAGAGTTCTACAAGCTCAACGAGTGGGTAACTGTCCAGTCCGTCAAAAAGATAGAGAACGAGCTTACACTTTCAGAGTACGAGTACGTCTACGATATCACCACAGAGTCCCATACTTTTGTCCTTCACAACCTCTGGGTTCACAACTGCATCGGTTTATCGGCTAAAGACATTGCCTTTCACGGTCTTCAGAGTAATGCTAAGAACGAAAGGAAAGCTGCCCCTCCAAAAAGGCTTGAAACCCTCTTTATGCAGTGTGCCAACCTGATATGCCTTGTAGCTCAGGAAGTATCCGGTGCAACCTCTCTGAACGACCTTTCAACAGTTGCTGCAGGATACCTCTACTACTTAGAAAAAGAAGGCAGGAAGAGCTACTCAGACTATGAGCTTGAAAACCTATGGCAGGAGTTCCTCTATAACATCAACCTACCCTTTAGGAGCGGAAACTCTCCCTTCTCAAACATCACCTTAGACTTTGGAAAGCCAAACAGCAGGCTTAAGTACGAGCCGGTAGTCTATGCCGGAAAACTCCTAAACATCACCTACAGCCAGATTCCATCCCACTACTTTGACAGGATAAACATCGCCTTTATAAAGGCAATGAGGAAAGGGGACGCAGACGGTAATCCCTTCACTTTCCCCCTCATAACTGTAAACATTACAGAAGACTTTGACAGGAACAACCCAGCTTGGAAGTTGCTCTTAAAAGAGAGCGAGTACTTTGGAGGTTTTTACGTCCAGAACTACTTAAGAGAACCTTTTGAAAAGCCCTCTATTTACAAGCAGAAAAACCCTTACATAAAGCCCTTTGACGAGGGAATGATTTACTCTAACTGTTGTCTTGTTCCAGAGACAGAGCTCTTTGTTTACGTAGAAGGAAAAGCGCACCCAGAGTGGATGAGCTTACAGGAAATTAAGGAGAAGTTTGCAAGGAGAGTCATTGCCGAAGGGAGCTCTGAAAAATGGTGGGAAGTAGAGGGTATTTTTGTTCCTTCAGTAAATCCGAAAACGGGTAAGCTGGAAAAGAAGAGAGTGACTAAACTCTTAGAAGTTCGCTCAAAGAAAGAGGTAAAGATTAGGTTCAGGAACGGTTTTGAAATCGTCTGTGACCCAACCCACAGGGTAGCCGTGTTCTCACCTGAAGAAAAGAAAATCACTTGGAAACCTGCCTGTGAGGTTAAGCCCGGAGACTTTGGACTTACCGTTAAAAAACCTCTGTTTGAGACCGACTCTTACGCCAAACTGTCAGACGGAACAGAGCTTACCGAGGAGCTTGGATGGTTCTTCGGGTACTTCTACGCCGAAGGCTGTTTCATTAAGGATAGCTACAACAAAGAGAAGTTTAACGGCATTGTGCTTACGGCTAACTTAGGTGAAAGGGAAAAACTTGAAAAGGCAAAGGAAATAGCTACTAAATACTTTGGAGGGCTTATCTCTTCAACGAAGATTTACGTTAAAAAGTGGAACGGAAGAGAGAACTCCCTTCAGCTCTGGATATACGGAAGGCCTTTTGCAGAGCTCCTTCTTAAAAACGGTGTTGTTAAATACGGTAAACTCCCCCCTGCTCTAAAGAACTCTCCAAAGTCCGTTGTAGAAGCCTTTTTAAAGGGATTCATTGATGGAGACGGCTATAGAAGAGGTGAACATACCGAAATTCACATAAACGATGAGCCGCTTGTAAGGGAGCTCTCCTCTCTCCTCTGGATTCACGGAATCAGGCACACTTTAAGGATAAGAAAAGACTCACAGACATTAAAAATTTCAAAGCCTACCAAATCTTCCTGTTATTCACTCGTTCCTGCTACTTTACTTAAAGAGAAGTCTGTAGTTACAGCCTCTGGGAACAGAAGCTACATCAAAACTCCAACGGTTTCTTGGGATTTCATTAAAAAGTACGGACTGACAAGCGAAGGGGTTGAAGATTACGAAAGCTGGGACGTTGAAATTGTTAGGGTTGAATCGGTAGAGGAAAGAACTTTAAAAGAATCCAAATCGTTTCTTGACGTAGAAGTTGAAGATAACGAGACTTTCCTCCTTGCAAACGGAATCCTTAGTTTTAACTGCCGCATGCTGTTTGACATCTCACAGGTTGAGGCAGTTACAGGTTCAAATCCTTTCCACTCAGGAAGTGGTGTTGGAGGAATCGGGGTATACGCCATCAATATGAACAGACTCCTATTCCTTGCAAAAGACGACTTTGAGTTCCTAAAGAGTATGATTGACTACTTAATGGACGTTGGAGCGAGGGCCCTCCAGAGAAAGAGGGAGTGGCTAAAGAAACACTGGAACGACCTCTTCCCATACCTTTCCTTCTACCAGAAAGATGATAAATCCCTCTTCAACATCTTCTCGGTAGTCGGCGTTCACGAAGGAATGATAAACGCAGGTTTTAAGGACGGCCTCTTTAATGACGAGGCAAAGGAGTACGCCCATAAAATTGCCCAGTACCTTTACAAAAAGCTTCAGGAGTTTATGGAGAGGGATAAAGTTCTATATTCCTTAGAGTACGCACCCAGCGAAAACGCTGCCTGTAAGATGGCAGAGAAGGACCTCCAGTTTGCAAAAGCGTTGGCTGACGTTCTAAACGGAGAGAGAGACTATAAGCTTTCAAAAGACCCTTACCTAAACCTCTTCATAAAAGAGGCCATTGTTAAATTCGGTGATAAGATTTTTGAGCTTGTGGAGGTTGGAAATGGAGAGCGTTAAAAGTGCAAAGAAAGTGAAACCAAAGATGTACGTTAACGGTGACCCTGTATCCGGAAGGGTTTTCTTAACTTCCGGTTTTCAAGCTCCATTTCAAGAAGGAGACCTCCTAAAACAGATAGACGTCAACTCCCATTTCCAGTCTTACGCTACCGGCGGTAGCATTATGCACCTCTTTACTGCCGAAGAGATGAAACCTGAGGAGCAGGAAAGGCTTATCTTCAACATAATCAAGAACTTCCCCATCCAGTACCTTACAAAAACGCCTTTCTTAACGACGTGTAACGGCTGTGGCCACAAAATGGTCGGCAGAAAGACAGTTTGTGAAAAGTGCGGTTCAGAGGACGTAACACTATGGTCAAGGCCGATAGGTTACTTTAGACCCGTCATGAGGGGAAAAATATCTAAGGACTTTAAGAATGCCCAATACCTCTTTTGGCTCTCTGGCAGAATAGAGGACTTTGCCACTCGGAAAGAAGTAACAAGGAAGGACGTGGAGGAAATCGTAAACGAGCTCTCCTCAATCACATAACGATTGATGTTAAAATTTCCCAATAAATACTCATAGTGGAAAAAATGGATGGGGAGATTCCTTCTCCTTTTCCTCCTCTTTTTTTCTGCTCTCAACGCTCAGGCCCTTACCCTTGAGGAGCTGATTTCCAGAATTTACGAGCTGAAACCGGAAGAAATCGCAAAGGAAATAGAGAAACTTCCTCAGGAAGAGAAGATAAAGCTCCAGCTCCTTTTCCTGAGTTACACCGGCAAGAACAGTGAGGCTGAAAATTTACTAAAGAAGCTCTACCCAAGGAAGCTAATCACTAACGTCCTTGAGCTTCCGGAAAACTCCGTAGCTATAGTAGTAGATAAGACGAGAGAAATACTCTACGTTGTAAAGATGGAAAAGGGCGTTCCAAAAATTATAAGAAGGTTTCCCTGCATAACTGGGAAACGTCCCGGGGACAAGCTTGAGGAGGGAGACCTCAGAACCCCAGAAGGAATATACTTTCCCCTTTACTGGAAAACCGGACTCCCACCAATGTACGGCATAGGAGCTTACCCCTTAAACTACCCGAATTTACTTGACAGGAAAGTTTTAAAACGCGACGGTCACGGCATTTGGATTCATGGGACAAATAACCCTAACCGTCCTCCCCACAGCACTAACGGCTGTATAGTCCTCAAGAACGAGTATTTAAAGGAGCTCCGCAAAATCATCAAGCCCAAAGTTACCCCCGTAGTCATAGTTTCTAACCTCTCTTTTGCCGACAGGGAGGAGTACCTAAAAGAGAAACAGTCCATCCTTGACTTCCTCTTAAGGCGGAAAAAAGCGTGGGAAAACACCCCTCAGGATATCTCTGAATACTTCAGCCTCTACTCAAAGAACTTCGTCTGGAAAAAGGGTGGTTATAGAGAATGGGTAAGGTATAAGACCCGCGTAACCCGATACAAAAAGTGGATAAAAATAAAGCTCTCAGACATAACGGCTACAAAAGACGGAAGACTTCTTCAATTTGGTAATATTTATGTAGTTAGCTTTAGACTTGATTACAGGTCAAACAATTTCTCATCAAGAGGGAGGAAACTTCTTTACATTATAAAAGAGGGTGGGCAGTGGAAAATATTGGGAGAAGAGAATTTATAGCTGGAGCTCTCGCCCTTTTACTCCCAGCAATACCGGATAGGGCAGAGGCAGCCAGAGGTAGGGGAGTCAGGGTAAGACTCCCAGAATTTCCCTTTCAGAGTACGGTAATTACCGGAAAAGAGAAAGGCAGAAGGATACTAATCGTAGGCGGTATCCACGGGAACGAGCCGGGAGCTTACAAGGCAGCAGACATCTT
>CAZQLZ010000030.1:0-4118 GCA_964594265.1 uncultured bacterium
GAAAAGACCCTGTCCAATTTGTGGAGTTTCCCCAAGAGAAGGGAAAGAGGGTCTCTGTAAGTTCTGCAGTAGACTTATTAAAATAGGTAAAGAGCTCCCCAACGCCCGCTATATGAGGGTGCTCTTTTCAGAAGACCTTGACCTTTTCCCCTTCCCGACTCTATCTCTAAAAAAGAAAGAGACTTTGGGGGATTTTGAAATAGCGTTGTTTAAAAACGAAAAAGAGCTTATGGACAGTTTTAAAACCCTTCCTTTAAGGGAAAATGAGGTAGTGTACGCTTTTGAAGACTTTAAAGAGGCAGAGAACCTTTTTCCTGTTAAGTTCCTTGAAAATTACGTTCCGACTACAAGACTTGACCTTGAAGTTGAAGAACTTGAAAGGAAAGGGGAAAAGGAAAAGGCAGAAAGGTTACTGAAGATAGTTAAAGAGTGTTACGATGAGGAGGTAAGAAACCAAGTAAAAAGAGACAGAGAGCCTATTCCAAAGAGCTTCTGTCACTTAGCCTATGAGTCTGAGGGGCCTCACTACTTGGGAATTTTAAAGGCAGACCTTGACAAGCTTGGGTTTATCTTCTCACAAGGGTTTAGCAAGTTCGGAGAGGATGAGTCTCCGTTAACGGTTTCAAGGATTGTCTCTTTGAGCAGGATGATAGATTACTTCTTTAACAACGTCGTTAAAGGTATAGTAAAAGAAAAAGGTCTTTACAGCGTCTTTTCGGGAGGGGACGACCTTTTCTTGATAGGCCCTTGGAACAAGATTTTAGAGCTTGAGTGGGAACTCAGGGAAAAGTTTAAAAAATTTACCTGCGATAACGAGAACTTAACGATTTCTGTAGGCATAGAAGTTACAAAACCCAACCTTCCTGTGGTATTCATGGCGGAAGCTTCTGAAAGAGCCTTAGAAAGGGCAAAAGATACAAGGAACGCAACCTGTGTGTTTGGAAAGAGGATAGTTTACAAAGACAGAGCTCCCACTTTAAAGGAGCTCTACGAGAGTTCGTGGAAGCTTGAGGAGATTTTAAAAAAGGGAGAAAAGGAAAAAGGAAACTCCTTCCTTTACAAACTCTACTACCTGTCTCAGCTTGCCAACGGGGAGTTTGACGATGAGGATAAAAGGAAATTCTTAGAACGTTTCCTCTGGAGACCTCGCCTCCGCTACTTAGTCTGGAGGAACTTTAAGAAAGAGGACAGGTATGAGGTTCTTAACATTTTAGAAAGGATGATAAGAGAGTTCTCAGAGGACATAAGTGAAAAGGAGAAAAAAGAAAAGGACAACCTCTTTTACATACCCTTTGCAATAGCCGTATACAGGAGGAGGAAAAATGTTTAAACAGTCAGTATCCCCTTCTGGAATTGTTGAAAAGTTTTTAAGAGGGAACACCGAGCAGAAAAAAGAGGTAATCTTGGGGAAAGGTGGAAAGAGCGAGCTTGAAAAGTTTGCAGAGAGCCTTTCAGGCCTTTCTTTCACAAAACTGAGAAAGTACTACGAGCAGTTCTTAAACATTTATGAAAGCTGGCAGGCCAAAAGAGAGGGTAAAAGGGATGAGCCCATCAGCGAAGAGTTGCTTTTAAAACTCTACATGTTAAAGAGCCTTTTAACCTACGATATAGCCCGGGCAAAAAAAGAAAAGGGAGCTCTTTTAGCTCTTCGGGAGTTTGTTGAAAAGATGGTCGGCCTTGTTGAAAGAGCAGAAGACCTTGAAAACTCAAAGTACCTCTTTGAAGCCCTTGTAGGTTACGCTAAGGAAAAGCTGAAAAACTAACTTTTAAGGGGGAGCGGGATGGAAGTTCTTGAAAAGCGTCTTGAAGATATCTTAGAAGTAAGGGGAGAGCTTGAACTTTTAACGGGTCTCCATATAGGAGCTGGAAAGGACGAGGTAAAGATAGGAGGAATGGACAACCCGGTTGTAAGAAATCCTTTAACCAGAGAACCTTACATTCCCGGCTCTTCTCTTAAAGGGAAAATTAGAATGCTTTTGGAACTCTACTACGGCTTGTTTGACTTTGAAAGCGGTGATGTTTTCACCTACGAAGTTTACAAGAGGGTAAAAGGTAACCTCTCTGGAGAAAGGCTTAAGGCGGCCAAGAACATACTAAAGCTCTTTGGAACTTCCGGTTCAGACTTTAAAGATTTTGATAGCCTTCAGCAGGAAGAGAAGAAGGAAATTAAAGAACTGGCTTCTACAAGGCTTTCTTTTTACGACTTGAATTTAACCGACGAGTCAAGAGAAGCTTTAAGGAACAAGGTGGGCGGTCTTATGACGGAAGAAAAAACGGAAGTTAAGATAAACAGAATCACGGGAACGGCCTTTAGCGGAGCTCTCACAAGTAAAGAAAGAATCCCTGCAGGAACAAGGTTTGAGTTTAGACTCTGCCTTAAAGTGTTTAACGGGGACGACAGGGAGGAGCTCCTTAACCTTGTTAAAAAAGGTCTTAAGCTCTTAGAACTTGACGCTTTAGGAGGAAGCGGTTCTCGGGGCTACGGAAAAGTGAAGTTTGTTAACTTAAAGTGTATCTCCCACTTAAAAGAGGGAGGGAAGGAGATTGAGTTTGACATAAACTCCGCCTTTTAAATTGGGAGAAGGCTATGGGATACGGGAAGTTAAGACTCCTGCTTGAATTTGAAACTCCCTACGTTACGCCTCTTTTGGCAGATACGCTCTTTGGAGAGTTCTGCTGGGTTTACCGCTGGCTAAAGGGGGAAGGGAAGTTAAGAGAACTCCTAAGCGAAGAAAAGCCCGTAGGTTTTTCAGACCTTTTACCCAAAGGCAAACTTCCCTTTCCCAAGTTTCCCCACGAGCCCTTTTACTTTTCGCCGCAGAGTTCTAAGGACTATGAAAACCTTAAAAAGCTTAAAAAGAAGCGTTTTTTAAAGAAAGAAGTTGTTGTGGAATGTATGAAAGAGGCCTCTTCTTTTAAGGAGTTCCTCAGCTGTGTAAAGGAACGTCTTTTAAAGGAGGAGAAGGAAGAAAAGAAGAAAGAGGATGAATTTGAGGTTTTAACCTCTATTCACGTTGCCATAAACAGAATTACCGGTACGGCCTATGAGGGGAAGCTTTACCATCTTAAAGAGAACTTTTTAAGGGAAGGTGAAATTTACGTTGTTTATAACACAGAACTTCTTACAAAGGAGGATATAGAAGAAGTTTTTAAGATTCTTGGCCTTACCGGTATTGGAGCAAAGAAGTCTTCAGGGAAGGGAAAGTTTAAGGTGAAAGTTTTTGACTGGGATGTTCCAGAACCAAAGAGTAAAGAGTGGTTTATCTCCCTCTCTACAGGACTTCCGGAGGCCGAAGAGGTTAGAGAGTACTACGCTGACTTCTTTACAAAATTTCCAAAGCACGGAAGGGAAGTGGCTTCTCCTAAGGTTTTTAAAAAACCTGTAATACTTTCTGCTCCGGGCTCTGTTTTTAGGGCAAAAGAGCCCTTACAGCTCTACGGAAAGCTAAAAGAGGGAGTTTCTCCCTTTAAAGGCCACAAGCACTCCTTTTTAGTAGTTCCTCTCTTTGTGGGGTGAGGTTATGGAAAGGTTAGCTCCTGTTACTTTAAAGTGTCGCTTAGAGGTAAAGACTCCTCTTTCAATTACTACCGGTGAGGAGTATACCTTTCTTGAATACACTGTAAAAGGAAGGAAGTTTTACCTTATAGACTTTGAAAGGTTCATTGAGAGACTTAAAAGAGAGGGAAAATTCAGAGAGTTTTTTGAAATCATGAAAGGCTTTTCGGTTTACGATATTCCCCGCCTCCAGCGGTTTTTCATAGAAAACGTTGATGAGTCGGTTTCTCTCTTTGTCGGAGAGGTTGATGAAAATATGAAGGATTACTTCTTGAGAAAATTGAGGAATCTTGAAATCTATTCAAAGAGCGACAGAAAAAGGTTTTTAACAGAGCTCTCTAAGTTCGCCATAAGAAAGATTCACAGGAATCCTCTAACGGGTTTACCCTACATTCCCGGCTCAAGCCTTAAAGGAGCGGTAAGGACGGCTATTTTAAACTTTCTTTTTGAAGAGAAAATTCTTGACAGGGAAAAGGTTTTAAAAGAGATAAAAGAGCTCTTTAAAAAGCACCTTGAAGGAAGCTGGCCGAGAAGTTATCCAAAGAAGGAGTTGGAAGAGAAG
>CAZQLZ010000031.1:0-6021 GCA_964594265.1 uncultured bacterium
GGTGGTGTAAGAGACCACCGCCCTTTCCCGCGAGGGAAAGGGGCACGGCAACCCCCTCCCGGAGCAAGGCTAAATAGGCTGGCGCTTGAGGGTGGCCCGCCCGATGCCAGCGGGTAAGCCGCACAGATAAATGACCCCGCAAAACAGAACCCGGCTTACGTTCCTGCTCCGCTTTTACCCTTCAATAATCTTTACGTAGACTTTGCGGGTTCTTGGTCCATCAAACTCGCAAAAGAAAATTCCCTGCCACGTTCCAAGGAGAAGTCTTCCATCCTGAATGATAACTGTTTCACTGCACCCTATAAGTGAAGACTTTATGTGAGCAGCAGAGTTGCCCTCTGCATGCTCGTAAAAAGGCTCTCTCCATGGAATTAGTTTGTCAAGCATCGTTTTAATGTCCTTTTTAACTGTGGGGTCTGCATTTTCGTTAATCGTTACGGCCGCAGTTGTATGAGGAACGTAAATAACGCAGATGCCGTTTTTAACTCCCGACTGGAGAACTACTCCTTCAACCTGTCTTGTAATGTCAACAAACTGGGTTCTTCCCGTTGTTTTCAGAGAAATTTCGTAGACCATAGCTTACCCCCCAGCGTTATATCTTCTCTTCACCGACAACCCAGTTATCTATCAGTCTTGCATTGCCTACAAAGACTGCAAGTGCTATGAGCGTTCCCTCTTTAACCTCATTAACCGGCTTAAGGGTTTCAGAGTCTACTATTTCTATGTAGTCAATGGCCTTTACGTGAGGATGAGACAGTATAAACTCTTCCATCTTTGACTTTATGACCTCTGGATTCTTTTCTCCTTTCTCTATGAGCTCCTTTGCCAGTTTAAGAGCTCTGTAAAGTGAGAGGGCAGACTCTCTCTCTTCAGGAGAGAGGTAAACATTACGGGAGCTCATGGCAAGGCCGTCTTTTTCTCTAACAATTGGACAGCCGACAATTTCAATGTCAAAGTTGAGATCCTTTACGAGTCTCTCTATTACCTTTAGCTGCTGAAAGTCCTTTTTTCCAAAATACGCCCGGTGGGGTCTGATAATGTTGAAGAGTTTAGTAACAACCGTTGCAACGCCCCTAAAGTGTCCCGGCCTTTTAGCTCCGCATAAAGTCTCCGTGATTCCTTCTACTTCAACGTAAGTGGAATAGCCTTCGGGATACATCTCTGAAACTTCCGGGACGAACAGGTAATCTACGCCTTTTTCCCGTGCGATTTTCTTGTCTCTCTCTATGTCTCTCGGATATCTCTCAAAGTCTTCTCCCGGTGCAAACTGAACAGGGTTGACGAAAATACTCATAACGACAATGTCGTTTTCTTTACGGGCGCGTTCTACTAAGCTCATGTGACCATCATGAAGGTATCCCATCGTTGGAACGAAGCCTATAGATTTTCCGGTTTTCCTGAGACTTTCAGATATTGACTGCATTTCTTTTATGTTTTTCACGACTTTCATTTTCTATCTCCCCTTTAGCTATTATTTTTCCCTTTACTATACCGACTCCTAAAAGGATAACCGTTGCGGAGTAGTATATCCATAAAAGAGAGATAATTAGAGCTGCAAATGAGCCATAAAGTATGTTTACTTTGGATACGTTGAGTATGAACCACACGAAAGCTTTTTCAAAAATGAGCAGTATGCTAAACACGAAAACAGAAATTTTCAAGATAAACCTAAAAGGAACATTAACAGGTAGCATGAAGTAGTAGGTGCTTACTAAAATGGTGAAGAGTAGAATTAAAACAAGGAGCGATGATAGAAGAGACAGAGCTGGTATTTGCGGTAATAGCAAAACTATTATATATTTAGCTATGTAAAAAATGAAAAGTAAGACCCACAAGAAAAATATAGCAAATATGATGGCTAAATTCCTGTAGAAGAAATTAGCAGGACTTGCAACTTCTAAGATTTCGCAGAAGGACTTTTCCAAGGAGAGAAAAATCCCTCTGGAGAACCACAGCATAAAGAAGGCAGCTGTTCCGCTTATTAGGCCTGAATTGTTTATAAGTTCTTCTATTCGGAGGAAAATTGGTTTTAGAGGAGAGTTTAAGAGTTCTGTCGGTATGAGGTCCTGAAAATTTACGTGAAGGATGACCATCCCTAAGAAGAAAAGAAAGATAAATAGAGGAATAACAGACATAATGGTGTAGTAGGCTATGGAGGCTGCATAGAAGGGATAGTTGCTCTCAACGAGGTCGCAAGTAGCGTAAAGGATGAGCCTCAAAAAAGAGTCCTTCCTTAGGAATTTCCTGCAAATCATAAAGCTCTATGTTCCTTATCTAAATCTTTCTTTCCATTTTAACACGGTTAAAGGGAAGCCACGCCCATCACTGGGCGTAGCTGTGAAGACCGGGAATTATCAGATTAACGCCATAGTAGGTGAAGATTACGCAGAGAAAACCAACTATTGTAAAGTAAGCGAGAGGTTTTCCGGAGAGTCCTTTAATGTAACGGGCATGAAGGTAAGCTGCATAAACGAGCCAGGTAATTAAAGACCATGTTTCCTTTGGATCCCAAGACCAATAACCACCCCAAGCATACTTGGCCCAAACAGCGCCGAGGATGATTCCAATCGTGAGGAATACAAATCCAACAGCAACCGACTGGTACATTATCTGTTCCATTGTTTCAACAGAGGGAAATATCCTTGATATACCATAGCGCTTTAAGATATAGAGGAAAGCGCAGAAAGCTACAGCGGCAGCGGCCGAAACTGCAAGGTAATAGAAAACCTTTTCTCTGTAAGCTGAGTAGATGATAAAGAAGAAGATAAACCAAGTTGTAATAAAGATAACTGTCCAGTCCTTTTTAGTAGTGTCTTCTCTCTTTGAAAAGTAAGCATAGGCTACTCCGGCACTTACGGCAGCTGCGGCATAGCCGATAAATGTTGTAACAACATGGAAAAGAAGCCAGTTACTCTGGAGAGCAGGAACTAAGGGCTGAGCTTCAGGATTAAATCCGAGTATTTGAGTTGAGAGCTCCCCGATGAGCGCTAAAGGGATAACAAACATTCCAAAAGCTTTGTTCTTATACTTCCATTCAAATAAGAGGTAGAGGAGGACTGCAGTCCATCCAAAGAGCATTAGAGACTCGTACATATTTGTAAAGGGAGCATATTTGTAGAAGGCCATCCAGTCCGAAACCATATTTACCTTTGCTTTCTCTATTCCCCTAAGGATAAACGCTGCACCCTGAATAAAAACTCCCACCCAGCCTGCAAGAGTTGCAAGTTTTCCTGACCAAGAGCTCTTTGAAAATGTATAAATGGTGTAGAAGAGAAAAGCAAAAAAGAAAGCTACCATCCCGTCGTTAAAAAGAGTTACGGAGCTAATCATGGCTGTTCCTCCCTACGGGTATTTGGACAGTATAAAGACTTAACAGCCCGTAGGACCTCCTCCAGTTCTCCTGCAAGGCCTTCTGTTCCCTTATTGGTAAGTCCTCCGATTACGAGTCTTGTTTTCTTCTCTCCCTTTTTCTCAATTCTTGCCCAGATTCTCCTATGGGGAATAAAGAAGGCAACTATTAGACCGGCTATCAGTATGGTACTTCCTACCCAGACTATCCAAGTGCCCGGATCTTTTGATACTTGGAGACCTGTGTAAAAGGTCGGTCTTATATCAATCACCGCAAAATAGATGTCAGTGTTTGGGATTTTGAAAAAGGTGAAGGGGGTGACAGCTCCTTCTCTTACCTTTCCGTTTTGTAAGAGTTCTACTCCTATGGTCATTGTTTTGCTATCAAAACTTACAAGGCTAAGGTATGTGTCTTTTTCAAACTTTACGGGTTGTCCAAATGCTATTTTTATTACTTTACTTTTGTCCTTCTCCTTTATGTGGAGAGTAGCTTCTCCCTGAGCATAACTTGCCTGATAAAAGTAAACTCCTCTGTATTTTAAGGGATCGTTGACCTTTATTTTTTTTCTTAAAACTTCTTTGCCGTTTTCTATTATGGAAAGGTCAGAGATGTAAGCTTTTGGCATTCCTGAGGGGTAAAAGTCTATAGTGAACTTGTTGCACTTAACAAAGAAGGGGAGCTCTATTATTTTTGAACTGCCGAATAAAGTTACTAAGTTGCTTGAAGCTCCCTGAGCAAGGTTCATATAACCTTTATACCCGAAAATGGCTGTAACAAGGCCGCCTATGAGGACTACGAGAACGCCAAGATGAACGATATAAACTCCAAAGCGGGCAAAGACGTTTTTGTCGGCAAAGAGGTGAGTTTGATTTTCTTCTTCTAAGGAAACTTCGGTGGAATATTTAAGTTTTTTAAGGGTTTCAACAACCGTTTTCTTTATTTCTTCAGCAGTTCCTTCAAGAGTAATAGAGTGGGAAACCTTGAGATTTTTCTCAAAACCTTCTGGGAAAGTCTTTCGGGGTTGCTTGGCTATTTTCCATATCTTAGGAAGTCTTTTGACAGAACAAACAATGAGGTTTATTCCTAAAAGCGTTAAGAGTAGTATGTACCACCAGGAGTGATAGACGTCTGTGAAGCCTAAAAACTTTAGGATTTTGTAAGTTGTTTCACCGTATTCCCTGAGGTATTTATCCGGATCCTGCTGTTGTTCTATGATTGTTCCAATTATTGAGGTGACAGCGAGGGTCAAGAGAAGGACAATCGCAAGTTTAACTGAGCTAAAGAAGTCGTATATCTTCCTGTGCATTGTTGCTCCTTTGCCGTCTGGGTTCTTAACTTCAGGTTATTTAATCAAAGTGAACTTGAGAAGTCAAGGATTTCAAACCTTAGCGGTTCGTAGAGGAAAAGGTCAAAAGGCGTTTCAAGTTCTTTATCACTCTTTACGAGTGTAAAGAGGGCTTGCTTACCGTAGTCTCTTATTCCTAAAGCCTTAGCTCCCCCTAAGGTGATTAGTTTAAAGAGTTCCCTTAAAGGCACTCTTCCCTCAAGACGGTAGTAGATAACTTTTATCTCCTCCACAACCGAAAGGGATATGTTGGTGCTTAAACCATCTGTCCCAATTCCGAGTTTCTCGTAGCCTAAAAGATGCTCAATGTCTGGGAAGCCTGTCTTAAGATGGATGTTGCTCCTTGGACAGAGGACAATTGAAGCGCCTTTTTCTACAAGTTTGTCAAGCTCTTTACGGGAAAGATTGGTGCAGTGGACGGCTATTGTAAGTTCGCTTAGAGCTCCGGCCTTTTCAAGGTAGTCAACGACGTTTTCTGCTTTTACTCTTTCATACCTCTTCCTTCCAACGACCGGATAGACTAACTTTTCAAACCGGTTCTCCTTGCACCTTACAAAGAGCTCCTCATCAAAAGTTTCTCCTAAGTGAATCTGAAATCTGTAACCTCTTTCTAAGGCATCCTTGCCTATCTTCCTGATAAGTTCAAATGAAACCGAGTAGATAGAGTGAATAGAAATTGGAGGAGTAAGTTTTTTGATGTTACTATCTTTTCCGATGATTTCTAAAAAGGATTTAACTTTCGGTATTTTAACTTCCTTAGACAGAGTTCTCGCTATACCAAAGGAGGAAATATCACCGGCAAAAGCAATTCCATAGCTTTTGAGCTCGTTTATCCCTTTGAAGAAGGATTCTCTAAGTTCTTCTTGCGTAAAAGTTTGCCTTTTGCCAATTATGAAGAGTAGCCATTCAAAGAAATCTTTAAACCGGTTGGGGCTAAACTTTACTCCCGAAAGTTCAAGATGGGTATGAGCATTTACAAAGGGAGGGAAGAGAGCTCCGCTAAAGTGAATTTCTTTCTGGAAGTTACCTTCTGGCTTTCTCCTAAGGTAACCGTTAACGAGGCCGTCCTTAATGACAACCCAACCTTTCTCTATGTACTCTCCACTTGGTTTTACTATCCAGTCTGCACTTAAGAGAACTTTCATAAACACCTCTCTTGCGGGAAACCTTGCTTTTTAAAGCAGGGAGGAGACCGCAAATATGTTAAAATAACCTTAAACCCCAAAGGCACTCTCCGCTTTAGCGGAGAGAAACGGTTTCGGGGTAAACGATAGCAGTTAGCACTATCCAGCATAAGCTGGGGCTGGGAGCGGTATATCCCTCCCAG
>CAZQLZ010000032.1:0-3347 GCA_964594265.1 uncultured bacterium
GGCCAGTATGGCAACGAGAATTAGCTCCATTCCTTCCTCCTTATCTCTCTTTTTTCTGTAACAACAAGGTCTACAGGTATGTCGTGGGAGTCTACCGGAATCCTCTCCACGACCTGAAAGTCAAAGCAGATTCCAATTTTAGCTTCTATTTGCCATCTGGCAAGGAAGCGGTCGTAAAAACCGCCACCGTAACCTATCCGGAAACAGTTCCTATCAAAGGCTATTCCGGGAACAAAGACAATATCTACCTCCCTTACAACGCGAGAAGGTTCGTAGGGCGGTTCTAAAATGGAGCAGTAGCCAGGAGAGAGTTCTTTAAGGGAAAAAACTTCAAGGGGAACGATTTCCTTTCCCAAAACACGCGGAAAAACTACTCTTTTTCCTAATTTTAAGCACCACTTTGCAAGGGAAAGAAGATCAACCTCTCCTTTAAAAGGAGCGTAGAACATGAGAACATTCGCCTCAGGAGGCAGAAGAGTTTTTAGTTTTTCAACTATCTGAAGACTTTTCTTCTTTCGTTCACTCTCCGGAAGGAGAAGTCTTCTCCTTCTTATTTCTTCTCTTATTTCCTCCTTTGTCAGCACGCTACGTGCCTTAAGGTGCTATTTTCTTGGAGGAGGTTACAAGGAGCTTATGGGCACCCTCTTCTAAGCGTTTTATTTCCTCTCCAAGCTCCTGTATCTGTTTCTTTAAAAGTTCATTTTCATCAAGAAGATAAAAACAGGCAACAATCAAGGCCTTTTCTAAGGTAACCTTGCTATTACCCGTTTTTATTCTCTCAACCATTGCTTCAAGGCGTTGGGCAAGGTGCTTGACGTATTCGGGCTCCTTATCGGTCTTTATGTTAAGCTTCCTTCCAGCAATTACAACTTCTACAGTCTGGGGTAGGCTCACAGCTTTCCTCTTATACCCTAAGCTTAGCGCCAATCTTTTCAAGCTCTTTTATTATAACATTCATAATTTCGTTAACTTCCTCATCTGAGAGAGTTTTGTCAAGAGACCTGAAGACAAGGGAGAATGCGACGCTCTTTTTACCCTCCGGAATGCCTTTTCCGGTGTAAACGTCAAAGAGTTTTAACTTTTCAAGGTATTTAGCGGAGCTCCTTATAACCCTCTCAATTTCTGCAACGGGAACGTGCAGGTCAACAAGAACTGCAATGTCCCTCGTTACCGGTGGGAACTTTGGAATCTGACGAAAAACTATCTTCCTCTCTTCAGAGAGTTTTAGGAGCTCTCCCAAGTCAAGCTCACCCACAAAAATGTCCTGATTGACCTCAAGCCTCTCAAGAACGTCTGGGTGGAGCTTTCCAATAAAACCAACTTCCTTTCCTTCTACAAGAACCTTCGCACTCTGTCCTGGGTGAAGGTATGCCTCACTCTCAAGAGGCTCAAACTCGCAGGGAAGCCTTAAGTTCTCCATGAGGGATTCAACGATTCCTTTTAGGTCGTAAAAGTCTACTTCTCTTTCTTTAAAAAGACCTTCTGGAACTTTACCGGTTAAGGCAAATCCAAGGTGAAGTGGCTCTTCGGGAAGGTTACCTCCTTTATTTACGAAGACGCGAGCTACCTCAAATAGAAGGACGTTCCTCTCATTCCTGTTTATGTTCATTACGGCATTCTGGACAAGGCTTGGGAAAATTTTATCCCTCATAAAGGTCCACTCTTCTGAGAGGGGATTGGCAATTTTTATGAGGTTTTCAACGTTAAAGCCAAACTTTTTGTAAAGCTTCTCACCTATAAAGCTATAGTTGATAGCTTCGTTTAGGCCGAGAGCTCCTAAGAACTCCTTAACTTCCTGTATTTTGTCGTAGACAAAGTTTCTCTCTACTTCAGAATGCATAAGGGGATAGGAGCTAACAACGTTTTTCATACCGTAAATGCGAACAACTTCCTCAATCAGGTCAATTTCACGGGTTACGTCATACTTTCTCCAGGAAGGAACCTTAACGACTATGTAGTCCTGTTCTTTCTTAACAGTAAATCCAAGGTTACTAAGAATCTCAAAGGACTTTCTCGCAGGGATGTTAAGTCCGAGAATCCTCGTAGCCCTATCGGGATTAAAAACGATAACCTTAGGAGTGTAAGGTTTGGGATAGAAAGAGAGTTTTCCTTTTGCAACTTTCCCACCGCAAATTTTCTGAATCAGGTGGAGAGCTCTCTTTGCAGCAAATTCGGTAGCCTCTATGTCTGCTCCCCTTTCAAACCTATAAGAAGCATCGGTCATAAGAGCCAAACGTTTTGACGTTCTCCTCACAGTCATAGGGTCAAAGTGGGCAGATTCAAGGAAAACTTCTTTAGTTTCAAGGGAAGTGCCGCTTTCTTCTCCTCCCATTATTCCAGCTATGGCAACCGGCTTTTCCGCATCTGCTATAACGAGGTCAGAAGGTAGGAGCTCCCTCTCTACACCGTCAAGGGTTAAAATCCTTTCGCCTTCCTTTGCTCTCCTTACGACGACCTCTCTACCTGCAAGCTTTTCAAGGTCAAAGGCGTGAAGGGGTTGTCCCAGCTCATACATAACGTAGTTTGTAATGTCAACAACCGCATTTATAGGTCTCAAGCCCACAAGGTAGAGTCTAACCTGCATCCAGAGTGGAGAATTCTTGTTCGTAAGTTCCTTAATCACAAAACCATCGTAGCGGGGGCAGGCTGCACTGTCAAGAACTTTAAGAGTAGCTTCTTCCTCCGCTTTAAAGTTCCCTTCACTAAAGGAGATTGAAGGAAGCTTTATAGGTTTACCGAGAACAGCCCTTAACTCCCTCGCAATTCCCAAGACAGAAAGGGCATCAGGCCTGTTCGTTGTTATTTCATATTCAATAACCCAGTCGTCAAGTCCAAGAACTTCTTTTATGTCCTTTCCAACTTCAACGTCATCAGGAAGAATCATAATACCTTTTGCAGAATCGGTAAGACCGAGCTCTTCTTCAGAACAGAGCATACCTTCTGAAACTTCGCCGCGGAGCTTACTCCTCTTAATCCTTACACCATTTGGAAGTTTCGCCCCGTGAAGCGCAACCGGAACAACAGCCCCCTCAAAAACGTTGTCAGCTCCAGTAACTATCTGAAGAACCGCATCTCCAACATCAACCTTACAGATTTTCAGCCTGTCGGCGTTCGGGTGCTTTTTAAGCTCAACAATCCTTCCGGTTACAACCTTTTCAATTCCCTCAGCAGCGTAGCTAACTGAATCAACCTCAATTCCAACATCTGTAAGGATATCTGCAACTTCTTTTGCAGAGAGCTCCTCTATATCAATAAACTCCTGAAGCCACCTATACGTTATCCTCATCCTACATACCCCTGAACTGTCTTAAGAATCTTAAATCGTTCTCAAAGAAGAGCCTTAGGTC
>CAZQLZ010000033.1:0-4028 GCA_964594265.1 uncultured bacterium
CCACCGTAAGCGAAAAAGTGAGGTTTTACCGGGAGCTCCACCTTCACCGATGGAGCTCCGCCCATTGCGCTGGTCCACGGGGCGGAGACCTTGACGAGGACGCAGGGCGCCGAAATTAAAGAGTCAAGGTTGGCGGTCAAAGTTGATAGTCAAAACTTCTGTTCCACGGCTCCTGTCTTGGTTGCCTGTACTTCGTTTTGTAAATCGCCGTAATTGACTTCAACCTTTCAGTCCCAAGCTCATTCCAAATTTCAGCTACTTCCTCATCGCTGAGCTTTTTAAGGAGCTCCAAGGCCATTTCTTTCTTGTCAATCCCAAGCCTTTCAGCTGCACCTACAAGATGTCTAAGGATTGATTCTTTCGTTTCTTTCTTTCCAATGATGTTCGCAATTGCTCCCGCTTTGTCCGCAAGTTCTGGTATCAACTTCCTTAAATAGGTAACGTCAACTTTTATCCTATGCGCTCTCTTTAAATACTCTACTATTTCCGTAGCTTTCAGTCCTCGTTCCTTGAGAGCAATTATCTCTTCTTTCAGTTTAAGAATCTTCTCCCTTTTCTCTCCTTTCGGCGTTCGCTGTCGCTTTTGAAGTATCTCGTTTAGTATTTCCTCATTTATGTTCATTTCAATCCCTCCTTAGTGTTTTCTAAGAAAATATTATACGGAAAACTACTCTATATGTTCATTCATAGTCAACGGATGACTGTCGGTTTATTAAAGGGAAAGTCGGAACGGAAACCTTGACAAAACAGAATCCGAATTTCTAAAATCAGAAAGAGGTCTTTGAAAATTGAATATGTAGCGGTGCACGCACTTTAAGCTGAGCCTCTGGCTATTCTAACACGGGGGTTGAGCTTTTTGTGCGTGCATCGCGCGCATCCTGCGCATTAGGCAAGAAATACAAAAAGACACCACACATATTCAGACGGGAATTCATATGCGCAAAAATCACTAAAGGAGGGTAGAAAAGGTATTGCGCTGCTCCCGGCGAAAAGGGAGACGGAGAGGAGAGAACGCTGGCGCCCTCTTTTCAGTAGGCCGGACTGAAAAGGGGGACGGGGCAACGGTGAGGCCGGAGAGCCCTGTGCGGTTAAGAGCCGCACGCAGGGTTCGGGGCGGGGGGCCTGAGCTGGTCCTAAGAGGGACTGGTAAAGGCACCTATCGCCACGATTATACAACGTGGTCCGCCCTAAAGTCGTGTGCCCGGTAAAGCTGAGGCCTGGAAGCGGGTGAAAGTCCCGCCGCCACCTGCCCGGTGGTTGACCTGCCCAGCGGTGCTCTGCGTTCGGCCAACGCAGGGTGCTAAGCGCTTGGGTTAAATGTCTGTGTGCGCCGAGGGGTCTGCCTCAGGCAGAGTAGGCGCATACAGGCTAAAGGTCAGGCTCAAAGGGCCAGCAGGGTTAGGAGCCCGCGAATCGGTGCTGAAGGCCTTGCGTGGCAGGTAGGCAGGGAAGTTTCCGGCTTTCGTCCCTGCTGAGGGCTTAGCCGTCGGCCTCACCCCAAGCTGGCGGTGATTGTAGCGGAGCTCCGCTCCGTGCGCTGCGCAAGGCTGGAGCCGAGGCCCTCCCTGAGCCTAAGGCCGGCCACGGCACCCGGGGAAGTCGGGCCGTAAGTCTGCAGGTTAAGAGCCTGCCGAGCCGGAGCCATAGGCCCGAAAGGGTAGGGTGGAGCCGCCCTGCTCCGGTCCGGGGGAACTACCTCACTCGGCAAGAGGAACCTCTACCGGGTGAGGGGCTATCCCGGCGCGGGACCTTGTAAGGTCCTGTATGCGGCCCGATGGCGGAGCGCCCGTAGTAGGCAAGCCGGGGAAAGCCCGGATGGTCCCGGAAGGGACGATACCGAAGGGGCGCAGGTAAGACGTTGCCCGCAAGTGTTTTCTCCTCTCCGGCTTTTCAGCGTCCACTTCCGGCCCAAGGTGGACGCATTTTTAAAACGAGGTTGGCCTCTATCACTATCAGCAGAGGCAACCTCCTTAACGGATATGGAATCAATCATCGCTTTTTCATAGAGGCGGTTTACCCGCCTCCCTCATTTTTTTCTTACGTGGGAGCTATTATGGAGCTGGAGCAACTCTCTAAAGTCTCAAGAGCAATTAAACGCAATGGAAACTGGAACTATGCCGTTTTCATCCCGTCTAAGGACGGTTTTGACTTTGAACTTGAAAGAGCTAAGAGAAACAAGCGCTACATTAACGCCTATGAGCTTGAAAACGGAGCTCTGGTCCTAATCAAAGCTGAGAGCAAAGAAGAGGCTCTCAAAAAACTTTCGGCCTATCTCACCATTTCCGATAGGGAAAAAGCGCTTGAATGGCTTGAAAGCAATCCTGTAAAAGAACTCGGAAAAGAAACCTTAAAGCTCCGGAAGTTTCAGGTTTTTAGGGAGCTCTCCGATGGAAGATTAAAGCTCTCCTACAACCGCCGTTACTTAAAGGAGCTTGAAAAACAGATACACAAGGTCTGCCACACAAGGCACTATAAGGGTGCAAGGAAGAGGGACCTTAGAGAGCTCACCAAATACGTCAACCAAATCGTTAGAGCTCTGAGGAAAGAATCCCGCTATTTGTGGGTTCCACCTGAGCAAAAGAGGGGATTTAACAGGGAAGTCAGAAAAGCAGTAAGAGAAGCTCTAACAAGTATGTATGGTTTCAAAAAGGAAAAAGCTCTTGCCTACATAGAAAAATTCATCCTGCTCTGGAAGTGAAGGAGCTCCGGCTACTCCTGCCCGCAGGAGCAAAATTTTCGCGCCGTCGCAACTTTAAAAAGGCCGTAAGGCCTTGATTTTTAGGCAGAAGCGTTATTTCCGCAAACTCCGATTATATTCTAAAAAACCAATCAAGCGTAACTTAAATTTTCTTCTTTCTCTTCTCGTTGCCGTAACGCTGGTATTTATTTTGGTGTGCATATTTGGTGGAATATTTGGTGGAGAACGGGAAGAGCTTAGAAATCAAGGAGATAAGACTACTGAGCGTGACTGAAATATCTAACTTGCGTGACTGAAATATCTAACTTTGACTTAGTATAGGAGACACGCTATAATTTCTAACGAATCTTATTAGAGGTTAAGTTTGCACTCTACTAACAACTCAAGCAGAGGAGAAATCCTTAAAACCATTAAAATCGTTGTAGGAAAAGGGAATATGGAGAAAATAAAACCCAAAATTGACCACAACATTAACATTGCAGGCCTACTTGTTACAGATGCCGATACGGTCTTGGATAAGCTGAAAAGAGAAAAGGAAGGACCTTTAAGGGGACTTTACGTTTTTCCTAAGAGGATTGGGAACGGAACGGTTTACATCTGTAATGGCGCTGAGTTTCCAAATGCCGAAGCTGTAGATTTACTTCTCTATCTTCTTCATATCGCCGAATTAAATGGCTGGCCACAAAGAATAAAAATCACAAGCCTTAATGCCTTAGCTAAAGAAGTTTTCGGAATTAAACAGTCTGGAAAGATTTGGAACGAAAAGATTGAAAGGTTTTTGGTTATATGGGCTAACCACAAGTTTTACTTCAAAAACTGCTTTTTCTGGCAAGGAGAAATCATTGATACAGTTATGCTTGGCGTAATTCAAAACTTCAAGATAGAAAAACACGGAAGAGGAAAGCCAACAACCTTAACGATTACCTTTGACGATGATTTCCTTGAAGTCTGTAAAAACACAACTTGGTATCGTCGTCCACCTTGGATAGAAATCAAAAAACTTCGCAAAGAAACAGCTAAAAGCCTCTACCTGCTTGCCCTTGAATTCAAACCCGATGAAAAAACAAAAGAATGGAAAATTTACATAGACCACGACCTCAAGTATTGGTATCGCAACACCTTAAATTCTCTCGCCAAACCCGAAAATCTAAGACCTGCAATAATCATTAACCGGCGTCTTAAACCTGCCATAGAGGAAATCAACGAAAAGACCAATTTACGAATGGAGCTCCAGCAGACAGAAGAAGGAAACTACTGCATAGCCGTTGAAGAAGTAGCTCCTGCTGGAGTAGAAGCAATTGAAATTCCGTTTGACAAGCTACCGGCAGAG
>CAZQLZ010000034.1:0-24132 GCA_964594265.1 uncultured bacterium
AACAAGCTCAACTCCGAGCCTTTCGGCCTTTTCCCTTTTTATGTAAGGGTCGTAAGCTATCACCTTCATATCAAAGGCCTTTGCCCTTATGCCCACCCGAGAACCTATCCTTCCAAAACCGATTATTCCAAGGGTCTTACCGGCAAGCTCAACCCCCATGAACTTCTTTCTTTCCCACTTTCTCTCTTCCTTTAAGGACTTGTGGGCGTAAGGGATTAACCTTGCGGCGGCAATCATCATTCCCATTGTGTGTTCTGTGGCCGCCAAGGTGTTACCGGTTGGGGCGTTTACAACTAAGATTCCCCTACGGGAGGCTGCGTTAAGGTCAATGTTGTCAACTCCAACCCCTGCCCTACCTACCACTTTTAGCTTTTTACCCCTTTCAAGGAGCTCCTCAGTTACGGGAGTTCCGCTACGGGTAATGAGGGCGTCGTACTCAGGGATTATTTCTAAGATTTTTTTAAAGTCCCTAAAGAGCTCCGGCTCGTAGATAACTTCCACGTCGGGCTGGCTTTTAAGGAGCTCTATTCCGGCTTCTGCTATGTGCTCTGTAATGAGAACTTTATATACAGACATTCCTTCTCAACCTCCTTAAACTCTTTAGTGGGTTGATTATACTGCATCAAGGAGAAACCTTAGAACGTTCGTTGCGTAAGCTCCGGAGGGGAGAAAAAAGGAGAGCCTTATCCCACCCACGCCCTTAGAAAGTTTAAAGTCCTTAACAGGAACAAACGTTTTGCGTGAGAAACTATGAAAGAATTTAGAGTAACCTTTCAGTTTTTCTCCCTCAATACCCATTTCCCTTAATTTACTCTCGTAGAAGGAAACAGAAACTTCTGGATGAAACACCGGAAGGGTTTCCGGAACCTCAACTTTCTCTAAGGGAAAGAGCATATCTCCTAACTTGTACCTAAACCTTAAGAATCTACACGTCTTAGACTGGATTAACTCTTTAAGCCACTCGTTGAAAAGAAAACTCTGAAAAACGTTAAACTGAAACTCAATCTCTGAAGGAGGAATCAGTTTAAAAGCCTCCTTTAATCTATCAGGGTTTTTCTTCAGGAAATTGGCTACCCTCTTTCTCCAGCCTGTAAGTAGCTTTTCGGCCGTTCCGTAATCCCCCTTTAAGAAAGCTTTTTTACCTTTACGACTCCTTGACCCCTCCCAGCCGGCAGGTTTAAAGAGGTAAAGGAGAGCTCTCTCTAAATCTCCCCTCTCAAGATACTCCACAAAGAATGTATTACCCCTTACCGGAGTAAACCTCTGTTCACCGTAGTAGTTTGGAATGCCGTAAGTTTTTAAAACCCTCACTCTCTCTTCTGAAAGGGAAGGAGCTCCCCTTACAGTTATCCTGAAAAAATTTCCTGCAACTTCTGAAGGGCTTAAAGGTTTTTCTCTCTTTCCAGCAAAGACTAACTTTAAATTGGGGAAGGAGAATTCTCTTAACTTGAATCTTTTAGGAACAGCTATGAACTGAACGGTAACGGCGTTTTTGTCCTTTAACCCCCCTTTTGAGATAACATTTACAGGAACTTGGCAAAGTTTCGCAACTTTCCTTATCGCCTCTTCCGTTTCAAGTCCCCTCTTCCAGAGCTTATAGACCAAAAATTCACCTTCACCTCTAAGAGGCTCTTTTAAAACTTCTATAACCTCAAAATCCTCAGGTTTCTGCTTAATTTTCGCCAACTTCCTAACTCTGACAGTATCTCTCTTTTATCATCTCTATTATTCTCGTAGTTGAAATCTCATACTCAAAGGGAATTCTCTCCACCCTTTCGGCAAACTCTCTTCCGACAATCTTTTCAAGCTCCCAGTCTGCTCCTTTTACAAGAACGTGGGGTCTAACGGTTTTAATTACCTCATAAGGAGTATCGTCAGAGAATATAAAAACGTAGTCCACAGCCTTAAGACCTATTAAAACCCTTGCTCTGTAACTTTCTGGAATTATTGGACGCCTCTTTCCCTTTATCCTCCTTATAGAACTATCGCTGTTCATCCCGACTATCAGAACATCCCCAAAGGACTTGGCCTTTTCCAAGTAATCAACGTGTCCGGCGTGAAGTATGTCAAAGCACCCGTTTGTGAACACTATCCTTTTCCCCTGAGACTTTAAGTCCTCAACAAGCTTTTTTAACTCCTCTATGTCCCTAATAATCCTGCTCAAAGCACCTCTCCAGACTAAATTTCTCTTTTAAGGCTAAGTCTATTTTAAAGGAGAAGAGATTGAAAGGAAAGGAAGCTATAAACGTAATTGGAGCTGGGCTTGCAGGAGTTGAAGCTGCTTGGAAAATAGCACAAAGTGGCCACAAGGTTAGACTATTTGAAATGAGACCAAAGAAAACGACTCCCGCCCACAAGACGGACAAGTTTGCAGAACTCGTCTGCAGTAATACCCTCGGCGGAAAGGAGATAACAACCCCAAGGGGACTTTTAAAGGCAGAGATGGAGCTCCTTGACTCCTTAGTCGTTGAAGCTGCCAAGAAAACGGAAGTTCCGGCAGGGGGAGCTCTCGCCGTAGATAGAGAAAAGTTTGCAGACTACATAACAGAGAAAATAGAAAACCATCCAAATATTGAGGTAATAAGGGAAGAGGTAAAAGAGATACCGGAAGAGGGAATAACGATTGTCGCAACTGGCCCTCTTACCTCAGATGAGTTTTCTGAATACTTAAGGGACTACTTGGGTGAGAAGGAGCTCTACTTCTACGATGCCATTTCACCGATAGTCTACGCCGACACGATTGACTACTCAAAGTGCTTCTGGGGCTCTCGCTACGGGAAAGGTGGAGACGATTACCTAAACTGTCCGATGACAGAAGAGGAGTATGAAAGGTTTTACAACGCCTTAATGGAGGCCGAAAAAGTTCCCCTTAAGGACTTTGAAAAGGCCTGCTACTTTGAAGGCTGTATGCCGATAGAGGAGATGGCAGAAAGGGGAAAGCAAACGTTACTTTTTGGGCCTTTAAGACCTGTCGGAATTATTGACCCGAGAACCGGAAAACAGCCCTTTGCCGTAGTCCAGCTCAGGAAAGAGAACAAGGAAGGAACGCTACTAAACTTGGTAGGTTTCCAGACAAAACTCAAATATCCAGAGCAGAAGAGGGTTTTCAGGCTTATACCTGGCCTTGAGAATGCCGAGTTTGCCCGTTACGGAAGCATCCACAGGAACACATTTATAAATTCCCCTAAGCTCCTTTTAAGAACCCTCCAGTTAAAGAAGAACCCGAAAGTTCTATTTGCCGGTCAGATAACCGGCGTGGAAGGTTATCCTGAGTCGGCCGCAACCGGTATCATAGCCGGAATGAACGCTGCCCGACTCCTTGAAGGTAAAGACCCAATTTACCCTCCAGAAACAACGATGATAGGCGCTTTGTTAAAATACATCACCGAAGCTAACCCAAAGAGCTTTCAACCGATGAACGCAAACTTTGGACTCCTTCCTCCTCCCGAAAGGAGAATAAGGGGGAAGAAAGAGAGAAGGAGCTACTTAGCAAAAAAAGCCTTAAGGGATATGAGGGAATGGTTAGAAAAGCTATCCTGAGCTTCTGTTTTCTTTTTCTCTTAGGTACGCCGGCAAAGGGAACTGTGTATGAAATAAAGATTGTAAAAGCAAAAAACAGAGAAAAAATCCCGAGCCACATGATAATCTATAAAGTTAAAAAGGGCGATACCCTTTACGGAATCTTGAGGAAGTTTAAGATTCCAATCCTTTACTTAAACAGAGTAGTTAAAATCAACAAGCTCAAGAACCCAAACCTCATATACGTCGGCCAGCGTCTAAAACTTCCAGTAGGAAAAGAGAGCTCCACGAAAGGAAAGTCCTATACTCAAAGTTACCTGATTCCCTCCTTAGAGGCCATCGGTGGTAAAGTAGAAAACGAAGGAGTCTTCTTCTTAGGGAATAAAAAAATTGACTACAGGAAAACTCCCAAGGTAGAGATTGGGGGAAAGAAATTTATAGTTGACCTTTCAAAAAGCTTAGACAAAGAAACGAGGAAAGCCCTAAAAGAGCTTGGAATCGGTGTCATAGACGAAAAAGGCCTCAAAAAGTTAATTGCAGAACAGATTACAAAGAACTTCCTTGAAGTTAAGAAGAACGGAAAATTAGTCCTCGGATTAAACGACATCCTTACTTACCGCTACGATTACATGGGCTACAACAAAGATTCAGGACAGCTAACCATAATAAACCTTAAGCCAGAAACTCCCGACAGCTTAAAAAGCCTTCTACGCTCCTACGGTATAGAAATCATTGAGCCTAAATCTCCTCAGCTTGACGCTAAGAGAGAGGGCAAAGGAGAGCTGAAAATTCTCCCCGGTGAAGGTCTTGAAAAGCTCCAGAACCTTGTAAACCTTCTCCTTGGAGAAAAGGGAGAAATAGACAAACTTGGTTTAAAGCTTCCTAAGAGCAAAATATACGTGGTCTACGACTACGTTGACCCTGAGGAGAGGGTTAAGCTGGAGCTCTCTGGCTTTAAGGTAGCCGTCCTCTCTGGAAATTTCTTGGTAGACGTAGAAAGACTGCTTGAGATAATACCTTTGGCAAGCAAGAGGGTAAACTTAATCCTCTTAGAGCCTCCCCTTTCAGAGAAGAATTTCCGTTCAAGGTTTGAAATAAAAGGACTCTTAATTAGCGCAGAGAAAAAGGAATGGTTCTTAGTTGACGCCCTTGATAAGCCGGAGGAAATTCCCTACCTGCTTGATAGGGGTGTAAATTTAATTATCTATTAAGAGAAAACCCCTCCGGCAGGAGGGGAGGAAAATCTACCTGTCGGTTAAGGCCATTACTCCGGGAAGTTCTTTTCCGGAAAGGAATTCAAGGAACGCTCCACCGCCTGTAGAAACGTGGTCAATCTGGTGCTCAAGTCCGAGCATCTCTATTGCGGCAACGCTGTCTCCGCCTCCGACGATACGGAGGGCGTCCTTGTGTTCGGCAACTATTTTTCCTACTTCCATAGTTCCGTAACGGAACTTTTCAAACTCAAAAACTCCCATAGGACCGTTCCAGAGGATAGTCTTAGCGTCCGCAAGGGCTTCTTTAAAGAGCTCCACAGTAGCAGGCCCTATGTCAAGTCCCATCATATCGTCGGGTATTTCCTTGTAGGTTGTTAGTTTGGTGTGTGCCATTGGGGAAAACTCGTCTGCGTTGTTGCTATCAACTGGTAAGTAAAGCTTAACGCCGTTACCGTTTGCCTTTTCCATTATCTCCTTTGCCGTGTCAAGGAGTTCTTCTTCAACGAGGGATCTGCCTACGTTGTAACCCGCAGCCTTTAAGAAGGTGTAGGCCATTCCGCCGCCTATAAGCATCTTGTCAACTATCCTTAAAAGGTTCTCTATAACTTCAAGCTTTCCTGAAACCTTTGAACCACCGATGATGAGAACGAGCGGTCTTTCAGGATTCTCAAGAGCTCTCTGAAGGTACTTTATCTCCTTCTCCAACAGGAACCCTGCAACGGCGATCTCTACAAACTGGGCTATACCGTAAGTAGAGGCGTGCTTTCTGTGGGCTGTTCCAAAGGCATCATTAACGTAGATGTCGGCAAGTTTTGCAAGCTTCTTCGCAAATTCAGGATCATTCTTAGTTTCTTCCTTGTAAAACCTAACGTTCTCAAGGAGGGCAACCTCTCCGGGCTTTAGGTTTTCAATCTCCCACTCAACCTCTTCGCCAACGCAATCGGGAATAAACTTAACTTCTTTTTCCAAGAGCCTTGAAAGTCTCTCTGCCACCGGCCTTAAAGTGAGCTTTGGATCCCAACCTTTAGGCCTGTCAAGATGGGAACAAAGAACAATTTTGGCTCCATGGTCTATGAGATAGTTAATGGTAGGAAGAGCCGCTCTGATACGCTTGTCGTTCTGAATTACTCCGTTCTCAATGGGAACGTTAAAGTCCACCCTTACAAAGACCTTCTTTCCCTCAAGCTCCTCCTTCGGGATATCCCTTAAGGTCATCTTGTTAAACATCTTTCTGAAAGACATCCTTCCACCACCTCCGGAGAATTTCTTCGGCCTCTTCAGGTAAAAGATAAGAAATCGGCCTCCCCGATTTTAGTCTATTCCTAATTTCTGTTGAACTAATCTCTATAGCTCTTCCTTTAAAAACGAGCAAGTCCACATCATCGCTAAGAGAAAATTCTTCTCCATACTCTACCGTTACGCAACGCAAAGTTACTCCGAGTTTACTCAAAACCTCTTCTAAATTGAGCCGATATCCCGGTCGCAAGAGGACGAGAATCCTCGCAAGCTTTAATATCTCTTCTGGTTCTTTCCAAAAGTAAAAGGAGTTAAAAGCATCTGCCCCCATCACAAAGATGGGTTTCTCACCGTAAAGCCTGTGAAACTCCCTCAAGGTCTCAACCGTGTAAGAAACACCCCCTTTTCTAATTTCATAGTCCCAAACTTCAAACCTTTCCTCTCCTTTAATAGAAACTTTAAGGAGCTTTAGCCTTACATCTGGAGGTATGAAAAGTTCTCCTTTTAAAGGCTGCAAGTAAGCCGGAACAAAAACAATCTTTTCCAGTCCAAGCGTTTCAAGGACATCCCTTGCCAAGATAAGATGTCCAAAGTGAACCGGGTTAAAACTTCCTCCAAACAGGGCTATCAAAAGTTACTCCCTTATCTGCCCGTTGCCAAAGATTACGTATTTTGTAATAGTTAGGTCTTCAAGTCCCATAGGCCCTCTTACGTGAACTTTATCCGTTGAGATTCCCATCTCTGCACCAAGTCCGAACACGTTACCATCAGTAAAGCGGGTTGAAGCGTTTATGTAAACAGCCGCAGAGTCAACCCTATTTATGAACTTCATTCCGTTCGTGTAGTTTTCTGTAACAATTGCATCGCTGTGGTGAGAACCGTAGGTGTTTATGTGATCAATAGCCTCATCAAGGGAATCAACCACCTTCACGGCTAATATCAAGTCAAGGTACTCGGCATACCAGTCCTCTTCGGTTGCAGGTTTTATGTAGTCCGGGTCGTAACTCCTCGTCCTTTCACATCCTCTAAGTTCAACCTTCGCCTTTTTAAACATTTCTATCATTGTTGGAAGAAAAGCATCAGCTATCTTGGAATGAACGAGCATCGTTTCCATTGCGTTACAGACGCCGGGCCTTTGAACCTTTGCGTTAAAACAGATGTTCCAAGCTTTTTCAAGGTCTGCAAACTCGTCAACAAAAACGTGGCACACTCCTTTATAGTGCTTTATAACCGGCATCCTTGCGTTCTCTGTAACAAACCTTATTAGTCCTTCGCCACCCCTCGGGATTACTACATCTATAAAGTCGTCAAGCTGGAGCATCTCCTTAACGGCAGATCTATCTGTAGTATCTATAAACTGAATAGCCTCCTCCGGGAATCCTTCTGAAGCTGCTGCCTCTCTTAGGATGTTAACGAGAATTCTGTTGGAGTTTATCGCCTCAGAGCCCCCCTTAAGGATTACGGCGTTGGAGCTCTTTATGCAAAGGGACGCTGCCTCCACCGTAACGTTCGGCCTTGACTCATAAATAATCCCGACAACCCCAAGTGGAACTCTCATCTTTCCTATTCTGAGGCCGTTTGGCCTCTTCCACATCTTCACCACTTCGCCTACAGGGTCGTTAAGTGAAGCAACGTCGTGGAGAACCTGAATCATACCGTTTATTCGTTTTTCATTTAGAAGAAGCCTATCTAACATAGCCCTTGAAAGCCCTTTTTCCTCTCCAGCTTCAAGATCCTTCCGGTTTTCCCTCTGTATCAGCTCAGCCTTTTCTTTTATAAGCTCAGCAGCTTTAAGGAGTGTCCTGTTCTTTATCTCTGTTGAAATATCCATAAGCTTGTAGCTTACTTCTTTAGCCTTCTCAGCTACTTCTCTCACGTTCATTTTTTCCCTCCATGAGATAGTTTCACGTCAGTGTTGATTTTAGCATCATGCTATACTTCCCCAAACTTTCTCGGAGGACTCTCTATGGCTTTGCTCGCCCCCTCAATTCTATCGGCCAACTTTGCAAACCTTGAAAAGGACATCAAGGAAGCCGAATCAGCAGGGGCAGATTTACTACACGTTGACGTTATGGACGGAAGGTTTGTTCCAAACATAACTGTTGGTATTCCTGTAGTTGAATCAATAAGAAAAGTTACCCATCTTCCCTTAGACGTCCACCTTATGATAGTTGAACCTGAAAAGTACATTTCCGACTTTGTAAAGGCCGGAGCTAATTGGATCTCTTTTCACTACGAAGCGGTCACTCACCACCACAGAATAGTCACGATGATTAAAGAGCTTGGAGCAAAAGCCGGTATAGCTCTCAATCCCTCAACGCCTGTTTTCCTTCTTGAGGAAATACTCCCCTACCTTGATTTTGTTCTTGTTATGTCGGTTAATCCCGGTTTTGGAGGACAGAAGTTCATAGAGAGCTCCACAAGCAAAATAAAGAAACTCAAGCAGATAATAGAAAAAAGGGAACTCTGCGTTAAGATAGAAGTTGACGGAGGAATAAAACTCAACAACGTGGAAAAGGTTCTTAAAGCAGGAGCAGAGATTATTGTTGCTGGCTCAGCAGTTTTCTGCGGTAATATAAGAGAAAACGTTAAAGCATTTAAGAAGAAACTTGAAAATGGAGAAGTAAATGATTCTTCTTAGCATGGTATTAATGCCCATTTTAGCAGCGCCGCTTTCTTATTTTGGAGAGAGGATAAATAGAAATATTCCTAAGTTTTTATCTCTCGGAATTGCTTTCTTCTTAGCCCTTTGCACTGCTTACCTGATCGTGAATACTCCGCAAAGGTGTTTCAGATTTGAAGAGTTTTACTCTATTTATATTCCCTTTGATTTTAATCTGCACTTAGCCGTTGACGGAATTTCCATTACCCTTCTTGCCATTACAGCCTTTCTTGCAATTACAGTTACGCTCTCTTCTTGGAATGTAGAGAAACCGGGAGCTTACTTTTTCCTCGTTCTTGTTTTTCTTGGATCAATGGTTGGAGTGTTTACCTCTCTTAACCTACTTTGGTTCTTTATCTTTTGGGAGTTTACCTTAGTCCCAATGTTTTTCCTCATCGGTATATGGGGAGCAGAAAACAGAATTTATGCTGCTATGAAGTTTTTCATCTACACCCACCTTGCAAGTATCTTTTTACTACTTGGAATTATCGTTCTTTTCCTGAATGTTCACACCTTTGACTTTGTAGAGCTCCTTAAAAAGAGTACAGGTCTTGATTTAAAGACAGTAAAGCTAATCTGGATTTTGATGTTCATCGGCTTTGCGGTCAAAATGCCCGCTGTTCCCTTCCATACGTGGCTTCCAGACGCTCACGTTCAGGCACCCTCTCCCATTTCCGTATTCCTCGCAGGTCTCCTTCTTAAAATGGGCGCTTATGGACTCCTCAGATGGGAGATTTTCCTCTTCCCGCAGGCTTCAATGTTCTTTGCTCCACTCATGGCAACTATTGCTCTTCTCACCATATTCTACGCCGGTTTTAGAGCGTTGGCGGAAGATCACATAAAAAGAATGGTCGCTTACTCAAGTATCAACCACATGGGATTTGTTCTCCTTGGACTTTCCGCCATGACAGCTGCCGGAATTTCTTCAGCTCTCTATGAAATGGTCGGACACGCTCTCATCATCTCCGTTCTCTTTATGATTGCCGGTTATATCCACCACAAAACCAACACTTGGTACATCTCTGAACTTGGCGGTTTAATGAAGAAAATTCCAATCCTTATGACGATGTTTGTGATTGGAACGTTGGCAGCTGTTGGACTTCCGGGAACAGCTGGATTTGTTGGAGAGTTAACTGTTATGCTTGCCGCTTTTGACTACTACGGCTGGGTGATGATTATTGTTCCCTTGGCAAGTGCCCTCTCTGCCGGATTCTTTGTATGGATGCTCCAGAGAGCCGTTTTTGGTCCGTTGAAAGAGTCCCTTAAAGAACTCAGGAATCTTAAGGAACTTCCATTCGTAGAAAACCTTGCACTTGCGATGTATATTGTGGCTTTTGTCTTTATAGGCGTTGTACCTTCAGTAGTTTTCAATCTTTACAACGAAATCGTTGATGCCTTTGTTCAACTTCTTAGGTAGGAGACCACAGGTGAATGTCAACTTTCTTGCAGCCATAATGATTTTAGCTCTAACGGGAGCTCTCCTGCCTGTTATCAACAGGATCTTTAAGATAACGGGAATTCTTGGAGCGATTATTTCCAGTGCCGGCTACGTTATTGCAGGCTTTTTAATTCTCCTTTCAGGAAGTGGTAGAACAATCCTTTCCAGCTTTTTCGTTACCGATAGCGTTACGCAACTCTTAGGATTACTGATACTTATAGCCTCATGGATGACTATGCTGGTTGTTTATTTCATTACTAAGAAGGATAGGTTTGTTAACGAGCTTGTAGGAGCTCTCCTCATATCAACGGCAGGAAGCTTACTCCTTATTTCTGCTACAAACTTTGTCTCCCTCGTTATTGCTATGGAACTCATGACGATGCCTACCTACCTTATGGTTCTCTTCGCCTTTGATGACAAATCGCTTGAGGCCGGTGTTAAGTACTTCTTTAGCGGAGCTCTCGCCATTGGAACAATGCTATTTGGTATATCGCTCCTTTACGCCGTTACCGGTAGTTTTGAGTTTGAAGTTCTTGCAAGAGAGCTCTTTAAAGACCCGCTCGTTCTCTTGGCTGCTGTTTTCATCCTTGCAGGTTTAGGCTTTAAAGTGACGGCTTTTCCCTTTCACTTTTGGGGACCGGATGTTTACGACGGAACGTATCCTGGCGTTGCAGCCCTGCTTACAGGTATTTCAAAAAGTGCCGCCTTCATTGCCTTTATGAGGGTAATCTACGAGGCCTTACCAGCTATTTCTGAAAACCTTACCTTTATTCTTGCCTTCATTGCGGCCATCACGATGACCATCGGAAACCTTCTCGCACTTGCCCAGAAGAGAATTTCTCGCATTCTTGCCTACTCCTCTGTAGCTCACACCGGTTACACGCTCATAGCTTTTGCAGCCCTTTCAGTTCCTTTGAGCGTTACAGGTATCCTTTACCACTCTGCTGCATACGTTCTTATGAAAACAGCAGCATTTTTGTGCTTTGCAGTTTTCCTCTTCCTCTGGGGAGCAAGAACGATGGACGACTACAAAGGACTTGGAAGGAGGGAACCTGTACTTGGAGCTCTCTTTCTGGTATTCCTCCTCTCCCTTGCAGGTATTCCCCCTATGGCCGGCTTTATCAGTAAGGTTTTCGTCTTCACTGCTGCCGTTAATGCAGGAATGACATGGCTTGCCCTTGTAGGACTTTTAAACAGTGCCTTTTCTGTAGCTTACTACATTTGGATTGCAAAACAGATGTTTCTTGAAGAACCAACCCTTGAAAAGCCAGTAAACGCACCCTCTAACAAGAAGTTTATAATAATTCCCCTTGCGGTTATGGCCGGAATTCTCATAGTTCTTGGAATCTGGATAAATCCCGTTGTCAATGCCTCTCTTTTGTTTGCTTCACAAATAGCTTTTTGAGATAATTAGGTAGCATCCCAATAAAAGAGGAGAAAAAAGCGTGGACATATCAACAAAAGAGCTCCACGCACTTCCCATCGGCACTTCTTTTGAAGGTTACTTTGTAATTGAACACGTAGAGATAAAAAAACACAGGACGGGTGAACCTTTTTTAAGGTTAGTTCTCTCAGATAGAACGGGAGCTTTTTCAGCTCTTTGGTGGAAACCTCCCAAAGATGCCGATCTTGCAGTTTTCAAAAAGGGAGACGTAGTCTTTGTTTCCGGCTGTGTTGAATACTTTCAAGGAAACCTTCAGCCCAAACTAAAAGAAATAAGACTGGCTTCCCCAGAGGAATTTGACCCTAAGAAGTTCCTCTGTGAAAGTAGGTTTTCAATAGAAGAGCAGTTTGTTAAGCTTCTTGAGGTAATAGACAGCGTAAATAACCCTTTTTTAAAGAAACTCCTTGAAGAGTTCTTCTATGACGACGACTTTGTAGAAAAGTTTTTAAGAGCTCCTGCCGGCAAAACCGTTCACCACGCCTGCATTGGCGGTCTCCTTGAACACACCCTTGGCGTTGTAGAAATTTGCGAAACCGTTGCCAAAAGATTTAAAAGCATAGATAGAGACTTACTTATTAGTGCTGCCATTCTCCACGATATAGGGAAAATCTACGAGTATGAAGTTGGCGTTTCCATCCAGAGAACTACTGAGGGAATTCTCTTAGGCCATCTTTACATAGGTTGCGAAATGATAGCCCTTAAGATAGAAAAAATAGAGGGTTTTCCGCGCGATTTAAAGACAAAACTCCTTCACTGCCTCCTTGCCCATCACGGGGAGTACGAGCACGGATCACCTAAAAGGCCAAAAACCCTTGAAGCCGTAGTCCTTGCCTATGCAGACGCTTTAGATTCAAGAGTAAAAGGCTTTGAAGAGCACATAGAAAGAGAACTTGGAGAAAACAAAGGCTGGACGAGGAGACATTTTGCCTTTGATGTTCCGATATACTTTGACGGAGAGTTTGGTTACAGTTCGGAGGACTAAGGATGGAGAAAAAAGGACTCACCTACAAGGACGCCGGCGTTGACATAGAGGCTGGTGAAAAGCTTGTTGACAGGATAAAACTCTTTGCAGCAAAGACCTTTGACAGCAATGTTCTTGCCGGAATAGGAGGCTTTGGAGCCGGTTACCTCATCCCAAAAGGCTATAAGGAGCCCGTTCTTGTTTCTGGAACCGACGGTGTTGGAACGAAACTAAAAGTAGCACAGATGGTCGGTATTCATGACACAGTTGGAATAGACCTTGTAGCCATGTGCGTTAACGACATCCTTACAGTCGGAGCAAGACCTCTCTTCTTCCTTGACTACTTCGCTACAGGAAAGCTTTCTGTTGACATCGCCGCAGACGTTATTAAGGGAATTGCAAAAGGGTGTGAGATAGCAGGCTGTGCCCTTATAGGTGGTGAAACAGCAGAGATGCCGGACTTTTACCCTGAAGGAGAGTACGACCTTGCCGGTTTTGTCGTTGGAATTGTTGAGAGGGAAAAGTACATAACCGGAGAAAGGATACAGCCGGGCGATGTTGTTTTAGGCCTTGCTTCTTCCGGTATTCACAGCAACGGTTATTCCTTGGTGAGGAAGCTCTTCTTTGAAATCTTAAAACTCAACGTTGACGACTACATTGAGGAACTCGGTACAAAGGTTTATGAAGCTCTGCTAATCCCAACGAGGATTTACGTAAGACCAATCCTCAAACTTATTGAAAAGGTAAACGTTAAAGGAATTGCCCATATCACTGGGGGCGGAATACCGGGTAACTTAGTGAGGGTTCTTCCTAAGAATGTTAACGCCGTAATCTATAAGGACTCTTGGGAAGTTTTACCTATCTTTGAGTTCATCCAGTCTAAGGGTAATGTTCCGGAAGAAGAAATGTTCAGGACATTTAATATGGGAATAGGTCTCTGTTTAGTTGTTTCCCCTGAGGATGTGGAAAAAGCAGAAACTATTCTTTCAGAAAGCGGTGAAAAGGTTTACAGGATAGGAAGGATAACAGAAGGAAAGGGGAAAGTAGTTATTGAGTGAAGCGGTCTCCCCCTCCTTTACGGCAGGTGTTTCCGACCGCAAGGAGGAAGGATGAAACGGATAGCCGTTTTAGCATCTGGAAGAGGAAGTAACTTTGAAGCTATTGCGAGAGCCACTTTATCGGGAAAGATAAACGCTGAAGTCACCGTCTTAATTGTTGACAGGAAAAACATAGGAGCTATTGAAAGGGCAGAGAAGCTCGGAATAAACTGGATTTTCGTAGATCCAAACAGTTTTCCAACCCGTGAAGACTACGACTCAAAAATTGTAGCTATACTTGAGCACTTAAAGGTTGATTTGGTTTGTCTTGCCGGATATAAAAAAATCATTTCAGCTCCTTTTGTTGACGCTTTTCCGGGTAGGATTATGAACATACATCCTACTCTTTTGCCCTCTTTTCCCGGTCTGAGACCTCACGAAAAGGTTTTAAGATACGGAGTTAACATTTCGGGAGCAACAGTTCACTTTGTTGATAAAGGAGTGGATACTGGTCCTATTATCATTCAGGCTGCAGTTCCTGTAAAGCCAAACGACACACCTGAAACTCTTTCGGAAAGAATTTTAAAATACGAGCACAGAATTTACCCTCAGGCTGTTAAGCGGTTCGTTGACGGACGGATAGAACTTTTCGGCAGGAGGGTAGTTGTCAAAGACGCAGATTACTCTTCACTACCAGTAATTCCAGCCTTAGAGGACTTTTGATGGAGTTGATTAAACTTCGTAACGGTATAAAGGTTCTGCTAAATCCCGTTGATGGCTTTGACATAGTTGCATGTAACGTTTTTATTCCCAGAGGCTCTTCTTTTGATGAAAAACCTGGAATTACTATGCTTTCTTTCAAGACGGCCTTCAAGAGAAGTTCTTTACGCTCTCCCCTACAGTTCTCAAAACTTCAAGAACGTTTTGGAACTCCTTTTGTTCCAGAAGTTTCAGCTGACTATTCCTTAGTAAGGTTTCAAGTCGTTCCAGAAGGAATAGTTGAGTTCTTCAAGCTGTTCAAAGAAGTAGTAGAAAACCCCGATTTCTCCGCCGAAAGTTTCAAGATTGAAAAGGAATCCCTCCTTGCTGCTATCCGTTCCAAGATAGAGAATTCCTTTACACTTGCCTACGAAAAGATAGTCAAGATGACTTACTCAGGAACTCCTTACGAGAATATGCCCTACGGCAACGAAAAAAGCGTTTCATCGGTTTCCTTAGAGGAGGCCGAAAATTGGTTTAAGAGCTCCCTTTTCCCTGAGGGGACTGTCTTTTCTTTGTGCGGAAAACTCCGCTCAACTGAAAAGGTTATCTCAGTGCTTGAAGATTTAAAAACTTTTTCCCAAGAACTAAGAAAGACCTCCGCCGGAATTCTGGAATTTCAAAAAGAAGTAGTAAAGAGAAAAGGTTCTGCCCAGAGCTTCATCATGGTTGCAGTTGAAGCTCCAGCGATAGAAGAAGAAGGTTACGTAGAGTTTCGTCTTCTAAACACGTTGATTGGGGAAGGAATAGGTTCGCTCCTCTTTCAGGAGCTCCGTGAAAAGAGAGGATTTGCCTACTCAACCGGTTCTATCTACCCTACTCGCCTTGGTAGGAGCAGGCTTTTCCTCTACATAGGGACATCTCCAGAAAAGGAAAAGGAGGTTGAGAAGGAACTCTTAGAGCTTTTAAAAAACCTTCCAAACTTCATAACTCCTAAAAGCGTTGTCAGAGCCAAACGTTACCTTAGGGGAAGCTTTGAGCTTGACCACGAAACGAGAAGTAAAAAGTCTTGGTATGCAGGTTTCTGGGAAATTATGGGAAAAGGTTATGCCTACGATTCTGCCTTTCTTAAAGAAGTAGAATCAGTTAGTCTGGAAAGATTGAAAGAGATAGCAGAAAAGGTTGCCTTGAAACCATTTCACGAGGTAATAGTTAAAGATGAGTAAGATCTTTCTTGTTAGCGCTTGTCTTGTTGGATTTAACTGTAAATATAACGGTGGCAACAACAAGTGCGACCTCATCCTTGAAGCCTTCCGTAAAGGGATTGTAGTTCCTGTTTGTCCTGAACAGCTTGGCGGACTTTCAACTCCAAGACCTCCTGCTAAAATAAAGGGTGGCGACGGCAGAGATGTTCTCTTAAAAAGGGCAAAAGTTTTAACCGTTGAAGGGACCTTGAAAGACGTTACAAAAAATTTCCTCAGGGGAGCTTATGAAACCCTTAAGGCTGCAGAACTTCTAAGAGATAGGCTTATTGGTTGTATCCTGAAGGAAAAAAGTCCCTCTTGTGGAGTGAAAAAAATCTACGAGTTTGACACAGATAACTTGAAGGAAGGAATGGGAGTAACTGCAGCCCTATTAAAAGAAAAAGGGTTTAAAATTATCAGCTCAGAGAATATTGAAGAGATAAAAAACCTCTTAAAGGAGCTTAAATGAGTAGATTGCCAAAACTCAGAATCAAGGACTTAGAACCCAAGTATCCAATAATTCAGGGAGGGATGGGTGCTAAGGTTTCCCTCCACAAGTTAGCATCAGCTGTTGCCAATGCCGGTGGAATCGGAGTTATTTCGGCAGTTCTTCTTCATGAGAAAGATAGGAGTAAGCCAAAAAAGACTACCTGTAAAGGAATTGATGTTGAAAGTGTCGGCCTAAAGCCCTACCACTACGCTTGGGAGCTGGCAGAGGAGATAAGAAAGGCTAAAGAGCTTGCCCCTAAGGGAATAATTGGTGTAAACATTATGTACGCTCTTACTCATTTCTATGAGCTTCTGATGACGGCAATAGACGCCGGAGCAGACCTAATCATTCAGGGTGCTGGTTTTGGTAAAGACGTCTTTAAGATATGCAACACCTTTAACGTTCCCCTTGTTGAGATTGTTGCCACACCAAAAGGGGCAAAGCTCTCCGAAAGACTTGGTGCCGCTGCTGTAATCGTTGAAAGTGGAGACGCCGGTGGACATCTGGGAACAACTGAAAGCCTGTGGGATATTCTTCCGGGTATTGTAGAGGCTGTGAATATTCCCGTAATAGCTGCCGGCGGCATCTTTGACGGCAAAGATATGGCAAGGGCCTTTGAGATGGGAGCAAGCGGAGTCCAGATAGCAACTCGCTTTATTGCAACCTATGAGTGCGACGCAGCTCAGGAGTTTAAGGACTATATAATAAAAGCAAAGCCAGAAGATTCCATTTACGTAAAGAGCCCTGTCGGCATGTTGGCCCACGCCGTTAGAAATCCTTTTACCGAACGGCTTGAAAAGGAGGGAAGAATCCCTCATACGTGTCCTTATAAGTGTTTAAAGACCTGTCAAGGACCAGACTCAATTTACTGCATAGCCGATGCTCTCCTCAAGTCGGCGGAAGGAAACGTTGTTGAAGGTCTTGTTTTCTCCGGCAGTAATGTTGGTAAGGTAAACAGGATGTATCATGTTGACGAGCTCATAAAGGAACTTGTTGAGGAATGCGAAGAGGAACTTGAAAGGAAGGGACTAAATTTTGGGGGTGAGCAATGAAGAAACTGATTTTTGTACCTATAGCTGTCTCCTTCCTTTTTGGCTGTGCACAAACAAAGACACCTGTTAACACAGAACTTTCCCAGATTAAAAAAGAACTTGAAGCCCTTAAAGTCAGGGTGGGTTCTCACGAAGAGAAGCTTTCACTCTTAGAGGAGAGACTTTCAAAAGTAGAAGATAGGACAGCCGGTAACGAGCAGCAGATTTTTGAGCTTAAAAAGAGAGTAGAGGAAATTGGAAGAACCCTCTCTCCTATGCAGTCCGTTAAACCGCCTTCCGTAGAAGCTAAGGAAGAAAAACCTCAGCCCGTTGTTCAGCTTAGTGCCAGAGACCTTTACAGGCAGGCCTTTAACGCTATGGAGGCCGGCGATCTTGAAAAAGCGAAATCACTCTTTGAACAACTTGTTCAGCAGTACCCAAATAGCTCCCTCGCCGATAACGCTCTCTACTGGATAGGTGAGATTTACTACTCCCATAACGATTACGAAACTGCTGTAAACTACTTTAAGCAGGTTATTGAGAAGTATCCTAAGGAAAATAAAGTACCCGCCGCAATGCTCAAAGTAGGTCTCTGCTACAAGGGAATGGGAGATGTAGAGAAAGCAAGAGAAACTTTCAATAAAGTAATTGAAATGTATCCGGGAACTCCTGAAGCCGAGATAGCGAAAGTTAAACTTATGGAGTTGGAGAAGTAGGATGATAATTGACGAGAAAGCCATAAAAGGACTCGCCCTTAGGGCTACTGACCTTTGGTTAAACTTGGAGCTCTCAAAACATCGTCCAGACAGTAACTATGAACAGATTACCAACTTTCTCAAACAACGCTTCAAGGCAGAAAACTTAAATCCCTTACTCTTGACGCTGGGACTTCTGGAAATAGCCTTGATAGAGGATGCTTTGAGAAACAAAGAGTACCTCTCCGAAGAGGAGAGGGAAAAGATCATTCAGGATGTAGTTGAAAGTCTTGCAAGCAATTTTTCCAAGATTCTTACAGAGATGGAAAAGATAATCTCTGATTTAGATAGTAAAATAGAGGAGTTCAAACTCCTTACAAGTAAGTACAAATCGGGAGGAGAATAAATGTCGGAAAAAGTAAAGGTAGCAATAGTTGGGGTGGGAAACTGTGCAAGTTCTCTGATTCAAGGGATTTACTATTACCGAAACAAAAGTGAGGAAGAAATATCCGGACTTATGCATTACGACATAGGTGGTTACAAACCTTGGGACATAGAAGTTGTTGCTGCATTTGACATAGATGCCAGGAAAGTAGGAAAGGACGTCAGTAAGGCAATATTTGAAAAGCCTAACTGTACGGCGGTTTTCTGTCCGAACGTTCCTGAAATTGGCGTTGAGGTCCAGATGGGACCTGTGATGGACGGTTTCGCCGAACACATGAAGGATTACCCAGAAGATCAGCGTTTCGTCCCGGCAGATAAAGAACCGGTAGATGTTGTCAAAGTTTTAAAGGAAAGCGGGGCAGAGGTTGTAGTAAATTACCTACCGGTTGGTTCAGAAGAAGCTACAAGGTTCTATGCTCAATGTGCCCTTGAAGCTGGCTGTGCCTTTGTAAACTGCATCCCTGTCTTTATAGCCTCTGACGAAGAGTGGGCAAAGAAGTTTAAGGAAAAAGGTCTTCCCATAGTTGGAGATGATATAAAGTCTCAGGTTGGAGCAACAATTACCCATAGAGTTCTTGCTACCTTAATGAGCGACAGGGGAGTCAGGATAGATAGAACTTACCAGCTCAACTTTGGCGGTAACACCGACTTCCTCAACATGCTGGAAAGGAAAAGACTCAAGACCAAAAAGGTTTCAAAAACCGAAGCTGTAAGATCCCTCCTTCCGTACCCAATTGAGAATGACAACATCCACATAGGTCCCAGCGATTACGTCCCGTGGCTCAAGGACAACAAGATCGCTTACATAAGGCTTGAAGGAAGGCTTTTCGGTGATGTTCCAATGTATATAGAACTCAAGCTGTCCGTTGAGGACTCTCCGAACAGTGCCGGCTCGGCAATTGATGCAATAAGATGCGCCAAGTTAGCCCTTGATAGAGGCATTGCTGGTCCCCTCTATTCAATCTCCGCTTACACCATGAAGCATCCCCCAATTCAGTATCCCGATTGGAAAGCTAAGGAACTGGTGGACAAGTTTATAAAAGGAGAAATTGAAAGGTAATTCCCTCCGTCAAGGAGGGGTCTTTTTCTAATCTTTTGTAAGTCCGCCAGAGGATCTGCTTACCCTGATAGGCTTATTTTTCTCATCAACTAAGACAACAATAGGTTGGAAGTTTTTTACTTCCTCTTCTTCAAGTTCGCAGTAGCTTACAATTATTATGATATCTCCTTTCTGAACTTTCCTTGCAGCTGCTCCATTTAAGCAGATTTCTCCACTTCCCGGTTCTCCCGGTATTACATAGGTTGAGAAACGTTCTCCGTTCGTTATGTTGTATATATCAACCTTTTCATAAGGTAGAATATCCGCAAGTCTCAGAAGTTCGCTGTCTATCGTTATACTACCCTCGTAGTTAAGGTCAGCTCCTGTCACTACTGCCCTGTGTATCTTAGACTTGAACATGAACCTCTTCATTCCTTTCCACCCCGCTGGAAAGTTTACGGCCTTAAATATATTTCGTCACTCCACAGTTTTCCAATTTAAACGCTTTGTGACATACGAAAGTTGCCGCTTCTGTAAAAACTCAAAGTAAAGAAGTCCTACATATTCCCTTATTCCACACAAGGAATCCCTCAGGTAAGAAGGCATTGGCATAAAGGAATACCAGCTGTAAGGAGTTCTGTAAATTCTGTAATCACAGGGAACGGGAACAACTTTAAAACCCACAAACTCAAATATCCTGACGCTCCGAGGCATGTGAAAAGCTGAAGTCACAAGACATATTTCATTTATTCCCTTCTTTTCAAGGAGCTCCGCCGTAAAAATAGCATTTTCTAAAGTATTCCTACTCCTATCTTCCTCCAGAATGTCCCCCGAAGGAACTCCAATAGTGGTTAAAAACCTTTTCATAGCTGCTGCCTCGCTTTCAGTATCGCGAAAAACAGAACCGCCAGAAACGACAATGAGTTTCTTAAATCTCTTCCACAACTTAAAAGCTTCGTAAAGCCTCTTTGCAACCTTAGGATCAACAGAAGCCTCAAAACCCTCTGCCGGAGAATGAGGAATCTTTCCTCCCCCAAGAACTACAATAGCCTCACAGCTTATCCTCTTTAGGTCAGGATAGGGATAGTGGTCTTCAAGGGGAAAAAGAATTAGGTTCTTCCCGAACTCCGTGGACATCAAATATAGGGAAAAAGTCGTTAAAAACAGAAATAAAAGAGCCCACCTTTTCCATCCTTTGATGAGCAAGAAGATAGAAAAAAACAGTAAAACCAAGAAAATCCCGGGAGGAATTACTAAAACACCAAGAGTCTTGGAAAGGAAGAACATCATCTCCTCAGAGAGCTCTCTAATCCAAGGTCTTCTATCATCTGGATGTCTTCTTTTAAGCTCCTACCCTTTGTAGTTAGGTAGTTTCCAACCATTAAAGCGTTGGCCGGTAAAAGGATAAACGGTTGGAGCTCCCTCAGGTTATACTCCCTTCCGCCGCAAACCCTTATTTCTGCTTCAGGAATAGAGAGCCTTATTGCCACAAGAATTCTCAAACATCTCAAAGGAGTTAGAAAATTTGCACTTTCAAGTGGAGTTCCTTTTATAGGATGGAGGAAGTTAACAGGAATAGAGTCCACGGAGAGCTCTTTAAAAGTCTTTATCAACGAAACCACGTCTTCATCACTCTCACCAAGGCCAAAAATTCCTCCAGAGCAGATAGAAAGTCCTACTTCTTTTGCGCTTTCAATAGTTCTTAATCTATCTTCCCACTTTTGAACCGTTGTTATATGAGGGTAAAACTCTCGTGAGGTCTCAAGGTTGTGATGATATCTGTCAAGGCCGCAGTCCTTTAAAAACTTAAGTTCATCTTTCTTCAGTTGTCCAAGCGACGCACAAAGTAGGGCATCTGCTTTCTGCTTTTTTATAGCCTCAACAACTCTTCCTACAATCCTTACTTCCTCAGCCCCAAGAGAAATGCCGCTCGTAACAAAGCTAAATCTATTAATTCCTCTGTCAAAAGCCTCAAGGGCTTTTTTTGAAAGTTCTCTTTCCGGTAGAAGGGGATAAATCTTAACCGGAACATCAAACTTGGCAGACTGGGCACAAAACTTACAGTCAGAAGGACACTTACCACTTTTTGCGTTTAATATAGCACACGTTTCAACTTTCCTGCCAAAATATTGAAACCTTAAAGAAGTTGCCTTGTGAAGGTAGCTGTAAAATTCCTCTACCCTACAGTTCAGGACATCCAGTATCTCTTCTCTCACTTCTTAAGCTTTCTTAAAACTTGCTTTGTTATTTCTTTAAAAGTTTCCAGAACTCCTATTCCTTTAGAAGCTACAGCCTCAAAATCCGGTCTATTCCACCTGTTAAGGTCTCTCCTAAGAACTTCAACGGGAAGGATATTTGGAAGATCTCTCTTGTTGTATTGAAAAACGAGAGGAAGGTCCTCAATATCTATCTCGTACTCCTTAAGATTTTCAATCATATCATCAAGGGTATCAAGGTTAGCGTCGTGTCTTTCCTCCTGAGAATCAGCAACAAAGACAACGCCATCAACACCCTTTAGTATCAGTTTTCTGCTTGCCTGATAGATAATCTGTCCGGGAGTAGTATAGAGATGAAACCTTACCTTAAAGCCCTTCACATTAGAAACTTCAATGGGAACAAAGTCAAAGAAAAGTGTTCTTTCTGTTTCTGTTGCAAGAGTTATCATTTCACCCTTATTTTCCGGTTTTATATGATCGTAAATCCACTTGATATTGGTAGTTTTACCCGAAAGACCCGGACCATAGTAAACAATTTTGCAATTTATTTCCTTCGTAGCAAAGTTAACGAATGGCATTAAGCTCCCCTTCCTTATTCAAATAGTGTATCCAAGTCTATGTCATCTATATTGATATCCGCTGGTACAGAACCCTCTTTCTTAGCTCTTTCCTCAATTCTCTTCATTAAGTCCTCAAGCTTTTCATAATACTTTTTAATCTTCACTCTTAAGATACCCAGATTAGTAGCATACTTATCAAATATTGACACCAAGATATACTTCTCGGCAACAACTATCATGTAGATACCTTCCGTTTCCGTCTCCGTAAACATATGATTAAGGCTCCTATCTCCCAGAAGCTTTGACAAAGCTTCAGAAGCTGCGACGTTTCCAGCGGTAAGAGAAGCAAAGGTTACATCATCGGAAGTAAAAGCCGGAGATTCACTCCGGCTTATAAGCTGACCCGACTTATCAATGAGGAAAACAATCTTAGATTTACTCTCTTCCGCAATACTTGTAAGTATTTCCCTGAGTTCCTTGTCCTCTTCTGGCCTTAAGTTCAACATCTTCCTTCCCTACTAAGTTGTTCTAATTTATTTAACCAATCCCATCTCCTGTTTACTTCGTCCTGTAGCTCTTTAATTTTATCCTCCATACCCGGCTTGAAAAGGTGTTTAAATCTCCCTTGAAGCTTCAAAAACTCCTCTATCGGTTTCGGGTTCTTAGGCCTATAAGTTATCCTCCACTTGCCGTTCTCAACCTCAAAGAGAGGCCAGTAGTTAGTTTCAACGGCAAGTTTCGTTACAAGTATACCCTCTTCTTCCTTAGAACGCCACCCCCTTGGACAAACTGAAAAGACGTTAATGAAGGAAGGTCCTTCTGTCAAAAGGGCTTTCTTGAATTTTTCCATAAAATCCTTCCAGTGTGAAGGAGCAGCCTGGGCTACGTAAGGAATACCATGAGCAGCAGCCACCTCAGGAAGCCACTTCTTGTGTTGAGGTTTTCCTGAGCTTTCAGAACCCACAGGTTGAGTAGTTGTGTGAGCGTACTTTGGAGTAGCTGAAGAACGTTGTATACCGGTGTTCATATAAGCTTCATTATCGTAGCACACGTATATAAAGTTGTGTCCTCTTTCAAGAGCTCCAGAAAGTGCCTGAAAACCAATGTCGTAAGTTCCACCATCACCACCAAGAGCAATAAACTTAACCTTTTTATCTGTAGGGAGCTTTCCCTTCCTCTTAAGGGCTTTATAGGCTGCTTCTATTCCGGAGATAGTAGCTGCAGCGTTTTCAAAGGCACTATGAATCCAAGGGGATTTCCAAGAGGTGTAAGGGTAAATGGAGGTACACACTTCAAGACAACCTGTTGCATTGGCCCAAATGAGCTCATAACCAAGAGCATTCGCCACCATGTACATTTGGCGAACGATTATAGAAGCTCCACATCCGGCACAGAGCCTGTGGCCAGGAGCAAGCTTTTCGGGATAGTTGGTAAGTTTTTTAAGGGGTGGTAGCTTTATTTCAGTCATTACTTCCTCCGTTTATTCTCTAAGGTTAAGGTAATTTACAAGGGGTACTTCTTCTCCTGCAGCAAGCTTCATTACTTTATCTATAGCCTCTTCAATATGGTTAATGTTCGTATCTCTTCCACCAAGGCCATAGATAAAGTCAATCATAGGATAATGCTTGTTCCTTAAAAACATTGCCGTTGCAATGTCGCTAAAGAGAGGACCAGCCGCAGCACCAAAGGTTTCAGCTCTGTCAAATACACCGATAGCCTTACAGTTGGAGCTCTCTATAACGTCCATAATATCACCGTAAGGGAATGGCCTATAGGTTCTTATCTTTATAAGTCCAACCTTAACTCCTTTATCCCTTACTTTATCAACCACAGCCTTTGCGGTTCCCGCAGCTGAACCGATAATGATGAGAATGTAGTCTGCATCGTCAGTCTTGTAGGCCTCAACGTGGTCATATTTTTTACCAAAAGCATCTTCAAAATCCTTGGCTACATCCTTAATAACCTGGTAAGCCTTTTCCATAGCATCTCTCTGTTGACGTTTAAATTCCATGTAAGAATCGGTCATTGCAATTGCACCATGGGTTACAGGATTATCAACGTCAAGGAGAGAATAAATAGGTTGGTTTTCACCAACAAATTCTTCAACTGCTCTATCCGGCAAAAGCCTTACTCTATCTATAGCGTGAGAAACGATAAAACCGTCCATTCCAACCATTACTGGAAGCCTTGTCCTTTTGTCTTC
>CAZQLZ010000035.1:0-2980 GCA_964594265.1 uncultured bacterium
ACGGTCAGTGGCATAAAGACTTCTTCGGCAGTTCTTCTTACAACATCAATCATTATGTTTCTTTTTTCATAGCTTGCAGTTATATCAAGGAAAACAAGTTCATCTGCCCCCTGCTCATCATAGACTTTTGCGTTCTCAACAGGGTCTCCAGCATCTATCAGGTTAACGAAGTTAACACCCTTAACAACCCTTCCTTCCTTTACATCAAGGCAGGGTATTATCCTCTTAGCAAGCACTTTAACCTCACACCACAACTATTTCTGGTTTGGAGAAGAAAAAACCTTGAGCATAATCTATGTTTAACTTCTTCAGCTTTTCAACTATTTCCCATGAGCTCGCAAACTCAGCTATCGTCTCTATTCCCAAGGAGTGGGCCATGCTATTTAGAGCTCCTATTACTTTCTCTGTATTTACAGATTCTTCAAGCTTCCTTACGTAGCTTCCGTCAATTTTTAAGTACTTTATTTGAAGTTGTTCTACTAAGCTTATGAAGTTGGAAAAAGAAGAATAGCCAGTCCCGAAGTCGTCAATTGCCAACTCGGTTGGTAACTTCGTGAAGAAATCTACTATTACGTTGAAGTCCTCAATGGCTGCTTGTTCTGTTATTTCAAATCCAACTTTAAGACCTTTTCTTACCAAGTTGCCTATTATTTTCTCAATCTCTTCTCTGGTTGTCCTTAGTTTTAAAGTTCTCGGACTAACGTTTATAAAAATACCTCTATTTAAATTTTTAAACTTCTCAATGTTTAAGAATACCTTCTTTAAAACTGCTAAGTCCAACAGGTGAATTAGTCTAAAGTCGTAAATTAAGTCTATTACCTCTCCGGCAGGTATTATTCTACCAGTTTCGTCAATTAGCCTGAACAGGACTTCATAGTGTTTCACTTTGGCGGTTTCTATCTCGTGAATCCCCTGAATGGCTAAAGCTACTCTGCCGGACTCAAAAGTTTCCTTAAGGTAGTCTACTGTATTCTTAAAGACAAAGATACTTTTTGAAGATATTAACTCGTCTGTACTTAGAATTAGCAACTCCGAAGGCTTTTGTCTGCTTATCCTTAGCGCATACTTTAAAAGGTTTGTTAAATCGTTAATTTTAAGAGTGCTCTTTTCTGTAAAGATTAAGAGATATCCAGAAATGTCGGGTTTATAAGGTAAGTAACTGAACTTTCTGCTGAGAGTTTCCTTTATTCCCTTAAAGACTTTCTTACCGTTTACGGCTGCACTCCTTGAGCAATCGTTCAAAAAGGCACAGATTAAACCCTCGTTGCACTTAACTACTCTTTTCCTATCTGCCAAGATGCTTAATCCGTTTATTACCTCTTCTAAAATGGAATCCCCGACCTCAAATCCATATACTTTATTTACAAAGGCTAAGTCTATAGGGTTTATGACAAGTATGGAGAAACAATCCTCTATTTTCTCTTCTACTATGAACTTAACTACGTCATCAAAAGTTAGCGCAGCAGAAGTGGATTCTAAACTTAATAAATTTTCATATAGCCTTTCTATCAGGAAGAAGACGTCTTCTAATACTAAGTAACCTGCTAAGAATTTACCATGGCTTAAGTAATCCTTTAACAAATTTATGTACACGTGAAGCAGCTCATGGGTTTTGTTTATCTTTTCACATATATCCAGCTTCTTGCAGGAAATTCTGAAGTCTAACCTTTCAAGAGGCTCGAGGGTTAAGCAGTGAGTACTGTCTAAGCTGTCCGTTTTCCTTTTGCCTATGAACTCCTTCAGGATTTTCAGGTGTTTTGAAATCTCGTTTCCCCAGCTCTTTGAGCTTGTGGAGAGGGCTTTTTCCCTGTCTGGAATGGATTCCAGGATAAATCCGTATGCTATTAGGTTGGGAAACTTATTGATAAACTTTAAGAACTCCTCCGAGAGCTCAAATGGTAGTTTCTCTGTATGTATGTACTGTAGTATTCTATGGGTGAGGGAGTTAATTGCATCTACGACAAAGGCAATAGTTAGGCTTTTCCTGTAGAACTCCCTGCCAAGCTCCACTACAGACTCTTTGAACTCCTGAGGGGAGTTGACCGATAAGTCCAACAGCTCCTTGTAGTACCTATCCACTTCCCTGCAGAAGTGCTCAGCCTCTATGATGTTCAGCTTCTCCCTGACAAATGGGGATAGAGTGTTTAGGTACTCTTTACAGAGCTTCTCAATTAACCCTGGAAACTCCTCTATTACCAATTGCTCTCCCAGAGTGAAAAGCTTCTTAAACTTATTCTAACATAGTGGCTTTAAGGTGTAGCCCCCACCAGGGGGATTAGCCGTTGCTATTTTTCTTGGGATTTAAGTACTCCTCAACCCTCTTTATTGAGCAGAGTTTCCCGCACATCGTACAGGTTTTTTCGTCCTCCTGGGGAGCCCTCTCCTGCCTGTACTTCCTTGCAGTTTCGGGGTCTATGGCAAGCTCAAACTGTTTCTCCCAGTCAAGGTTTTCTCTTGCCTTTGCCATTTCAAGATCCCACTCTATAGCACCGGGAACTCCTTTGACGATGTCAGCTGCGTGACCTGCTATTCTTGCAGCGATTACTCCCTGCTTGACGTCCTCAACATCCGGAAGTGCAAGGTGCTCAGCGGGAGTGAGATAACAGAGAAAGTCTGCACCAGCCCTTGCAGCTATTGCCCCGCCAATTGCTCCTGAGATGTGGTCGTATCCAGGGGCTATGTCTGTAACAATTGGTCCAAGAACGTAGAAAGGTGCATTATGGCAGAGTCTTTTTTGAAGGAGGATGTTTGCCTCAACCTGGTCAAGAGGAACATGTCCAGGTCCTTCAACCATTGCCTGAACGTCAGCTTCCCTTGCTCTATCAACAAGTTCCCCAAGTGTAATGAGCTCTTCTATTTGACACCTATCAGTTGCATCAACAATGCATCCAGGTCTCATTCCGTCACCAAGAGAAAGTGTAACATCGTACTTTTTAGCTATTTCAAGAAGTCTATCATAGTACTCGTAAAGAGGATTTTC
>CAZQLZ010000036.1:0-14613 GCA_964594265.1 uncultured bacterium
ATAAGAAACTCTTTGAGTATTTGAAGGTTTACAACTTTCTCAGACCCCATCAGTCTTTAAATTACAAGACTCCTGCTGAGAAGTTTGAGGAATATATTAGAAGTCATCAAGGTGTCCACCATGTATTGAACTCGAACAAAGTATTGCCTAAGAAGAGTCTCTGACCTATTTAATATTAACAGAAGATAACACCTTTAGCAGCAGAGCTGTTAAGGGGCTAACAATGAGGGCAGTCCTTTTAGCAGCAGGACTGGCCACTCGGATGGGGGACTTAGCAGGTGAAAAACCAAAGGGTCTTTTGAAGATTTGTAATAGAGAGTTGGTCTACCGAACGATTGAGTTTTTGAAAAAGAGGGGTGTGAATGATTTTATTGTGGTGGTAAATGAAAAATCAAAAAAAGCATACGAAAAATTTTTCTCAAAGCTGAACGTTAACTATACAATCGTCGTTAACGAATCACCGGAAAGAGGAAACGGTTACTCCCTTCTCAAAGCCAAGAATTTTGTTAAGGGAAAATTTGTTCTGTTTATGAGCGACCATGTGTACGAAGAGGAATTTATAGAGAAAGCCCTCAAAGGTTTCGGAATTATCGTTGACAAAGTTGGAAGGTTCATAGAAAAAGATGAAGCCACTAAAGTAAAGATTAGCAATGGAAAAGTTGCAGATATTGGTAAAAATCTAAAGGATTACGACGGCTACGATACAGGATTCTTTGTACTTAACGAAGAAATATTTAAAAGTGCCCAAGAACTCCACAAGGAAAAGGAAAGTTTTTCGTTAAGTGAAGTAGTAAAAAGGAGCAGACTCCCTGTTTACGAGGTTTCCGGCCTATTTTGGATGGACGTTGATACTCCCGAAGACCTCAGAAGGGCAAGGAAACTCATACTTAAACTGAGCGTAAAAGAAGGGGAGGACGGAATCGTAGCTCAAAAATTAAACAGGAAAGTTTCTACCTTTTTAAGCACTCTCCTCTCTGAGAAGTTGACTCCCAACAAGGCTACCTTTATCTCTTTTTTAGTAGGAATTTTGTCTACGCTAACGGCTATAGTTTCTCTACCTGTAGGAGGAGCTCTCTACCAGCTTAGTTCAATGATTGACGGAATGGACGGAGAACTCGCCAGATGTGGACTGAGAACGACAAAGCTTGGGGGATATATTGACTCCATCCTTGACCGCTTTGTAGACAGCCTTTTTCTACTGGCAGTAGCCGTTCATGTAAAACCTTCTCTTCTTTCTCTCCTTCTTTTAGGAAGCGCCATTTTTGGTTCAACAATGGTAAGTTACACAACAGAAAAGTACAAAGCTTCTTTTTCAAGTTCTCCTTTCAAAGACATTCCTGAGCTCAAAAAGTTTCCAGGTAAAAGAGATGAAAGAGTGTTTTTAATCTTTCTAACTTCCCTTACCAATTCCGCTTTTTTAGTCCTTTTACTGGTAGCTCTTTTAAGCAACTTAAAGGTTCTTTACAACGTGTACTCAATCGTTAAAAAACACAATAAGGGGGGGAAAAGATGCCTAAGGTAGCAATACTCGGACAAGGATTTGTAGGTAGTATTTTTGCTGTAGGAGTGGAAAGAATAAAAAAAGGAGAAGTGGAGCTCTACGGTGTTCCTCTCAGGGATGAGCTTCCCTATAAAGTGAAAGACGTAGAGATAGTGGCCAGCTATGATGTTGATGAATCCAAAGTTGGAAAAAGTGTAGCAGAAGTTTGCGCAGACTACTGGAAAGGAGAAATTCCAGAAAGCCTTGAAAAGATAAAGGTTGAAAAGGGAATACACTTAAATAGCCTGAGGAATTTGCCAGTTAAAGCCTCCGGTCTTGAAGATGAAATGCCGATAGAGGATGCCATAAAGAAACTGGTTGAAAGCTGGAAGGAAAAAGGAGTGGAAATTATAGTTAACGTATGCACCACAGAAAGCTTCACTCCATTCGGAAAAAAAGAAGAGCTTGAAAAGGCGATAAAGGAAAACAGAAAAGAAAGACTCACAGCAAGCCAAGCCTACGCCTATGCTGCTGCTCTTTACGCCAAAGAAGTAGGAAAGGCTGTTTTTGTAAACACAATTCCTACCTTGATAGCAAACGACCCTGCCTTCGTTGAACTTGCAGAAGAAAGTTCCCTTGTCATCTTTGGAGATGACGGAGCTACAGGAGCAACTCCTTTAACTGCAGATATTTTAGCCCACCTGGCACAGAGAAACAGGTTTGTCAAAAGCATAGTTCAGTTTAACATAGGAGGTAACACTGACTTTCTTGCCCTTACGGACAAAGAGAGAAACAAAAGTAAGGAGTTCACAAAATCAAGTATCGTCAAGGACATTTTAGGATACGATGCTCCTCACTTTATTAAACCCACAGGTTACCTTGAGCCTCTGGGAGATAAAAAATTCATATCAATGCACGTTGAATATGTAAGCTTTAACGGTGCTGTTGATGAAATAGTAGTTAACGCAAGGATTAACGACAGTCCAGCCCTTGCAGGACTTATAGTTGACCTTGTAAGACTTGGAAAAATAGCACTTGACAGGAAAATCAAAGGAACGGTTTACGAGATAAATGCTTTCTACATGAAAAATCCGGGTCCTCAAGAAGCAAAGAACATTCCAAGAATCTTGGCATACGAAAAGCTCAAAAACTGGATTGCCCCTTAAGGGGCAATCTCATAATTTTTTTTCAAAAAGCGGAAAGGAATTTGCATGGAAGAAATATACCATCCCCCCGTAATGGTTAAAGAGGCCATAAGCTATCTGAAAGCCGAAGAAGGTGGAGTTTTTGTTGACGCTACCCTTGGAGGAGGAGGCCACGCAGAGGCGATTCTTAAAGCGAATCCAAAAAACAGGGTAATTGGTATAGACAGGGATGAAGAGGCAATAGAGAGAGCTCTCAAAAGGCTTGAACCTTTTGGAGACAGAGTCGCCGTTTATCACGCCAACTTTTCACAACTAAGTGAAGTTCTTGAAGCTGAAGGGATTAAAAAAGTTAACGGAGTTCTCTTTGACCTTGGCGTATCACACTTTCACCTTAGGGGAGAGAGAGGCTTTACCGTCTGGAAAGAGCAGCCCCTTGATATGAGGATGGACAGGAGACAGAAGTTAACGGCTAAGGAGGTGGTTAACGAGCTTTCAGAGAAAGAGCTTGCAGAGATAATCTTTAAATATGGAGAAGAGCGGTTTGCAAGAAAAATCGCAAGGGAGATAGTTAGAAGGAGGAAGATAAAACCTATTGAGACGACAACGGAGCTTGCAAAAATTGTTGAGGAAGTAATCCCAAAGAAACTCTGGGTTGGAAAGAAAAAACACCCTGCGATAAAGACCTTTCAGGCGATAAGAATCTACGTTAACAAAGAGTTTGAGGAAATAGAACAGGGAATACCCGCCGCTGCAGAGCACCTACATTGCGGTGGAAGGATAGTCGTCATAACGTTCCACTCTCTTGAGGACAGGCTTGTTAAGAACATTTTAAGAAGCCTTGAGGGTTTTAAGGTAGTAACCAGAAAACCCATTGAACCGACAGAAGAAGAGCTAAAAGAAAACCCCGCCACCCGTAGTGCAAAACTAAGAGCTGTTGAAAAGGAAACAAAATAATCACAAGGTAGCAATAATTTCCTCAAATTTTTGAGGAACAACCACACTTCTTAGGCTTTCATTATAGAGGGTTAGGGTTTCAACTTCCCTATCCCATACCTTTTTCAAGACTTCAAGACGCTTCTTAATAATTTCTTTTTTGGGTCGCACTATTTCCAGCTCCCGTTCAAATTCTTCTGGATAGTTTTCCCAGACAGCAACCGTGTCTATAACATCTCTTACCTTTAAACTTTCTGCACGATAAAAAAGCTTTTTTATTACTATTTCCCAAGGAGTCTCAACTTGTATCCTTTCTCCCAATACAGTCTCCACCGTATAGGGTTCAGAAGTCAAAGCCGGAGACAGTATAAAGTCTATCTGTCTGCCGTTTAGAAGGTAGAGCTTTATAAAGTTTGACTGTTCTGTATAGCTTTTGGAAATCTCCTCGGCATAATCGTTGAGTCTCGGAGAAAAACGGGTCAAGAGCATAGCGTTCCAGAAAAATATATCAACATCTACACTCTCTCTATGACAAATCCTGAAAGCTAAGGCACTGCCTCCTCCCCAAGTCCACTCTGAGTAATGTATCTCTTCTCTACGTATGAGCTTTAAAGCTACTCTCAGAGTATCCTTCCAGAGCATCAGAACTTCCAGAGCTCTTCAAGTTCCCTATTAACAGCGTAAGGCTTTATGCACTCTTCATAAAACTCCTTTAGCTCCCAGAGGCTTATACCGTGATTGACACAGAAGTCCCAAATTGCTTCTACACTGTTGTCTGTGAAAAAGTCTATGAGCTGTAAGAGCTTACCTTCTTTGACTTTACGTGTTTTAACAGCCTTCACTACATCAGAAGCACTTATCCAGTGTTCTTTTCTAAAGGAAGCGTTGGCCGTAGTTAAGGTAAGCTCTGTCAGTTTATCCATCTACTTCCTCTTCTATTCTCGCTCCCTCCATGTCAACGTCAAGGACAAGGTAGCAGGACTCTATTCCGAGGGAGTCAAAGACGTTACACATAGCCTTTCCAATTTCATCAAAGTTCTTATCGGCTAAAGCCCCTATGCAACTTCCAGCACCCGAAAGATAAACGGCGTAGGCTCCTGCCTTGTAACCTTCTGAGAGAATCTCCCAAAAAGCGGGAATGAGGTCGCACCGGTAGGGCTGATGAATCCTGTCCTTAACGGCTTCCTTTAAGAGTCCAAAGTCTTTCTTCTGGAGAGCTCCAAGAAGGAGCGAGACCCTCTGAATGTTAAAAATAACGTCCTTCTTTTCATACTTTTCCGGTAAAACAGAACGGGATTCTTCTGTTGAGAGAAAGAGCTCCGGAACTACGATGATAACTTTTAACTCCTCTGGCCAGTCAAGTTTTATGTAGGAAAGGTCTCCGTTTGTTGCGGCAACGACAAAACCTCCTGTGTAGGCAGGGAGAACGTTGTCAGGATGTGGCTCAAACTTAAAGGCAACATCAATTACTTCTGGGAGGGAGAGCTCCTTCCCCGATATCTTCTCTGCGGCCAGTATCCCTCCAACGATTGCCGTTGCGGAGCTCCCAAGACCCCTTCCCAAGGGAATCCTGTTGATGAGCTTAACTTTTATCGGCTGATTTAACCCTAAGTACTCCATAGTGCTCCTGTAGGCTCTTAAGAAAAGGTTGGTCTCGTCTTTTGGGAGCTCCTTTTCTCCTTCTCCCTCTATCTCAACCGAGTAAAAGTCCGACGGTTCAACGACAAAGTCGTTATAAAGGGTGAGGGCAAGACCTAAGGCGTCAAATCCGGGGCCAAGATTACTCGTAGATGCAGGAACAGAAACTTTAAACTTCATCTCTTACTCCTTTCTTTCATCGTATTCAATTACAACCTCCGGTTCTGGGGCAGGCAATTTTCCAACAGGTTTTGTTATCTCAAATTCTCCACTCTTTATCCACTCTTTAAGTATATTTGCTATTTCCCTTGCCTTGTAGTAGGAAGAAAGAGGCGAAGTCGGAACTTTCTTGCCGTCAATCTCTATAAAGCCTCTTCGGAGCTCCCCATAGCTCACATACTTTAGCGGTTTAGCATTTCCAGAAGGGTAATCCACAGAGTAGTCTATCACAGGAGCAAAAATTTCATCATCCTTCACAGAAGTGTAATAAGCAATTCTCTCATTAAGGATAGGTATTGGAATTCCTATACCAACAAAGAGAGAAACGCCGTAACCTAAAAAGGAAGCCGCCCTTATAAAGTCCGTTGACATCTGTTTCATATCACCAATCGTCATGATTGTTCCAGCACCAGACATAGGTTGTCCCTTCTTACTTCTCTTTACACCGAAGGGAGAGTGTTGCGTTCCATAAAAAGCAACGTAGCCAACTCCACCGCCCAAGAATATCTTTGTTCCAATTCCTATGGTTTCAAAGAAGGGGTCGTTTAAAAGGGGACTTAGCTGCCCTGCACTTGAATAAGTGGCATTTCCTAAATTGGGTTTTAAAGTTCCCATATAGGTATAAATCGTACGGGAAGATTTATTAACGGCTACGTTATAGTTTTGGTAGGCGTTTCTTGGATTACACAGAATCGCCTCGTTTATATTCTTTAAGTTAATGAGCTTCTTCACTTCTCTTCTTGGATAACAGTCCGTTCCGTAACCGTAAGCCTCAAGCTCAACATCCTCGCCAGCAATGAGCTCCTCAATTACATGAGCTCCACCATACTCAAACCTTCCCGGGTAAACCTCGTTTCTTGGGTCGTTTTCTGGCAGAGCCGAAGCTCCAATGTAAAGGTCAACGGCGGCAAGCCCTCCATATGCAGGAACCCCGTTAAGGTAAACTTCCTCCATTTTCATTCTTGGCTTTGTGTGGCCTACGTTTAAGAAAGCTCCCGAAGAGCACATCGCTCCAAAAGTTCCCGTTGTTACAACGTCAACCTCTTCAGCTGCCTTAACAACGCCGAGCTCCTCAACTATCTCTATCATCTCTTCAGCAGTAACAACTACCGCCTCCCCTTTCCTTATCTTCTCGTTTATCTCTTCATAGGTTTTAACTACCTTAAACTGCTCTCTCTTCATTTAGTCCACCCCTAAGTTTCAAGCTCTTTTTCCGTCACAAAGAATCACTCCTTAGAACTTCTTTTAAGGTCAATAAGGTCAAAGCTTTTTAGTGTCGGGAGCTCTTCAAGTTTCTCCCTAATTTTTTCCTTCCATTCAATCGCTATGTCAAAGTCGGAATTTTTTCTTGCTCTTCCAGAAGCTCGCGAGCCAAAGAGGTAAACGGTGGATTTTGGCAGGTAACGGCTAACTATGGAAACAACCTCTGACAGAATCTCCTCGTCACTTAAAGGCCTTACCCTTATCACTTGGTATCTCCGCAATGAGGTCAACGTTACTCGCAAGATCCGTCACAACCGCCCTTACTACCTGGCCAGGACGAAAGTTTCCTTTTAAATATATGATTCCATCTATTTCGTAGGCGTTCCTGTAACTTCTGGCCTCTACAAATCCCGGCATTTCTTCGCTCTCTCCGTCAACTATCAACTCAAGCTCTTTTCCTATAAGCTCCCTGTGTTTTTTCTCGTATATCCAGAATTGAGTTTCCTCTAACAGGTTAAGTCTTGAATCTTTCAGTTCCTCCGGAAGGTCTCCAAGTCCATAGGCAGGCGTTCCTTCTTCTCTTGAGTATTTAAAGAAGCCAGCCCAGTCAAATTCAACTTCTTTTAAGAAGAGGTGGAGCTCCTCAAATTCTTTTTCTCCTTCTACGGGAAAACCAACTATGAAGGTAGTCCTGATAGCCACTCCCGGAATTTTTTTTCGGAGCTTTTCTATAAGCTTTTCGGCGTCGCTCTTTGTGTACTTCCTGCCCATTGACGCAAGGACTTTATCGTTTATATGCTGCAAGGGAACGTCAATGTACTTGAGAATCTTTTCCGAATCTGCCATCAGGTCAATGAGAGAATCGGTTATGTGAGAAGGATAGGTATACATGAGCCGTATCCACTGTATCCCTTCTATCTTTTCAAGTTCTTTTAAAAGCTTAACAAGTCCCTCTCTTTCACCTTTATCGTGGAGGTAGGCTGTTGTGTCCTGAGCTATAACGTAGAGTTCCTTCACTCCTTTGTCTGCTAAAACTTTGGCTTCTTCAATAACCTCCTCTAAGGGTCTGCTCTTTAAAGGCCCTCTAATGAGAGGTATGGCACAGTAAGAACAGACATTTGAACACCCTTCAGAAATCTTCAAATAGGCAAGATGCTTAGGAGTGAGAATTTCCCTTAAAAGGTAAGGTTTTTTGGCGGCAAACTTTCTGTTGAGTATTCTTTCAACGCTTTTTTCTATCTCATCAACGCCTAAAAAAGCATCAACTTCGGGAAGTTCTTTTTTTAGCTCTTCTTTGTACCTCTGATAAAGACAGCCTGCAACTATAACCCTTTTTTCAGGGTTTTCCTTTTTCTCCTCTATTGCCGTGAGGATTTCATCTATGGATTCCTCTTTGGCCGGCCGGATAAAGCCACATGTATTGACAATTATTATATCGGCCTCCTTTAGGTTTCCAACAAAAACGACATCTCCGGTGCTTTTAAGGAGGCCAACAATATTTTCTGTATCAACCCAGTTCTTAGGACATCCCAAGCTTATGACGGCAACCTTTTTTTTCAAGCTTCTCTCCTTACTATACGACTTCAATTAAGCTCCCTTCTTTAATCTTACCAGCTTCCTGAATCCACTTCACGCCTTTTTCTTTTAGTCTTTCCACAAGAAGTTCTGCCTTTCCTTCTGGAACTGCAATGAGAAGGCCTCCTGATGTTTGAGGATCAAAAAGGAGCATTTTGGTGTCCTCGTCAACGGAATTAGAAAACTTCACTCTATCTCCAACATAGTCAATGTTCTCATAAGTAGCTGCAGGGAGAAGTCCCATAGAGGCGTAATCTTTTGCTTTCTGCAAGAAGCTTAGCTTCTCAGAGTAAATTACCGCTCCAACCCCGCTGAATCTTACCATTTCGTAGAGGTGTCCCAAGAATCCAAAACCTGTTACATCCGTACAGGCGTTCACTCCAACTTCAACCATTACTTCTGAAGCTGCTTTATTTAACGAGACCATCACCTCAGAAACCGCTTCTATTTCTTCTTCAGAAGCCATCCCAGCCTTTATGGCCGTTGTTAAAACGCCGATTCCAAGAGGTTTTGTGTAGATTAAGACGTCTCCCGGTCTTGCTGTGGAGTTTCTTATGAATCTTTCGGGGTGGACTACACCCGTAACGGCCAAGCCGTACTTCGTTTCAAGATCCTCAACGGTATGTCCTCCAACCAAAGACACGCCAGCTTCTCTGAGCTTAGAGATTCCTCCTTCCAAGATTTTTCTCAAATACTCCATAGGAATCCTGCAGGCGTCAAACATTACGAGGTTAATGGCTGTTAAAGGTCTTCCGCCCATAGCGTAGATGTCAGAGAGAGCGTTTGCAACAGCTATTTGACCGTAGACAAAAGGATCATCAACTACGGGCGTTATAAAGTCTGCCGTTTGCACCAACGCAACTTCATCCGAAAGTTTGTAAATACCAGCATCCTCCGACGTCTCTATTCCAACAAGGACATTCTCATCAACAGGTATCTCAAGCCCTTTAAGAATCTTCTCAAGCCCGACCGGGCTTAACTTCGCCCCTCAGCCAGAAGCCCTAACTGTTTGAGTTAACCTTAAGGATTTCAACGTGCGCCTCCTTTCAAAAAAGTTGTAACGTACTAAGACCGAGAACCCTTAGACCTTCCGGCGTTATTTTTCTTCCACGGGGGGTTTTGACTATAAAGCCCATCTCAATTAGGTAAGGCTCGTGAACGTTTTCTATGGTATCAACATCCTCTTTCAGAACAGTTGCAAGGGTGTTAAGACCTACAGGTCCCCCCTTAAAGACTTCAGCTATAGTTCTTAATATTTTCCTATCCATATGGTCAAGACCAAAGGAATCAATGCCAAGTTCATCAAGGACTTTTTTGGCTTTCTCTTCGTTGATTTTGTCCCAACCATGAACCGTTGCGTAGTCTCTCAGCCTCTTTAATAACTGATTCAGTATCCTCGGCGTTCCTCTACCACAGCGAGCAACAAGACTTAAAGCTCCATCGTCTAAACAAATGCCTAACTTTTCGGAATTTTTCTTGGCAATTTCTTTTAACTCGGCAGCGGTATAAAGCTCCAATCTACAGATAATCCCAAAACGGGAGCGAAAAGGAGGCGTTAAGAGGTTTAACCTTGTTGTCGCACCTATCAGGGTAAAGCGGGGGAGCTCTATTGAGAGAGCTCTTTTACTTGCCGAACCTGTAACGATATCTATTCTAAAGTCTTCCATAGCCGAATAGATACTTTCTTCAACAGCTCTGTTTAGCCTGTGAATCTCATCTATAAAAAGGACATCTCCTTCGTTTAACGAGGTAATGAGAGCTATCAAATCCCCCTTTCTCTCTATGGTTGGAGCAGAAACTATTTTAATCTCTCTTCCCAGCTCTTTGGCTATTATCATAGAGAGAGTTGTTTTTCCCGTTCCCGGAGGACCGTAAAAAAGGATATGGTCAAGAGGTTCTCCTCTCTTCTTGGCCGACTCAATTGCCACTTTTAAAAGCTTTTTAACTTTTTCCTGACCTATAAATTGACTGAGTTTTTCAGGCCTTCCTATCAAGTTTCTCTCCCAGAGAGTTTCTGAACGGCCAGTTTAACGGCTTCCTCAAGCCTTAAACCAGCAAGATTCATACCTTTTAGCTTAGACACAATTTCTCTTTTGGAGTAGCCCAAAGAAACGAGAACTTCCACGAGCTCTTCCGGTATATCTACGTCCCTTTCAAGCTTTCCTTTTAACTCAAGTATTATCCTCTCTGAGAGTTTCTTGCCAAGTCCTGGAACAGAAGAAAGAGCTTTTACGTCACCGGTTGAAACTATCGCCTCAAGTTCTTCCTTAGAAAAGTGGGAAATTATGCTCATTGCCACCTTAGAGCCTACTTTTGGAATTTTCAGGAGAGTCTCAAAGAGGGAACGTTCTTTTTGCGTCTCAAATCCGTAAAGCGTTGGAGTACCTTCAGGAGGCAGAATAAGTTTTGTAAAGAGCTCCACAACATCCCCCTCTTTTACCTCTGTGAGAACCCTAAGGGGGACAAAAATTCTTAAGGCAAAGCTACCACACAGAACCGAAATGCTATCAGGATACTTGTGGACAACTGTTCCCCTTACAAGGTCAATCATTTCACCTTGCTACTTTCACGTTTTCAACAAAACCTTTAATTCTAAAGGAGAAAATTCTACCTTTTAAAGGAGCTACCTTTGGTTTGACCTTCACCCGAAGGTTTAAGTACGATCTCTCAGGATTTTTAAGGTCAGCATTGATGTAGCCTTTCACGCTCACCTCAGCATCGCTACCATTTCCTTCTGCCTCAAGGTCTATAACGTTATCTCTTTTTACAGTATAAGTCCCCTTTATGCTACCGAGGTTCAAACTTGGAATGGAAAAAAGACCCAAGGAGAGCTCTCCAATCTTTAAGTTTTCAAGAGCAAAATTACCTCTTCCGCTTTTGAGGAGAAGTTTATTGCTGTCAAGCTTTGCCTTCCCCTTTAAAGACAAATTTCCCGTTACCTTTACGGGCAACTTCTTTATGCATTTTTCAAGCTTAAAGGAAGAAGCAGAAAACTCTAAATTAGAAATAGGATAATCAAGCTCCACTTTCCCGACGCCATCACAGGCTCTTAAAAAGACTTTTAAATGCTTTTTGCCGGTAAGAAAACTCTCTAAATCCGGCAGAACTAAAGCCTCCTCAACGGAAAAAGGCAGCGAAGAAAGTTTTAAGCCCTGAACCTTTATCTTTAAGGGTAATCGCTCAATCTCTACCTTTTTGTAGTTTATTCCCCTTTTGCAGAGCTCTCCCTCAACAAACCTTTCAATCGGAAAGGAGAAGTAGAGGAATATCGGAAAAGAGATAAGGAATATTAAAAGAAGATACAATCTTCTCATCCTTCCTCTCTCCTTTCAAAGTTAAAGGTAACCTTTCCAGAAACAAGGCCGTTCTCATCCATATCGGAGATTTCAATGGAAGTTGACTTAAAGTAGTAGGGAGAGCTCTCCAAGCTCTTTATAAACTTACCGAGTTTGTTAAGCGAAACATCTGCAAAGCCTACGGTTACAGTTTTAACCTCAATCCCTTCCTGAACTCTACCCACAGAAACTTTCACATTCTTAACCTCAATAGAGTATTTTTGAGCCACTCTTTTTACGTAGTCAGCCACGTTAAGAGTTTTCCCATTTCTTACCCGCCGTAGAGCAGGTTCAACTTCTCTTTTGAGGACGAGGAACTCCCTAACCCGGGGTTCTACCTTCTCCACCCTTTCTTGCAATTTTTTAAGCTTTTTTGAGTACTCTTTTTCAAGTGAGCTAATCGGAGAAAGAACAAAAGTCACAAATGCAAGGAAAAGAACAACCGGAATTCCAAGAAGAACGATTAATCTATCCCTTTCATCAAGTCCAGAAAGGTAGTCCAAAAACAACTCCTTTAGTCCTTCAATCACCACTTTTCACTCCAGATACGGTGATAGCAAACTTAACACCTTTGCTGGTCTCTTTACTAACATCCGTATTTACCTTACTGAACTTTCTTTTAAGCTTATCCGTAAATTTCCGTAAGGCTTCAGAATCTTTCGCTATCCCTGAGAGTTTAAAGCTATCGGCCGTAGAACTCCCCTCCACTTTTAAAACTTTCACACCGCCAACCACAGCCTCAGAAATGTTTTTAAGGTAAACAAGCACTGAAGGTTTATCCAACAAAAGAATTTCCTTTAATCTCCCAAACTTAGAGGTGGCCTGTAAGAGTTGCTCTTCTGGTGCAACGACCTTTTCACCAAGCACCCTTTCTACTGCTTTTTTATACTCTCTTTTAAAGTCCGCATAGTCTCCTTTAACCTGCAGGTAGGAGACATACTCTGCCGTTGTCAGAAAGAAAAGCCCCGAAAGAATCATAAAAGCAGAGGCAAGTAATTTTCCCTTATTTTTTGTAAAAAATTCAGAGCTAAAAATGGAAAGTTCTTTAAAAGATGCCTTACAGGATGATTTTCTAAAGTGGAAAAGACCAAAAGCTCCAAAGTAGATGGGAGTCTCCTTACCGAAAGGTTTTTCTTGCGGAATCTCCACGGTTAACCGTTCTTTTAGAAGTCTAACAAAATCGTCATCAAGAGCTCCACCACCTACAAGGATAATCTCCTTTGACTTAACAAGAGGAAAAACTCTTTCTTCAAGGAGAGAAAAGTCCCTTTTAAGTGTTCCAAAACCAGCCCTAACAATTTCAACGGAGTTTAGTTTTCCACCAGAGAGCTCCACAACTGCCGTCTTTGAAGCACCAGCATCAATAACGGTTAAGTCATTCTCTCCATAAATCAATCTTGCAGCCGTAGCCACACCAATGGTATCAACTGTAATAGCAGCAAGATCTTTAAGCGATTCCTCTAAAAGTTCCAAGTTTTTTCTTTTTTCTACAAAAACTAAAAGCTGGCATCCTTCCTTCTCCTTCCTTACAGGACAAAAGGAAACAGCTATTTCTTCCGGTGAAACTCCAATCTCAGAAGAAACATCGTTAAGGACTATTTTTCTTAGTTGATGCCCTTTACATAAAGGATAAAACGACTTTTTTATAAAAACCGTCTTTGAGGATATTCCGGCTACGATTCCCCTTTTCTCTGGGAGGCCAGTTCCAAAAAGTTTACCGTCAAACCACTTTGTAACTTCAGAACCTACGTCAACACCTATCATTGCACTACCTTCCATTCAAGGACTCTATACCTATCTGTATAGGCCTCAACTGTAACTGTTGAGTCGCCGTAGGATGCTGTGGCTTCTATCTGAAAGTAATCGCACCTTACCGTTAACAGAGGCTTTATTTCAAAGTAGAGCTCCTCATCAAAACCGGGAAGCTCCTTTAGTTTTGTTAAATCCCTTATAGGACGGCTTTCAATTATACTATCTACAGCATCCTCGTTCATCTGAGGAGAAAGAGCAAGAAGAACTTCCTTTGGAGCGGAATTCACATTCACTTTCCCGCCGTAGACTGTAAGATAGCTTTTTAGTCTCTTAAAAATCTTGTCGTTAACTCCTTTCACGTAGAACAGTTCATAGAGACTTTTCATAGGAGCGTTTAAAGGCCGGTAACCAAGTCCCTCGTAGTAGAAACTTTCAGCACCGTTTCCAAAAACTTCATCATCACTATCAATCCAATCTCTGATCGCATCTACTAAGTCTGTATTAAGCTCAAGATTTTCAAATAGCCTCTGAGCTATACCATACCAGCGGTTGTTCGTTAAATTGTTAATGTTTAACTTGCCACATTCATCCTGAATTTTAAGGGAAATAGAAATTCCCCGATAGTTGTAATAAAAAGGAAGAGCCCAGTCATCGCCGATGCCGTCAAATCCGTTGTTGTCGTTCCTGAGAAAATAGAGAGCAAGTTTCACAGCAGAAACGGCAGCGCGGTAGGCAACCGTATAGTCTCTAAAGCTTTCCGCTTTTTTAAAGTTTAGCGTTGACACATGGTAGAGAGAAAAGAGAAAAGAAGCAGTAATAGAAACCACAACAAGAACAAGGAAGAGAACGAATCCCTTCCTATTCTTCAAAGAATTCAAGAATCTTTTCCTCATTAGGTGAGTTTATAACGCCCTTTTCGGTAATTATCGCTGTTATGTTCTCGTGGGGTGTAACGTCAAAGGCAGGGTTCTTGACCTTAGCTCCATAAGGAGCTATACGGCAGTCACGGCAGTGGCAGAAGAGAACCTCTTCTGGAGCTCTCTCCTCTATTGGAATCTCCTTACCAGTCCTTATTGAAAGGTCAAAGGTAGATGTAGGAGCTGCTACGTAGAAGGGAATTCCGTGCTCTTTGGCAAGGACTGAAAGGGCATAAGTTCCTATTTTATTAGCTGTGTCTCCGTTTAAGGCTATTCTGTCCGCTCCCACTATCACGCAAGTGATTTCTCCAGAGGCCATGAGCCAGCCTGCCATGTTGTCGGTTATGAGGTAGTAGGGAATTCCCTCCTGCTGGAGCTCCCAAGCTGTAAGCCTTGCTCCCTGAAGGTAAGGGCGG
>CAZQLZ010000037.1:0-3287 GCA_964594265.1 uncultured bacterium
TTATGGCGTTGGTAGAGCTTAAAGGAATTACTAAATCCTATTTTCAGGAAGAACTTGAGGTAGAAGTTCTCAAAGGTATTTCTCTCTCCATAGAGAAGGGAGAATTTGTTGCCGTAATGGGACCTTCTGGTTCTGGAAAATCTACCCTTATGTACATTCTTGGCTGTCTTGATAGGCCAACTTCTGGCGAATACTACCTTGATGGTAAGAACATCCTTGAAATGTCCGACGATGAGCTCTCACGAGTCAGGAGCAGATACATAGGTTTTGTCTTTCAGGCCTTCTACTTAGTTCCTTATCTATCTGTCCTTGATAACGTTATGCTGCCGGTAGAGTACTTAGAACCTGAGTATAGGAAAGAACTCTTTTCCAAAACTTCTCCAGAAGAAAAGGCTAAGGAAATTTTAGAACGCTTAGGACTTTCAAAAAGACTTCACTTTAAACCCGACCAACTGTCTGGCGGTCAAAAGCAGAGGGTTGCAATTGCGAGAGCTCTGATAAATTCTCCTAAAATTATCTTAGCAGACGAACCAACTGGACAACTTGATAGTGAGTCTGGGAAGGCCGTGATGGAGCTCCTAACCGAACTAAATCAAGAGGGCAAGACCATCATTGTTGTTACCCACGATCCGGCAGTAGCATCCTACGCCAGAAGAATTGTAAAGATAAAGGACGGACGAATAGTAGAATGATAGGGCTTTACATCAGAGATCTTATCCTTTCCCTTCTTTACAGCAAAGTAAGAACGGTTTTTGCCGTTCTCGGCATCGTCTTCGGAGTATCCTCTGTCGTTTTGATAGTTTCGGCTATTGAGGGAAGTAACCTTCAGGCCAACAGAGTGATAAAAAAGCTCGGACCCGACTCTATCTTTATCGTTTCTGGAAGCATCGGGAAAGGTCCTCGGGGACTTTACAGGAATTTAGAACTCTCAGACGTTAAAGAAATAGGAAAGCTTGAAGGGATATTTGCTCTTACCTACGGTATCATCAAGCCAATGACCGTTGCAAGTAGCCGTCTTTCAAAGTTCTCTTCTGTCTTTGGAGTAGGGGAAAACTGGTTAATCTCTTGGGATTACAGAATTGAGCTTGGAAGAGGTTTCACGGAAGAAGATTTTAAAGAAATGAGAAAAGTTGCCGTTGTTGGCCACGATGTAAGTGACTTTCTCTTTCCGGGCGAAAATCCCATAGGAAAGACTCTCCTCATAGGTAAAACTCCATTTAGAATTATCGGCGTTTACCACAGAAAAGGAAAAACTCCCAACGGTCATAACCTTGATAACAGGGTTTTCATTCCCTACCGGGTTTTTGACAGAGTGGTAGAGAAAACTTTTAACAAGGTTTCCATCATAAGGTTCAGGGTTCTTTCTCTGTCGGACTACGACAGGATAGTGAAGGAAACGAGAGAAATTCTCCTTAAACATCACAAACCCGACGACTTTACGTTGATAACTCCTCTTGTTGTCAGGAAGTTTCTCTCAATGCTGTCTGCAACTTTTGCTCTCTTTCTGGGAATAGCTTCAACCACTGCCCTTGTAGTCGGAGGATTTGTTCTATCTTCCATTTTTTACATCAACGTTTATACCCGCCAGTGGGAGATAGGTTTAAGGAGAGCTTTTGGAGCTACCAGAAAGGCCGTACTCTTACGGATTTTACTTGAAAGCTTTGTCATAGCTATTACTGCCGTTATTCCGGGAAGCTTACTCGGATTTATTGCCGTTAAGTTCATACTCCCTCTCCTCAACGTTCCCGTCGTATACCCGATTAAGGCACTTGTTATTTCTGCCATCTTCTCTGTTGTTGTTTGTCTCCTTGCGGCTTACTTTCCGGCCAAAAGAGCTTCTCTCTTTGAACCTGTTCACGCTTTAAGGAGAAAGGTCTGATGAACCCTTTAAAGGCACTACTTGCCTACCTTAGGGAAAACAAGAAAAGAATGCTCCTTTCCGTAATTGGAGTAGCTATAGGAGTTTTTTCTCTCACTCTCATGATGGGTATTACAGGAGCCATGAGGCAAGCGGTTTTAAGAGCTCTTGGGAACTTGGGAGCAAACGTCATAGTCGTTGTTCCCGGAGATTTCAAAAATCTTGGAGGAAGGACAGTTCAAATTTCTTTCTACCCCACGCTAACTCTTGATGATGCTAAGGCAATAAGAGATAAGTGTCCTTCCGTTTTTATTGTTGCTCCCTATAAAAAGGTAAGTCCCAATATTCATTTTGGCGGAAAGTTTCTAAACGCTGATGTTTTCGGTTTAACGCCGGAGTACGAAGAAATAGCCAACTACGGCGTTGCCTGTGGAAGGTTCATAAATAGTGACGATTTAGAAGAGATTAGGCAAGTCGCCGTGATTGGCGCAGATGTGGCCAAAGAGCTCTACGGTGAACCCTGTCCTGTTGGAAAGACCATATATCTCTTCTATGCTCCATATAAAATCGTTGGCGTGATGGAAAAAAAAGGAACAGACATAAGCGGCGAGAATCTTGACATGAGAGTCTATATTCCTCTAACATCGGCCATGAAGAGAATAACTAACGTGGACTACTTGGACGGCATATACATCTTACCTGCAGGCAACTTAGAAGAGGCAGAAAGAGAGGTTAAATCTCTCCTTCTAAAAAGACACGGAACAGAAGACTTCACTGTCAGTAGGTTTGAGGATTTAGCCAATACTAAAAAGCAAGCAATGGAAATATTTTCAAAACTTTCAATCATCGTTGCCGTGATTGCCTTTGGAGTTGGAGCTCTCGGAATCTTAGCCGTTATGACCCTTTCTGTCTACGAGCGTCTCGTTGAGATAGGAGTAAGAAGAGCCTTTGGAGCAACAAGGTGGGACATATTTAAGCAGTTTCTCTTTGAATCTACTGTCCTTTCTGTGAGCGGAGCTCTCTCTGGAATCTTCATAGCCATTCTCTTAGTTCTTCTAATTTCTCACCTTGCAAGATGGCCTTTTTACTTGCCCGTGAGGGGAGCTCTTATTTCTTTTTCCCTTTCCGTTCTAATAGGTTTACTTTCTGGAGTGTATCCAGCCGTTAGAGCTACTTCTTTTGAGCCAAAAGATATCTTAAAGGACGTTTGAAGGACGTTTAAAAGTTTCCTCCTAAAAGGGAAAGATTTTTGATAAAATTTCCTTACAATGAGGAAAGAGGTAATAAAAGAGATTATCGTTTCTTTCCAGAGGAAGGGCTTACCAAAGGTTGTTAGAAGGGACCTAAGGCTTCCCGTTAACAGCGGGAAGATAGTAACCGTTTAAAAAGTTTTCCCGTTCCGTTTTAAAAAGGGAATTCGGCCAAAAGA
>CAZQLZ010000038.1:0-5795 GCA_964594265.1 uncultured bacterium
TCTACAGGGATGTTAATCTTAACATCCTTTTCTTCTCTTTCTTTTGCCACTTCTTCAAAGAGCTTTAAATAAAGGTCAAGGCCTACAGTGTTTACAAAACCGCTCTGCTTTGGCCCAAGGAGTGTTCCTGCTCCCCTTATCTCAAGGTCTTTTAATGCAAGCTGGAAGCCTCCTCCAAGGGGAGAAAGTTTCTTCATAGCCTCAAGCCGTTTAACGGCCTCAGATGTAAGCTTTGCCTTTGGAGAGGTAAGAAGGTAACAGTAACCTTTTTCTATACCCCTTCCAACTCTTCCCTTCAGCTGGTAAAGCTGTGAAAGTCCAAACCTTTCTGCACCGATGACAATAAGCGTGTTAGCCGACGGAACGTCAAGTCCAGACTCAACTATTGCCGTTGCTACAAGTATCTGAACCTTTCCCTCAAAGAAGTTGTGCATAATTCTCTCTATCCTGTCGGCCTTCATCTGGCCGTGAACGATTTCAACAGAAACTTCAGGGAAGATTTTCTTTACTTTTTCCTTTAAAGGTTCAAGCTCATCTATGTCGTTCTGGACGATAAAGACCTGTCCTCCCCTTTCAAGTTCCCTTTCTATAGCTGTCTTTAAAATTCTGTCAGAGTACTTTGCAACTACTACCTTCGTTCCCCTTCTTCCCACAGGAGGAGTCTCTATCAGAGAGATATCCCTAAAACCTGAAAGAGCAGAATAAAGAGTTCTCGGGATTGGAGTCGCCGAGAGGTATAAGACGTCAATGTTGCTTTTCATTTTTGTTAGCTTTTCCTTCGTCCTGACGCCGAACCTGTGCTCCTCGTCAATGATTAAAAGCCCTAAGTCTTTAAACTCTACGTCATCCTGAGTAAGCCTGTGTGTGCCGATTATTATGTCAATTTCACCCTTTTTTAGCCTTTCAAGGATTTCTTTTTGCTCCTTCTTTGTCTTAAAGCGGGAAATCATCTCTATGTTAACGGGAAATCCTTTAAACCTCTTCTTAAAGGTTCTGTAGTGCTGGTCAACCAAAATTGTGGTTGGGGCAATAACGGCTACCTGTTTACCGGCAGAGACCGCCTTCATGGCGGCCCTCATTGCAACCTCTGTCTTTCCAAAGCCTACGTCGCCACATATGAGCCTGTCCATAGGCTTTTCAGATTCCATATCCCTGTAAACTTCTTTTATGGCCTTTGCCTGATCGGGAGTTAACTTGTAGGGGAAGCGCCTCTCAAATTCCCTGATTAGGTTTTCATCACCGATTAACTTCTCTCCCTTCGCCGTTTTCCTTTCTTTATAGAGCTCCGCAAGTTCTTTCGCAAACTTTAGTAGGGAAGCCTTTATCTTCCTTTCAAGGTTCTTCCAAGAGGTCCCTCCGAGCCTGTCAAGTTTTGGAGATTTCCCCTTATAGCCCGTATACCTGTAAATCCTGTCAATCTGGGTAAAGGGGGCGTAGAGTTTCTCCCCTCCGGCATACTCAATCTCAATAAAGTCGTAAGTCTTCCCTCCAAGATTTCTACTTGTAATCCCCCTAAAAATTCCTATCCCGTAGTCCCGATGGACAACGAGAGTTCCCGGCTCTAAGGTGGTTATATCCTCCTTCTGCCTTACCTCAAGGGTAAACTCAGACTCAGAAAGAAAGGCTAACTTCTCATCAGTATCTTTAAAGCTTCCTGAGGAAATTCCCTTTTCAAAAGAAATATTAATACCGAACTTTTTGGCTAACTTTTCAGCCTCTACTCTGAGAGTTTCCGTCGTGTAGATAAAGCGCACTTTAAAGCCAAGGAGGGACTTAAGGAGCTCTCTTAAGTTTTCCTCGTTAACATCGGGAAGGGGTGTAACTCCAAAGTCAATTCCATCCTTAATTGGCTTATCGTAGATTGAAAAGAGGGGGGTTATCCCTATCTCACAGACGAAATCCTCAGGCCTTGAGGAAGGGATTCCTTCTCTCCTTAGAATCTCGTAGTTTTCCTTAACTTGAGAGAGAAAGGCCTCTCCTGCAGTTCTTACTTGGTCTGGCTCAACTACAATAAAAGGGAGCTCCCCACTGTACTCAGTTAACGGAACAAGTTCAACAACCTCAGGAAGCAACTTCTCTGCTCCACTTATCTCACCAAGGAGGAGGTGCTTTTCAACGACTTCTGGGTAGAGTTCCTCAAGCTTTTTAAGTTTTTCTCTATCCTGAGGGAGGTCTAAAGTAGGAATAATGGCAAAACTTGCGATATCCTTCCCGTTTAAAAGAATCCTTTCAACCGTATCTCCAAAGAGCTCTACGATAACCCTCTCTCCCTCTGGTGTAACAACCTCTAAGGTATCTCCCCTTACAGAAAACTCTCCCTCTTCCGGTTCGCTGTCCACCCTCCTGTAACCAGAAGAAGTAAGACGGGAAGGAAGAAGAGAGTAATCTACATCTTCACCTTTTCTTAACTCTACGACCCTCTCAATCAGGACATCTGGAGAAGGAACTTTCTGAAAGAGAGAGGCCGGTGTAATTACAACGACGCTGAAATTTTCCGTCAAGAGGTGGTAGAGAGCTCTAAGACGCCTATACTGGCTAACTGAGAGGGGAGAGGAGAGGTCAAGAGGAGGAACATCCCATCCGGGAACGTATAACGCCTTTAGACCTGCCCTTTTAAGGTCTGCAGTTATTGCCTCTGCTAAATTCTCTACCGGTACAACCAAGAAGAACGTTCCTACAATGGGGACTACCTTTTTCAGCAAGAAGGCCTTTGCTGCACCGGGTAGCCCGTAAACAGCAACGTATTCCTTAGACTTTAATCTTCCAGAAAGGAGCTTAAAGGAGCGTTCGTTCATTACCCTTCTATTAGTTTGGCCTCTCTCTGCATTAGCCTGTTAAAAAGTGTATCCCAAAATATAGTCATATTCTCCCCTTTAGCATGCTCTTTAAAGAATGCAACAGAGTCTTCAATTTCTCCTTTTAGGAGCTCAAAAAAGTCATCGTTTAAAAGTCCTCTATCAATCTTATCCTGATTGTAGAGGAAAAAGTCCGCAACTATCGTTCTTGCAAGCCTGTGAGCTTTATCACTCTTTGCCATTGTCTCCTCCTTACGCCTTTTTACCTTTTAACGGAAGAGCCATGTAGAAAAAGAGCATTCCTACCAGAACTATCATAATAAAGAAAAAAACAGCTATGTAGTTCATAACTCCTCCAGTTTGTTAATCTTCCTCTTATAAATGTAACCAATAAATGTAAGAACAACAAACAAGTAAAAAGTGGCTACTACACGTGAACTACTCCTCATTAAAATGAGGAGCTTCCCGCTTCAACGAGTGCAACCGCACTCTCCACGGGCGTAAGTTCGGACCGTCCCAGCCCTACCGCTCGTAAGGTGAGCGACCCCTTTATCAGTTTCAATCCTTCTTTCAGTAGGTTCAGAGTAGCGTTATAGTCTCTATCATGTTCCGTTCCACACTTGGGACATTTCCACTTCCTATCAGACAGCTTGAGGTTCTCGTTCTTATACCCACATACAGAGCACAGTTTTGATGACGGATAGAACGGGTTTACTTTGATGAGTTTCCTTCCGTAGAGTCTTGCTTTATACTCCAAGTAAGAAATAAACCTCCTCCAGCTTGCATCTGCTATGTGCTTTGAAAGGTTGCTGTTCTTAAGTAGTCCCTTAGTGTTTATATCCTCTACTATCACGGCTTGGTTATCGCCGATTATCTTCTTGCTTAACTTATGGAGAAAGTCGTTCCTTTGGTTCACTACCTTCTCGTGGAGTTTTGCTATCTTCCTTTGGAGCTTGTGGTATTTGTTGCTACCCTTTTCTTTCCTTGATAGTTCCCTCTGGAGCTTTTTCAGTCTCTTTTCCGTTCGTAACAGGTATTTCGGGTTTTCTATCTTTTCTCCGGTTGATAGTGTGCAAAAGTGGGTAAGTCCTACGTCTATTGCTACTACTTTGTCCGTTTCAGGAAGAGGCTCTATTTTCCTATCAACAAGAACGTTAAGATAAAACTTCCCAGACGGGAGTTTAGTTATTGAAATGCGTCTGATTTTACCCTCTATCTCCCTGTGTTTCTTGAATTTTATCGGTGTCTTGAGCTTGGGTATTTTGACCCTTTCTCCCTCTATGAAAAAGTGCTGAGGAATTGATAGGCTGTTTACTCTCTTTTTACTCTTGAATTTTGGAAACCTACCGAGTCCTTTAAAGAAGTTCTTAAACGCTCTATCAAGCCACTTAACAGCTTCTTGAAGTGACTGACTGTTAGCTTCTTTGAGAAACGGGAATTTTTCTTTAAGTCTCGGTAGTAGCTTTTTATATTCGTAGTAGTTCCACTTCTTTCCTTCCTTCTCGTATGATTCCTTTGCTATTTCAAGCAACTTGTTGTAAACGAACCTACAGTGTCCTATCTGACGGTTTAGAAACTCTACCTGTCCTTTTGTCGGGTAAAGTCTGAACCGGTAAACGTAGAGCATCTATTTCCTCTTTTGAGCTTCTATATACTTACGAATTACATCTTCAGAAATTGAACCTATGGTCTCTATGTAGTAAGATGGATTCCATAAGTGTCCCTTCCATAACCTCTTTTTGAGCTTTGGAAACTTCAAAAATAACTTTCTTGCACTTATTCCCTTCACCATTTTCACAATATAAGAAGGTGCTATTTTTGGATGCGCTGATACAAACAGGTGAACATGGTCTTCTTCACCTACCTCCACCATAACCACATCAAACCCTTTTTCTATGCCGGTTTCTATAATCACTTGTCTTAAATATTCCTCTATCTCAGGAGTTAATACCTTCCGTCTATATTTGGTTGAAAAAACTATGTGATAATTGCAGTTATACACACAGGTTCTTCCTCTTTTAACGCTGGGTTTCAAGTTAACTTTTCCCATACATATACTATATCACAAATACGCAGTAAGGTAAAGCAACAACGCTCATTCACTTTCAACACATAGTCAAAACAACGGCTTACGCCGTGCGCTGTATCTCCCCTTTTAAAAGGGGAGGATTAGCGCTAAATTTCTCCTAACGCTTGTTCATAAAGCAAAACATCGCTCGTTTTCAAGAAGCTATTTTAAAAGCAAGGAAACTCTTTACTTTCAGAAATGAGAAAATCTACGCCATAAGGTTACTCGACTTATATCCACCATATTAGCTATCTCTTGTTCACTATAACCTTGAGATATTAGTCCACCAATAAGACACTATTCCCAATGCAAAAAACAAGTTGTGTCTCTAATCTGAAGCATCAGCATCTTTCAAATCAAAAGTTACCACCACAAAAAGACTTATTTCAATTTCTTTCTCAAGTAGTTCCACTCTATTCTATCAAACTATCCAAACAAATACCTTAAGTGATTCAATTAGAACTGCTTTTCTCCTTATCCTTTCCATCGCTGGAACCTACTATGTGTAATTTTATCAACAAAGACTACTTTCTCTCTTTTTGGAACTTTTACCACCTCTCCTGTCCTCGGATTCCTTATCTTCCTCCCCTTCAATTCCCTCAATTCAAAAGCTCCAAATCCCTGAATGGATACTCTTTCCCCTTTCTTCACAGTCTCAGCTATTTCCTGAAAGACAAACTTCACAATAGCTTCAGCTTCTTTCTTCTTTAGTCCAAACTTCTCAGCAACTCTGTCTATTAGGTCTTTACGGGTCATCTTTCCTGTTGTCGTTCTCCTCTGTTCTTTTAGAGAAGTCAAGAATAGTAAAGCCTAAAATTTTCCTACTCATCGGTTCCACTCTTAAAATTGTTCCATCCCCTATGTCTATCCCTTCGGCTGGTTTTGGTTCTCCAAAAGAGACGTAAAGAACGTCAGCCTCCGGATCGTAGTGA
>CAZQLZ010000039.1:0-3413 GCA_964594265.1 uncultured bacterium
CCTCCCCTTGACGAGTAAAGCCGGTCTATACAGGAATGTTGAACTCTCTAAGGACTTCGTTGAGGGAAGTTTTTTTGTCAGTTGATTCTTTCCTTTTTCCGATAATCAGGGCGCAGGGAACTCCGTACTCTCCGGCGGGAAACTTTTTAACTCTTGTTCCTGGAATGACGACGCTCCTTGCAGGAACTCTACCTTTGTACTCAACGGGTTTATCTCCTGTAACGTCTATTATTTTTGTTGAGGCCGTTATTACAACTCCCGCGCCAAGAACGGCTTCCTCCTCAATGATTGCACCTTCAACGATGATGCATCTTGAACCTATGAAGCAGTTGTCCTCTATGATTACGGGTCTTGCGTTTGGTGGCTCAAGAACGCCTCCGATACCTACACCTCCGGAAAGGTGAACGTTCCTACCTATCTGGGCGCATGAACCGACTGTAGCCCAAGTGTCAACCATCGTTCCAGAACCGACGTAAGCTCCTATGTTAACGTAGGATGGCATTAGGATTGCTCCCGGCTCTATGTAAGAGCCGTATCTTGCAGTTGCGGGGGGAACGACTCTTACTCCAAGCTTTTCCCAGTTTTTCTTTAAGGGTATCTTGTCATAGTACTCAAAAGGTCCGAGCTCCATAACCTTCATTTCCGAAATCGGGAAAAAGAGGAGTATCGCTTTCTTCACCCAGTCGTTTACTTTCCAGTTGCCGACACTTATTCTTTCGGCTACTCTTAGTTTACCCTTGTCAATAAGGTCTACAGTTTCCCTTATAGCTTCTTGGTACTTTTTCTCTTTAAGGAGCTCCCTATTTTCCCAAGCCTCTTCTATCAATGTTTTGAGTTCTTCCATTTCTACCTCCTCCTAAGTAAGTCCCTTAAAGTTGTTGGCTATGAGGATTCCTGCTGCTTCTATTTCGGCGGCTATCTTGTCAAGTTTCTTCTGGAAGAGGTTGTACATAACTACGGCAGGAATTGCTACAAAGAGTCCGAAAACGGTTGTAAGTAAGGCTTCGGCTATTCCACCTGAAAGCTGTTGAGGGTTTCCTATTGCAGAAGCTCCTGTTGTCAGAACACCGAATATTTTTATCATTCCAAGAACAGTTCCTATGAGTCCGAGGAGTGGGGATATGGCAGCAATTGTGGCAAGGAGGGTCATTCCTCTCTCAAGTTCTAAAAATTTCCTTCTTGCGGTTACTTCAAAGGCATGGAGGAAGTTTTCCTTTGTTGGAGTTCCGATGTTTTTGAGAGCATCAAGGACTACTGAAGTTAGAAGATTTCTCCTTTTTTTGCAGAGCTCTATGGCGTCTCCAACGCTCCCTTCACTTAAAAAATCAACGAGGAGTCTTAAGTCTTCTCTTGGAACAAGTCGTGAGAGTCTTAGCGTAAGTAGTTTCTCTATAATGATGGTTACTGATATGATTGAAAGCACAAGGAGTATGTAGCCGACGATACCCGATTTTTGGAGGAGAGTTAAACTTTCCATTATCCTTTAGCTCCTTCCGGTAGTTTTCTCGCAAATATTAGGTAAGCCGTGTGAGCCGGCATTCTATCTTCTGGCCGAAAACGTTCTGGAACAAGTTTATACTTCCTAAGGAGTATTTCGCAGACTTCAGTATCCATAAAGGGCATTTTTTCCAATTTTTTTAGAACCTCTATCGCTTGATTAACCGTAGGAACGAGAATACCCAGCATATTTCCTGTCCTTAGAGCTTTGTAGGCGTGCTCTATGTAAAGCCACGGTTCTCTGACGTCTAAAAAGACGGCATCTGCGTCTTTCTCGTCAAATCCTTCAGCTATGTCTTTGTGTTTTACGATAACTCTGTGTTCTAAGTTGAGCTTCCTGAGGTTAGATAGGGCGTTCTTTATAAACTCTTCCCTCTTTTCGTAACTTACCACCTTTCCGGAGTCTCCAACTATATGGGCAAAGACGGCGGTCATTGCACCACTGCCGATGCCGCACTCTACCACTGTGTCGCCGGGTTTTACGTTGAGCCTTAGGGCTATGTAAGCAGAATCCTTAGGGTAAATTATCTGAGTAAGCCTGTTGAGTTTGTACATTATAAAATCGTATAGAGTACAGGGGAGAATAATGTATTTAAAACCTTTATGGGTTTTGATAAATTCTCCGTATTTTTTTCCTACAAGTTCTGAGAGCTCCAGCTCTCCCTTGTCGGTGTTAAACTTTCCCTTTGCAAGTGAGAGGTTGAGAAAGTATTTTTTACCCTTTTCTGGATCGTAGAGAATTACGGTGTCTGTCTCCTTAACTACGGCCATTTTCTTTTCCCTTTTCTTCTCTCTTTACTATTAGTAGCGTTTGTCCTCTGTAGACTACGTTTCTCCTTAGATGGTTTAGTTCCCTTAAGAGGGAAACATCTACACCGAAGCGTTTGGCGATGGAGGTAATTTTTTCTCTCCTTTTGGGAACGTATACATATACTTTTGCCGACTTTATGTACTTGACCAGGTTTGTCTTTTTAACGTACCTTAGGGGAATGTAAACGTGGTAGCCGGCAGGGACAATTTTTCTTCTAAATTGGAGGTTAAAGCGTTTAGTTATGCCGTAGGGAACTTGAAGTTTCCTTGATATACGGTAGAGGGATGTCTTGGAAAGAACCTTGACCTTGACGAGCCTTTCTTTGGGGTCTTCCTTTTTGAATAGATCGGAGCTCTTTATGAAGGAGAGAACGGCGTAAAACTTGGGAACGTAGTTTAGAGTTTCATTTGGTAGTTTTGTTAGATCCCAAAAGTGTTCTACCCCAAGTTTTTGAAGCCTCTTCTTTATCGTTCCAGGTCCGGCGTTGTAAGCGGCTATTGCCAAATCCCACCTTCTAAAAATGGAGTAAAGATATTTGAGATACTTTGCCGCAGCAAGGGTGGATTTTTCAATATCAAACCTTTCGTCTATATAGTGATTTACTTTAAGACCATAGAGCCTTGCGGTTTTAGGCATTAATTGCCATAGACCTGCCGCTCCTGCCTTAGATACTGCTGAAGGGTTTCCGTTACTCTCAACTATAGCTAAGAAAACGAGGTCTTCAGGCAGTCCCTCTTTCTTAAAGATTTCCCTGACCGTAGGATAAAAGAGTTTAAAATTGTCTATCTGTGAAATGAGTTTTAACCTGTTCCAACGGCTTTTGTAGTATGACCTCCAGAATTGGAAGGAGGGTTTATCCCAAGGAAGGTCAAGTTCTACCTTCTCCGGCAGGTCTGGTGGCTCTGAACTCTTTAAAGTTTTGCAGAGAATTAACTTTGACTCTTCTTTCACGCAGGAATTTAGGTTATCTGCCTGAGCTCCACAGAGACCTGCCGGAAAAAGTAGTAGGAAAAAAAGGAGAGCTCCACAAAATTTAGGCATTATTCATGACCTCTTCGGGCATGTCAAAGTTTGAGTAGAGCTCCTGAACGTCGTCAAGGTCTTC
>CAZQLZ010000040.1:0-2593 GCA_964594265.1 uncultured bacterium
CCTTACACGAGGTTGCTCATAGAATCTGTGCCGGAGCTCTTTTCCAAAAAGGAAAGAAGGACAGTTACAACCTTAGAGACCGAAGGTGAGGACTTAGAGGAAGGCTGCCCCTTTTTTCCAAGGTGTCCAAAGAGGAAAAAAGAATGCCTTTCCTACGATATGAAGCCTTTTAAGCTAACAAATACCCATAGAGTTTCCTGTATCCTCTACCTTTGAAGCGGAGTGTAAGCAACGGTGTAAACAAAGACTTTACTCGCTTTGCCCTTCTTTAAGACTTTCGCTATTTCATTAACCGTAGAGCCCGTTGTAAAGATGTCGTCAAAGACTAAAACCTTTCTGCCTTTTACGTTTCCTGCTAAACTAAAAACACCTTTAACGTTCTTTTCTCTCTCTTTTTCGTGGAGGGAGGACTGTCTTGGAGTTTTGTAAACTTTTTTAAGGACAGGGAAAAACTTTACGCCAGCTCCTTTAAGTATCTCTTCACACTGGTTGAACCCTCTTTCTTTTAGGCTATCTCTGTGGAGGGGAACGGGAACTACGAGCTCTATGCCGTTTCTGAGGATAAAGTTTTTAAGGTGGCCGGCTATTGTCTCTCCGATTGAGTAGGCAACGGGGAGTTTTTTGTCAAACTTTAGGGTTCTCAGAGCAATTTCTACAAGCCCATCGTAAAGGGCAAAAAACTCTACTCTGTCAAACTCAAAGACCTTTCCGGAGGTAAGACACCTTTTGCAGTAGTCTCCACTTCCGGGGAGGAGCTCCACAGGATGACCACATGAAAGGCATTTCTTTCCGTGATATGGAACAAAGTATCTTCTCCAGCATTCTTTACAGGCTACGTGGTGGTGATTTAAAAAGAGAAAAGAACCACACGCTACACAGTACTCAGGAAAAAGAAGGTCAAGTAGCCACTTCATTTATTGCAAGTCTTTTGTGTCTTTCCATATAACAGAAAGAAAGTAAGTAAAAGCCGCTCCTACTACCAATGCTCCAAAGATTACAAGGAAAAGCTGAAAAGACTCATTCATTTTTCATCCTCTCCAACAGATCTTTTGCTTTGAGATAGATCCTTAGCATAGAAAAAATTATGCTTGTTTCAAGCCAAAGTCCTAAGAAAAACAGTACAATAGCTTTTGGATTTTCCAGTTTAAACACCAGTCCCGCTGTTCCACCACCAACTGCAATAGCAAATGCCGCAAGGATTTTTAAGATGTCCCTGTAGAATTCCAATTCTCTCTCTAAGTAGTTGTCCATTTTGGGAGCTCTTTCTTTGCATTCCTTTCAGACAAAAGGTTGATTATATAAGTGTTTAAGCTTACCCCTTCTTCTTTGGCGGCTTTTGCAAGCTTTCTATGAAGAGACTTAGGGAGTCTAAGAAGGATTCTGCCGCTGTATTCTTTCTCTTCTCTCATTGATTCTGGTAAAGGAATTTCTAAATCCTCTTCAAGGGCAGTTTCCAGCCAAGCTCTCTTAGCATCCTCTAAAAGTTTCAGAACTTCTTCCAACGTATCGGCTTCGGTCATACAGCCTTCAAGCTCTTTAATCCTTGCGAAAAATCCTCCATCTTTATAAGGGACTATTTCCACAGTGTAAGGTAGTTTCATGTAGTATTCCAAATCTTTACCCACATTCCTTTTCATAGAATTCCTCCAGTTTAAGTAGTTTAATTACTTGCTTGACGTAGACTTCTTTAAGGAACGGACGTTTGAAGGGAATAGTTATAGGCATTGCTCCCTTTTTCCTGTAAACAAAGTGACTACTTCCTCCTCTTGGCTGTTTCGGTTCGTAACCGAATGCTCTGAGAAGTTTATCCATATCATCAAAACTAACGTGTTTACAGTTGGTTAAAATGGCTTTCACCAACTTGCACTTTCGCTTAGTCCCTGACATTTTTTCCTCAGTGGCAATCTTAATGATATCGTATTTGATATCATAGTCAAGTCCCTTATTCCAGAAAACTCTTTATTTCTCCTAAGTTTTCCTTTAATTCCTTCTTTACGAACTCTTTTAGAATCTCTTGGATGTGGTCTGGGTTGGCGGATAAAACCTCTTTGGCAAGGTTTATTACCTTGTCGCCGTAGTTCTGCTCTTTTAAGAACTCTTCAAGGAACTCTGAAAAGGTTTTCCCCGGCGAGGTTACATCACTACTTTCAGAGGTTTTCCTCCTTTTTGTAATTCTTAGGATGAGGGACTGCTTCTCTATCTCCTCAAGGGTTTTCCTGAAAGTTTCAATTTCAAGAGTTTTATACTCGTAGTCAATGAGAACTACCGGAGGTTGTTCTGCTGAGGAGACAAATTCTAAAATTTCTTCAAGGGTTTCACTTACCCTTTCTTCTGAGAACCTAAAAACCTTAAAAGGTCTTAAAGCTTCAAGTTCTACACGCTTTAGCTCTTTTGTCTCTGTGTCAAAAATGTTAAACCCTCTTCTGCCCTTTTCAGCCTCCTTTGACGTTCTAAACTCTGTAGCTCCAGCGTAGCTGAAGACTCCTCCTTTTAAGTTTTCCTTAACAAAGGTGTGGATATGTCCACCAGCGTAGTAGTCAAAGCCTTCTGGGAGTTCAGTAAGCTCCATCTCAAAGCTCTCTTCGTAGGGTAG
>CAZQLZ010000041.1:0-4900 GCA_964594265.1 uncultured bacterium
CCCCCGCACCGCGGGTTCAAATCCCGCCCTCTCCGCCATTTTTTTAAACCCTTATCTTAAAAAGGAGTGTTCATGGAAGAGGAAAGGAAAAAAGTCTTAGAAGACGCGTTAAAGAGAATCAAAAAGGAGTTTGGTGAAGGCTCTATAATGTTTTTGGGCGAAAAACCGGTAGAAAGTGTACCAACTATATCAACCGGTTCTATCGCCATAGACAGGGCGACAGGAATTGGGGGTATTCCCCGTGGAAGGATAACCGAAATATACGGCCCCGAGTCCTCCGGTAAAACTACTCTTGCTCTTCACGTTATAGCCAACGTTCAAAAAGAAGGTGGAGTTGCTGCCTTTATAGATGCAGAGCACGCCCTTGACCCAACCTACGCCAGAAAGCTCGGAATAAACCTTGACGAGCTCTTGGTTTCGCAGCCAGACAGTGGAGAGCAGGCACTTGAAATAGCCGAAACGTTGGTAAGGAGTGGAGCTGTTGACGTAATCGTTGTTGACTCTGTTGCCGCCCTTGTTCCCGAAGATGAAATAAAGGGAGATATGGGACAGGCACACGTCGGTCTTCAGGCAAGGCTTATGTCACAGGCTCTCAGAAAGCTTACTGCTGCAACGAGTAAGAGTAATTGTGCCCTGATATTCATCAATCAAGTGAGGGAAAAGATAGGAGGAATGGGGTACGGCGGTCCTCAGGAAACAACAACCGGTGGTAGAGCTCTCAAATTTTATGCATCCATGAGAGTTGACATAAGGAGCATTGGCCAGATAAAAGGCAAGACCGATGAGAGGATAGGCCATAAGGCTAAGGTGAAGATCGTAAAGAATAAGTTGGCTCCTCCATTCAGAGAGGCAATTGTTGAAATCTACTACGGAGAGGGAATTTCAAGGGAGGCAGACCTCCTGAACCTCGGGGAGGAACTTGGAATTGTTAAAAAGAGCGGTTCTTGGTATGCCTTCGGTGACGTAAGGCTCGGACAGGGTAAGGAAAACGCAAGAATTTTCCTAAAGGAAAATCCAGAAATCGCCTCTGAACTTGAAAGAAAAATAATGGAGGTTATCGGTGGCTAGGATAGAACTGAAAGCTCTATTAACACAGGCTTTTAAGCTTGGAGCTTCTGATGTTCATTTGAGAGTAAAACTTCCACCCTACTTTAGGATAAATGGAAAACTGGTTAAAACAGACCTGCCAGTACTTGAGGTTAGCGATATTCATGCTTACGTGAAAGAAATACTGCCCGTGGATAAGAAGAAGGATCTTCCTTACATAAAGAACTTAGATCTTGCCTACAGTATTCCGGGGGTTTGTCGCTTTAGGGTAAACATCTTTAAGCAGAGGGGAACTTTCGCCATTGTAATGCGTGCAATCCCTTCAGAGATACCGACAATTGATAAGCTCAACCTTCCAAGTGTCTTAAAGAGGATAGCCCTCTACCAGAGGGGACTTGTTCTTGTAACTGGGGCTACAGGTTCAGGTAAGTCAACAACCTTAGCAGCGATGCTTGAAGAGCTCAACAATCACGATTCAAGAGTTGTCATAACGATTGAGGACCCGATAGAGTATTTACACAAGGACAAAAAATGTATTTTCTACCAGCGTGAGGTGGGAGACGACGCCGACGACTTCTTTACAGCTCTTAGAGCGGCTCTCCGTGAAGACCCAGACGTTATTCTCGTTGGTGAGATGAGGGATCCAGAAACCGTAAGGACTGCTTTAGATGCTGCTGAAACGGGTCACATGGTCTTTTCCACGCTCCACACACTTGACGCAAAAGAGACGATAAACAGGATAATTTCCTTCTTCCCTCCTCACCACCAGCAGGCTATAAGGTTTCAATTAGCTTCCGTTTTAAAGGCTACAATTTCCCAAAGGCTTATTCCAAGAGCTGACAGTAAAGGAAGAGTTCCCGCTGTTGAAGTTATGATTGTAACCGACGCTATAAGGGAAAGAATAATGAATCCAGAACTTACGGATGAAATTCCAGAATTCATAGAAAAGGGCAGAGAAATCTATGGTTCTCAAACCTTTGACCAATCCCTATACGAGCTCTGGAGGAAAGGCCTCATTACAAAAGAGGACGCCCTCAAATACGCAACAAGGCCAGACGACCTTAGGCTTAAGATGGAGGGAATCTTCTCAGGCGGATTTGGAGCTTAAAAAAAGAGGTCTGGAGCAGATATGAGAAAGTGGAGCGGTAAAGAGATAAGGGAAGCTTTTTTAAAGTTTTTTGAGGAAAAAGGGCACGTAAGAGTAAAGAGCTCTCCCCTCATTCCCAAAAACGACCCTACGCTTCTTTTTACAAACGCCGGAATGGTTCAGTTCAAAGACTACTTCTTGGGCAGGGAAAAACCTCCTTTTAAAAGGGCAACGTCCTGTCAAAAGTGCATGAGGGCCGGAGGAAAGCACAACGACCTTGAGAACGTTGGAAAGACCGGCCGTCACCACACCTTCTTTGAAATGCTGGGAAACTTTTCCTTTGGCGACTACTTCAAGAAAGAGGCCATAGCCTTTGCGTGGGAGCTCGTTACAAAAGTTTTTAAACTCCCGGAAGAAAGGCTCTTTGTTTCTGTTTACGAAAAGGACGATGAGGCCTTTGAGATATGGAACAAATTCATCGGAATACCCGAAAACAAAATCTACCGCTTGGGAGAAAAGGACAACTTCTGGGCAATGGGAGACACGGGTCCTTGCGGTCCCTGTAGCGAAATCTACTACGACAGGGGAGAAGAGTTTGCCTGCGGTGAAAATTGCGGAATAGGGAAGTGTGACTGTGACAGGTTTCTTGAAATCTGGAACTTGGTCTTTATGCAGTACGAGAGGGACGAAAAAGGCAACTTAGTGCCTTTAAAGAGTCCATCAATAGATACAGGAATGGGACTTGAGAGGATAGCTTCCGTTCTTCAAAACGTTCCAAGTAACTATGAAACAGACCTCCTCTTTCCGCTTGTTAAGTGGGCTTCAGAGCTCTCAAAAATCCCCTACAGAAATAACGAAAAGAGCGACACCTCCATGAGAGTTATAGCAGACCACCTGAGAGCTCTAACCTTCCTCATTGCAGACGGCGTTCTTCCTTCAAACGAGGGAAGAGGCTACGTCCTAAGGAGAATCATAAGGAGAGCCTCCCGTCACGGAAGGCTTCTTGGAATAGAAAAGCCTTTCCTCTATGAAGGAGTTGACCAAGTTATAGAGATAATGGGAGATGCCTACCCTGAGATTGTTGAAAATAGAGAGCTCATTAAGAAAGTAACCCTACGGGAGGAAGAAAGGTTCACAAAAACCTTAGAAAGGGGTCTTTTTATCCTTCAGGAGGTAATTGAGGACATAAAGAAAGAAGGAAAAGATACCCTTCCCGGAGAGGAAGTTTTTAGGCTTTACGATACTTTTGGATTTCCTTTAGACCTCATTTTAGAAGTTGCAAACGACGAGAATTTAAAGGTTGACACTGTAAAGTTTGAAGAGCTCCTAAAAGAACAGAAAGAGAGGGCAAGAAAAGCCTGGAAGGGTGGCGTTCAGAAGGTCGTTTCTGCTGAAATTCAGGAGCTCTCTGAAAAAACTCCAACCGAGTTTATCGGATACGAAAACTTGCAGAGCATATCTAAGGTTGTTGGAATCTTGAAAGACGGGAAACTTGTAGATGAGGCTAAGGAAGGAGAAGAGGTTGAGATAATCCTTGACAGAACGCCCTTCTACGCTGAAAAAGGTGGTCAGGTTGGTGACACGGGCGTAATAGAAAGTAGCAACTGCACCTGCGATGTAACAGACACCCAGCACGTAACAGAAAAACTCATAGGCCACAGGGCTAAGGTAAAGAGAGGAACTGTCAGGGTAGGAGACGTCGTAAACGCCGTAGTCAACGAAGAAAGAAGAAAGGCAATCATGAGGGCCCATACTGCCACCCACCTCCTCCACAAGGCTCTAAGAGAAGTTCTTGGAAGCCACGTTAAACAGGCAGGTTCTTTAGTCCTCCCAGATAGGTTAAGGTTTGACTTTACTCACTTTGACGCCCCAACTTTTGAAGAGCTAAAGGCCGTAGAGGACACCGTTTACGGCTGGATACTTGAGAACTACCCCGTTAAAGTGGAGGAGATGCCCTACGATGAGGCGCTAAAAAGGGGCGCTATCGCCCTCTTCGGTGAGAAGTACGGCGATATAGTCAGGGTTGTTGACGTCGGTGGCGTGAGTATAGAACTCTGTGGAGGAACTCACGCTGAAAGGAGTGGAGATATAGGTCTTTTCAAGATAGTTTCTGAGTCGTCTGTAGCCTCCGGGACAAGAAGGATAGAGGCAGTAGTCGGTAAAGAGGCAATGAACTACGTAAGGAAGAAGGAAGAACTCCTATCTAAGCTCAAAGCCTCCCTCCAGTCTCCAGAGGAACAGCTCCTCCAGAAAGTAGAGAAGTTAAAGGAGGAGCTCAAAGAGAAGGAGAGGGAGCTTGAGAGGGTTAAGAAGAAGCTTGCAACAGCCGAAATTAGCAGTATTGTTGAGGGAGCTCCTGTCATAAACGGCGTGAAAGTCGTAACGGCAAAGCTTGACGGCTTTGGAGGAAAAGAGCTCGCAGAAATTGCAGACGTAATCAGAAACAAGGCAGGAACTTCTGCCGTTATGCTCGTCGGAATTAAGGATGGAAAAGCCGGCCTATTAATCGCCCTAAGTAAAGACCTTACTTCTAAGTACAACGCAAAAGAAATCATCAATCAGGTAGCGCCCCTCCTAGAGGGTAGAGGAGGCGGAAGGCCGGACTTAGCACAAGGAGGAGTTCGTAACTTAACAGCCCTTGAGGAGGCCTTCGCTAAATTCAGGGATATTTTCCGTTAACGCTTGACCAGATTATCCATATTGCATATAAATTAACTCCTCACTTTAACCATGTAGGGAGGTTCTTGAAATGTACGCTGTTATCAA
>CAZQLZ010000042.1:0-5006 GCA_964594265.1 uncultured bacterium
AATAGCTACAACTACTTCCGAGTTTTCTTCTGCCGTTGCCAGTATAGTTTGATTGATGTCCTGCTTTTCAGTTTCGTTCTTAGAGGCACTAAGGAGAAACTGGAAAGTTTCCCAAGTGTCTTTGGGTATGGAAATCAGCACGACCTTTTTAAGGAGCTCTTCAAGCTCTTTCCAGCTCATTGAACGAGCCAAGGCATAAGGTTCTTTGATGTATTTTTTTCTCTCTATGAGCTTGATAACGGCCTTTCTGAGGAAGTTAGGGAGCTTGTCAAAGGGAATTTCCCTTTTCAGAGTGCACTGGTCCTTCCGGTAAATTTCAATCTTGTAGTTGCCATCCTCTTGTTTAAGCTGAAGGTAGAAAGGCACTTCTTCGTTTTTGTTAAGCTGTTCAATGGCACTTTTTACACGACGTAGGACTTCGGAAGGGTATTTGTAGCTTCCTGTGGAGTTAAGCTCATTCTTATACCATTTCACAAGAGACTTTCCGTTTCCTATCCACCGTTCGCCGTAGCCTTTTCCGTTGTTAAACCAACGCCAAGCCCATTTATAGAGAGCATAGGCGGTGTCCCTTAATCCCTGTATTGGAGTATAAGGGATAAGTTTGTAGCCAAGGGAATAACGACAAAGGGATATGAAGCTATTTGTAAATCGGACTTTAAGCCTAACAGGGTTGCCTCTACCTTTAACTTTACGAAAACCGTATTCCTCAAGAATTCCTATGCTCACCAGTTCCCAGTTGCCCTCTTCAAAATGTTCGAGAACGCCATTGTCTATAAAGCAATTGTGGAATTCAATATGAGTGTTTTTTAAGATTTTGAGAGCCCGTTTAACTCTTTCAACACTTGCCTTTTTCTTTGTCAGTCCCAAGTCCTTTATGATTTGGGAAATTGTTGGAAGGATAACAGTTTGGGTCCAGTTGTTTTCTTGGGAGGCCTTCATTAGATAATCTAAAACCTTACTGTCAAAAGGACTTGGAACATCTAAAGGATTGTAGATAACAATCTTCCCACCGTTTACCTCTTTCTCAAAGTAGTGAATTCTTTGATTTCCTTTCTTTTCAAGAACCCAAGTCCCACTCTGGAGCAAGTTAAAATCCACTTTAAGTTTTGTGTCCTTCTTCATAGCACGCTCCTTTAGTGTCTTTTACGGATTATATCAAAGGGTTAAATGTTGGTTTTCAATGGTTAGCCTTGAGCTGATTAGTAAGGCTTCCTTAATTTTTATTCTTTTAAAAGGGAGATAAAAAGACGATATTTTTTGTGTCCTTTCAAACAAGTTTTTGTGTCCTTTCAAACAAGTTAGGTATACCTATTTGTGTCCTTTCAAGCAAGAAAAAATCCTGAAGAAGTTGTCTCACTTAGCCTTGAGGCACTTTAACAGATAAGCGTATATATATACGCTTATCTCTATAATTACCGGTAATAGAGCTTTAACAGATTTGCTAACAGATAGCCGACCAGCCAGCGAAGAGAAAGAAAGAACTTGCAAGTTACGTCCATTGGCTTTTTAGAATGAAATTGATGTATAAAACTTGAGCTCGTTATCGTGAAATTTGAGTGTTGCATTTCATTGATATAATCCCTCCCCTACTTTAGTAGGTTACACCGTTACCCCGCCCCTACCCACCCAAAAGAAAAACTAAGAGTCTTTATATATATAGCCGTTCATACGGAATTTTAGAATGAAATGAAATTCTAAATGTCTGAGGAAGCTAACTATGGAGCTCTATCTTTCTCTTCTCGTTGCCGTTTCCTACACAATTCCGATTTCCTTCAAGGCTAATCTTTCCGGGAGAGGCAATTTTTTAGCTCTCCTTTTAAGGAGAGGGATTGTTTTCGGAGTTATTTCCCTTTCCTTAAAGGGATGGTCCCACAGGAGGCTCTGTATTATCTCCCTCATCTTCTTTTTGGATTCTTGGACTTTTTTTTTAACGTTCTTCTCAAGGGTTCTCTTGAGCTCTTCAAGGAAGTTTTCAAGGTCCTTAGCTTCCACTTCTTTCAAGAGTAAAACGCTTCCCGTTAGTCCTATGCTGTTAATGGCAAGGAGCTCCTCGTAGGGAACGGGAACTCTCTTTCTATCTGCAAGCTCAAGGATATCCTCTAAATTGATTCCTCCATCCTTCACAAGGAAGTAGAGGTCAACCAGGTCCTTGAGCTCTGCTCTGTCCTCAAAAGCCACGATTTTATTGACAGCTATGTTGTTGATTGTGTCAACGTAGAAATTCCTTACAGCTTTCGGCTTTTCAAGAGGATAATCCGCTACAAGGTCTATTTTCAGCTTTTCCCCACCCTCCAGAGATACAAAAAGCCTGCCAAAAGTAACAGACATTGCTTTTACTACGACTTCATATCCTAAGCTTTCTAAGGTCTTAACTATTCTTGGGATAGCTGTTTTTATGTTTTCAGTTTCCGTGAACAGGTCAAGGTCCTCGGATAATCTGTGGTGGAAGTAGAACCTTGAGAGAGCCGTTCCACCTGTTAGGTAGAAAGCATCCCCGAATACCTCACCAATGGCGTTCAGTATCTTATCCTGAGCGGGATAGAGGACTTTCTCGTAGAACTCTATCTCTTCTGGAGTTGCAGGTTTAAGGTTCATTCTCACTTCAAAAACTCCTTTATTCTACGTCTAACATCTTCAGGGACGGAACTAACTGCTTTAATCCCTGCAAGATATTTTTTTACCAAATCTTTAGGTATTCCAAGTTGTTTTGAAATCACATCTACTTTCTCTTTTGGAACTGCTATTGAGACCTTGTAGTATTTTTGCCTTTGGTATTCTTTAGCTCTTTCCTTTTGCTTTTCATATCTCTCTACTAATTTTGCAACCTGTTCAGGTGTAAGACCTTTTTCAGCAAGTATTTTAGCCAATTCCTTAGTTCTCATATTCTACCCTCCAAGAGGAATCATAAAGCCGAATATATTCTACACATTGACATCTATAATTACCAGCTCTATTAATAAGTTTTAACATATGTAGCTTAAAAAATTGCATATCCGATTTTGGAGTTGAAAGAGGAGATTTGATAAGGCAAGCTCGCACTTCGCTGACGCTTGTGCGAGCTTGGCAGGGGGACATTGTCCCCCTGCACCCCCTTAATTTTGAGGTTGAGATGGCAAGGGAAAAGAGGATAACTGTAAGGCTAACGGATAAGCAGTTTGAAGAGATTGAGAGACTGAGAGGAGACATACCAAAATCGGAGTTTCTCTACCTAATCCTTCTGGACTACCTGAATAGAGAGCAAGAGCTGGTTAAGGAGCTCCAGAGAATACATACCAACTGTCTTAAGAAGTGCAAGGCTTACAGGGAACTTCACGGAGAGTTAGGGAAAATCGGCTCAAACATCAATCAAGTAGCCAGAGCGTTAAACATAAAAAGATTGCCGGCGAAAGAGAGGAAGGTTCTTTTGGATTTGGCAGTAGAGACCCTCTCTCTCATCCAAGACCTAAAACTCAAACTATCAGAGGAAAGAGGTGGCCATACTAAAGAGAGTCTCCAATAGGCAGGGAGACGGAGCGGGTAGAGCTCTCTACGCACTAAAGCACGCAGTAGCGGTTAGGACGGACATTCCCAGCCCTCTATCCCTTGTCTTAGACGGAGAGCTCTCCACAGAGCTTGGAAAAGAGCTTGCGAAGGAATTCAACCGCCACCTGCTACTCCATCAAGGGAGCTCCAAGACCCAGCATTATGTAGTTTCCTTTGGCCACCACCTAACAGAGAGGGAAATAGAGAAGGTCCTTGACAGATTGGAGAACCTCTTTAGCGACCCTTACCGTTGTCACCTCTTCGTAGTTCACCAAGAAGAGCACGGAACGGCCGTTCACATTATAGAGAGTGCAGACCCAGATGGAAGGCTAAGGCACTTATCCCGTAAGGAATTCTTTGAACTAAAGAGAGCTGTTGTAAGGGAGCTCCAACCCTTTCTAAATGAGAGAGAGCGGGAGGTAGCCAAAAACTTTAGCAGGAACATAGCCACAGAGGACTGGAAACACCCGATAGAGCTCTTTGCACCGGAGAGGAGCTTCAAGGAATACATCAGGCGAACCGTTAAAGAGGCGGCAGAGCTAATAGGGAAGGGATGCTTGGATGGAGCTATTGAACTACTTGAGCTTAGAGGAGTGAAGATAAAAGAATACAAAGCTGGAGAGCTCTCTCCAAGTGGGAAACTTCTCAAAAGAGACCGTTTTTATGCCGTCTTTAACCACCCTTACAGAGGCTTTATAGCCGTTAGGCTTGATAAAAAGATGAAGGCTACTTTCCAGCTTCACCTGAACGCTTTAAGGGAGCTTGAACGTGAGCTTGGACGATTTGAAGAAGAATTTGAGCACGTTGAGAGAGCTCTCAGAGAAAGTGAACCTCTTAGAGGAGGAGTTCCGTCGGAAAGAAAGGGAGTTCCAGCTGAAGGAGAGGGAGCTCCGAAAGAGGGAGCAGGAGCTCCGTCGGGAGATAAGCACCTTATAGAGGCAGAAGGAGCTCCTAAGCGAGGAAGTAGGGAGTTTAAGGAGGAAGGAGATAGAGCTCTAAGAGAAAGAGCGGGAGTTGATGAAGATAAACGCAAAGCTGGAGAAACTAAAGACTCAAAAGGAGGAGTTGAGTCCCAATCAGAGGTAGAAATGCCTATATCCCGTGAAATCCTTGACGAAATTAAACAGCTTCCACCCGAAAAAGTCCTCTCATACCTTGGCATTCCTTACAAGCAGGTAGGCAACCAAATAATGGCCAAAGCTGTCTGGAGAGGAGAAAAAGAGGCCTCTGTAAGCATTCAATACAAAAACGGCAAGTGGTTGTGGCACGACTTTGGAACTGATGAGGGAGGAGACTGGATTGACCTCTATCGCCGATATACAGGCTCAGATTTCAAAGAGGCAGTATCTACCCTTATGGAGCTCTCAAACTTGGCTTATACGCCGAATATATCAACGAGAGAGCCTAATCTCAGCAGGAAGAGACCAAAAACAACTTCTTCCCTTTCGCCGGCAGAAACAGAGTTTGAGGAGCTTGAAAGAATA